>CAYXNH010000008.1:0-36212 GCA_964466135.1 uncultured Ardenticatenaceae bacterium | reverse complement strand
TTCGTTACGGCTATAGGGTCGTCAAACAACAACCAGGCGGCTTTCGGGGCCGGCATCGAGTACCGTCCAGCAACATCAGGGAGCCTTCTTCCGCCCCGACGACGTAGACGGCCGCCTCGACAACACGCTGCAAGACTTCCTCCAGATCGAGCGAAGAGGAGACGGACTTGCCGACGCCATACAACACATTCAGTTCCTGGGCGCGCCGCTGGAGCTGGGAGTTGCTCTCCATCAGCTGTTCGACGAGTTGATCACGTTCCTTTTGCAGGCGGTTTTCACGCAGGGCCTTATCGATGGAAGCGCTTAACTCCTCGGCATCGATCGGCTTGATGATGTAATCCCTGATTCCCAGCCGGAAGGCGCGAACAGCCGTATCCTCGGACCCTTCGCCGGTGATGAGGATCGTCGGGATGTCGAGGTTGCGTTCCTGGAGCTTCTGCAGTACCTGGAGGCCCGTGAGGCCGGGCATCTGTTGGTCGGTGATCATCAGGTCAGGTTCTTTGGCAATGGCCAACTCCAGACCCATCATTCCGTCAGAGGCTGCCAGAACTTCGAACCCCTTGGGCCGGAGGATATTCTCGACCAAAAAGTCTCGAATCTCCTGAGAATCATCAATGACCAATACACGTTCGTACATAAGAAGTTAACAGGTGCCTGATATCGTCCCGACGGCGCAACTAATATTACTACTCGGATAATGTCGAGGCAACTGCATGCAATTCTACTTGTCCAAGGCCTTTGTCTGATATAGCATGAATCGGAAATGGTTGGATCACAGACACATCGTGGCGCCTCCTGTCGGAGAATATTAGCCTTGGTGAGCCAATGTTTATTGTTGGCTCTTCTTTTTGCAGGGGCGGCTTGTCGTCCGGCGGGCGACACAACGGTTACCGGAACCGGGGAACTGCCGGCCGGCCTCACCCCGCAACCGACCGTCGGCGGCATCCAATCCATCGTAACGCGCGTCATCGGGCAGCTTTCAACACTCACCGGCACGCCCGCCCCTCCGGCGACGCCCGCAATAGTTAAGCCGCCGGTTATGATCGATCTGCCACTGGTGGGAACATTACCCAACCTCGAACCCGGCCTGGCCCAAAGCCGGGCGCAACTGGACCTTACTCAGAATCTATTCGCCGGGCTGACCAACTTCAATCCTGACAACCAGACAATTGAGCCGGAACTGGCGACGAGTTGGACCGTTAGTCCCGATGGCCGAACCTGGACATTCCATTTAAGGGACGACATCTTCTGGGTACGCTCAGGACGCTCACGGCCGGGCAGCACAGATCTGCGATCAGCCACACCGGTTCGCGCAGTGACGGCCGATGACGTCGTGTTCGCCATTGAGCGCATTTGTAGTCACGAGGTCGAACATCCCCTGGCCTACACGCTCTTCATCATCGACGGCTGCCGGGAACTATTTGCTATCCCCTCCCCTACGGATCAGAATCGAGCCGACCTGGGAGTTCGGGCGGTTGATGCGACAACATTGGAATTCCAGCTAACCAAACCGGCCAGTTATTACCTGACCTTGACCAGCACAACCTTTTTCCAGGCCGTGCCGCGCGACCTGGTCAAGGAAATGGGGAACGAATGGGTTGACGCAAATGGCGATTTAAGCGATGGTTGGCAAACACCCAACAAGCTGGTCACATCCGGCCCCTATATTCTCGTGCCGGATCTGTTAACCGAAGAGAAGCTCGTTTTGCATCTAAACCCCTTGTGGCCCATTGACAGAACAGGTAATGGCGATGTCGTGAATATCTCATTTTTTAATGAGGAGATCGACGCTTTCAAGTTGTGGCAAGAGCGGCAGCTGGATATCGCGCCCCTGCCCTCGGCCGAACGGGAACAGATCATTGGGCGAACGCCGGATAACGTCAAGGTCATACCCGATCAGGTATTATTCTACCTGGGGTTCAATTTTGACAGCCAGGTCTTCCGGGAACCGGAGGTAAGGCGAGCATTCAGCGCGGCCATTGACCGGCAGAAATTAGTAGACGAGATCTATGACGGGAGGGGCATCACCATGCGCCATGCCACCGTGCCTGATATTATCGCCGGCTTGCCGGCGGATGAAGCCGGTGTCGGCTACAGCCCCGACTTCGCCCGGCAACAGATCGCGGCAAGCACATTGCGTAGCTGCCGCCTTATGCCCGAAATCAGATGGATGGTAAGCTCGGCCGACCTGTCGCTCCTCCAGGCCGAACTCATTCGCGATATGTGGGTGAAAGAGCTGGGCTGCTTGCCGGAGAGTATCCAGATCGAACAAGTGTCGTTTGGCACACTGCTGGCTGCCACCCGTCGGGACGCAACCGGGAGGCCCGATATGTGGGAGCTGGCCTGGTCGCCCACTTTTCCCGATGCCGGCAATCTGCTCACTGATTTTCTGCATTGCCGGGACAGCGAGAATCGGCAGAACCGGGAATGTTCTGAAGCGGACAGCCTCCTACAACAGGCATCCATAACGATTGACCCGGCCGAGCGCGCTGCCCTCTACCGGCGTGTTGAATCGCTGTTCTTCAACGAGAACGGCCTGTTCCCAATCATTCCCTTATATATCCGAGCGAGAGAGATCGTAATTCACAGGGACTGGATCACCTTCACACCGGTAGCTTTCGGCGGCCAGCAATGGGACCGCATCGTGGTCGATACCGCCCTCAAGGCACTGGAGCGAAGTCGTTAGAATGGACGAATTGGTAGCATGGGGGCAGCCATTCGGTCTCTCGCTGACCCCGGGGCAAATTGAGCAA
This sequence comes from uncultured Ardenticatenaceae bacterium, assembly GCA_964466135.1. Lineage (GTDB taxonomy): Bacteria > Chloroflexota > Anaerolineae > Promineifilales > Promineifilaceae > Promineifilum. Next base: position 33,459 of record CAYXNH010000008.1, on the reverse strand, counting down.
TTCAGGATCTATGAGTCGTTGTTGCTGGAGTGGAACGAGCGAATCTCCCTGACAGCCATCCGCGATCCGCGCGAGATTCGCATTCGCCACTTCCTCGACTCGCTGACCTGTGCGACGGCCACCGGCGATCTCGGCGGCCGCTCGCTCATCGACATCGGCAGTGGCGCGGGCTTCCCCGGGCTGCCGCTGAAGATCCTTTTCCCCAGCCTTCGATTAATCCTGGTGGACAGTGTGGCCAAAAAGGCGCGGTTCCTCGAACTGGTTGCCGGCGAATTGGGCTTGCGTGATGTCATCGTGGTCGCCGAACGGGCTGAGGTACTGGGGCGGGACACTGCGTTTCGCGAGCAGTTCGATTGGGCGGCCGCCCGGGCTGTGGCCGAGTTGCGCATTCTGGTTGAATACCTGTTGCCGCTCTGCCGGGTTGGGGGCGCCATGTTGGCGCAAAAGGGAGAGAGCGCCACGTCCGAAGCGAGCGCGGCCGCGCCGGCGATCGAACAGTTGGGAGGCGGCGCGGCGCGGCTCTCGGCCGTTCAACTGCCCGATACCGATCCGCTCCATCATCTGATCGTTGTGCCCAAGATTCGGCCGACCGACGGCCGTTATCCTCGCCGGGCGGGCGTGCCCGTCAAGCGACCTCTCTAGGACTCATCGGCGGTCACCCGGCCGGCTTGTACCAGCAAGCCACTGGCCTGGGCCAGGAACTCGGCGGGAAACATCCCCGGATCGGTCGCCGTCAGCAGCGCCTGGGCCATCTTCTTGCCGCGAACCTGATCCGTAATATAAGCCAATAACGCCGCGCGACGATGCAGGTCAAGTTCGGCGATTACCTCATCAAGGAGAAGGATGGGCACATCATTCGTCATCGCCTTCATCCAGTTGATCTCGGCCAGCTTTAATGACAGGATGCCCGTGCGAACCTGTCCGCGCGAGCCGAACGTGCCGAGGTTTTTTCCGTTGATCAGGATCGTCCAGTCATCCCGATGGGGACCGACGGACGAGGAGCCGCGCGCCAGGTCGGCCGCCTGTGCCGCCGCCAGTTCGGCGGCAAACCGTTCGGCGATGAAACCGATATTGAGATTGGCTTGTAATTCTTCGCCATCGGCCAATTGGTCATCAGTCCCGCGACGACCGTTGGTATACCACCCCGGCAGATAGCCCAATCGCAGGGATTCCATACCTTTGATCAGATCATGAAAGTAGATCTCCTGAGCTTCGTGCCCCATCTCGGCCACGAATCGCGCCCGCCGCTGGATGACCCGGCTGCCCGGTTCGATCAGTTTGTCGGTCAAAATCCGGAGAACTTCGGCCGCGTCGCGCGTCTGTCCCTCGGCCATTCGTCGAAGGAGGGCATTGCGCTGCTCGAGCACCTTGTTATAGGCGGACAGATCGCGGCAGTAGTCGGAATCAACCTGACACAACGTGATGTTCAGGTAGCGTCGCCGATTGACCGGTACGCCAGTTACCAGTTCGACATCCTCGGGCAGAAAGAGCACGACCCGCAGATGGCCCAGCAAATCCATCAGCCGGACCTTGCGGCGATTGACCAGCGCCTCGCGACGAAAACCGCTCGAACCATTATTCGCCCAATTGCCGCGCTCTTCCACGATCAGGCGCATCTCCAGATGGCGCGGGCCATCCGGTCGCTCAACATCGGCCACGAGACGGCCGACCACCACCGGCTCATCGGCCGCCATGGCCTCCCAATTGATGAGTTGCGAATCCTGGCTGGCATGGGGCGAGCGAGTGGTGGCCAGAAAGTAAATAGCCTCCAGAAGATTGGTCTTGCCCTGGGCGTTATCGCCATGGATCAGGACGACGCCTTCCGGCAGGTCCAGTTCAAGCCGGGCGTAATTGCGAAAATTGGTCAGCGATAGCCGTCGCACTTGCATGAACCGAAAGATAGAGCCAATTGACCGGATTGGCAAACCTCCGCCTCGCAATTTGTGAACCGGTTGAAAAGGGTTTGCGACGCTCTGGTGACCATGTTATGCTTCGATATTAGTCTAATGGCGGGACTTTCGATGGTTTTGGCCGTCTTCTTGCTAAGATATGATGTGAGTGGACAAATAAAATCGATCGGCGGCGGGCAACACCTCCGCCATGTCGCCAAACTATTATTAAGGTCATGAATTCACCCGATATCATATTGATTGTCCTGGATACTCAGCGCGCCGATCGCCTCGGTTGTTACGGTCACACCCGACCCATCACGCCCAATCTCGATCGATTCGCCGCGGATGGCGCTCTCTTCGAGCAGGCCGTCTCCCCCGCACAATGGACGATCCCCAGTCACGCATCGCTCTTCACCGGCCTTTACCCAACTTCCCACGGCGTGACCCAATCGTCACAAAGCCTGAGTGAAGGACGGCCGCATCTGGCCGAAGTCTTGCGACAACTCGACTATGAGACCATCGGCTTTTGTAACAACCCGCTCGTCGGCGTCCTGAACAACGGCTTTAAGCGAGGGTTCCAGACCTATTACAACTACGGCGGGGCCTTCCCCAGCGTGCCGGAACCTTCAAATCCCTGGCCTTGGCCCATGAGCCGGATCGCCGAAGGGTACACCCAGTTCTTGCGGCGTATCTCCTACCCGATCCAGAACTTCATCGGGCGGTCTGATTTGGCTTTCCGAGTCTCATTGCACGCCTGGCTCACGCCGCTTTGGTCGCGGATGGCCAATTTCAAGGGGCAGAATGAACGCTCGGTTCAGGATGTCGTCCACTTCATCGAAGAGCGCGAGACCAGCGAACCCAATCGCCCCTTGTTCCTGTTCATGAATCTGATGGAGACCCACCTCCCCTTCTGGGCGCCCGGCGAGTTCGTCGATCGGGTCGCACCCTACTTCCGGCACAGCAAGGAAGCACGGGCCATCATGAGCCAATGGAATCGCGAAGCCTATCGCTGGGCCGCGCCTCTGGCTGAACCGCTCAGCGAACTGGAAGATCGCGTGCTCAACGATATGTATGATGCCGAGGTGGCCTATCAGGATCACTATCTGGGAGCGCTATTCGAGGCACTGGGACGACGAGAGCGCCATCGCGACACGCTTACCATCATCGTGGCCGATCACGGCGACGGCCTGGGCGACCACAACCTGATTGGTCATTCGTTCGTAGCTTACGAGGAACTGGTCCACGTCCCGCTCATCGTCCATTGGCCGGACCGCATAGAGGCCGGGACGCGGGACGCCACACCGGTCAGCACGCGGCGCATCTTTCATACGATTCTGGATGCAGCCGCCCGGACCGAACAGCAAGACGCGGTCATCGACGAGATGCTCGGCGATGACGGCTCGAACGTTCGCCGGTTGAGCCTGCGCCATACGCTTGCCGATCGCGATCCCGAACAGCGGACCGCCTACAGCGAGATCTACCCGCCACTCAATTTCGTGAAGGCCGTCGAGTCGCGCCAACCGGAGTTACTGGAAAAATTCCGCTGTCTGTCAGTCAGGCGGGCTGTGGTACGACCATCCAGCGAGCACGACGGCGCGGCGGTCAAGCTGATCGAGGTTGAGGACGTGCCCGAGGAACTGTATAACCTGACGGCCGACCCGTTGGAAGGCGACAACATGATCGAGCGATATCCGGTGACGGCCGCTACTCTGGAGAAATCGCTTGACCAGATGGTCCAGCGAGCCAAACGGGAAGGCGACAAACAACCGGCCGGCACGATCGTCGATCTGGAAGGCGATGAACTGTTGCGTCAGCGGTTGCGCGGTCTGGGCTATTTGGAATAATTGAGCAGCTTCCGGCCATGTGACAGCATGGGTCGGAAGAAAACCATTATCACGGGTGAACTATGCTGGACGGACTTAATATCGACCCGGTCGCCTTCACAATTCCCATCGGCGGCGGGTTTCCCATTTATTGGTACGGTATCCTGGTAACCTTGGGCATCGCCATCGGTGTCATCTGGGCCGCGCGCGAAATCGCCAGGCGCAACCAGAACGTCGATGAATTTTTCAACGGCCTGATCGTCGTCATCTTCAGCGGCTATATTTTTGCACGCCTGACCTTTGTATTGCTGGAGGTATTTGGCGGCCGCGGCTCTCAGTTCCAATCCTTCTGGGATGTGATCAATATCCGCGCCGGAGGCATCAATATTCTGGGCGGTTTCATCGGCGCGGCCGTTGTGGGCTGGTTCTTCATTCGTCGCCGACGGCAGAACTTCTGGCACTATGCCGACGTGGCCGGGCCGGCGCTGCTGATCGCCCAGGGCATCGGCCGATGGGGCAACTTCATCAACCAGGAGCTGTATGGGCCACCTACCACGCGGCCGTGGGGCATCCTCATCGACGCCCCCTATCGCCTGCCGCAGTACGCCGACTTAACCCAGTTCCCTCTCGACACTCGCTTCCATCCGACCTTCCTCTACGAGTCTATCTGGCTCATCCTGGGGTTCATCGTGCTGATAACCCTGAACAGCCGCTTCCGGGACAAGTGGAAGCCGGGCACGCTCTTCGGCCTGTTCATGGTTTGGTGGGGCGCGGGCCGGGCCTTTCTGGAATTCTTCCGTCCTGACCAGCCAACCATCGGCGGGTCGGTCATCACCTACTCGTTCCTGATGGCGGTCGCGCTGGCTCTCACCGGCGCCTGGATCGCCCTGTCGCGCAACAATCGCGCGCCGCAAATCTTCAGTCGTCGCCGTCAACGGGTGAATAAACCCAAACCACGGCGGCAAAGCTAACACGATCGGCAGACAGCCACTTCTGGTGGTTCAAATGCCGGAGGGGGTTCCGCAATGAAGTTCGCACCGGAATATGGCGATCTGGCGCTGACGTTTGACGACGTCCTGCTCGCACCCGGCTATTCGGAAGTATTGCCCGCGGAAGTCGACTTGCGGACCCGCCTCACCGCCGATATCCATCTCAACCTGCCGGTCATGTCGGCGGCGATGGACACCGTCACCGAAGCCCACATGGCTATCGGCCTGGCACGGCTGGGCGGGATCGGGGTCATCCATCGCAACCTGACGCCGACCGAGCAAGCCGAAGAGGTCGACAAGGTCAAACGGTCGGAGTCGGGCATGATCGTCGATCCGCTCACGTTGCGGCCGGAGGCGACTCTGGCCGAGGCCGAGGCCTTGATGAGCCGCTACCACATCTCCGGCATCCCCATCACCGATGAGGGCGGCCATCTGGTCGGCATATTAACCAATCGCGACATACGCTTCGTCATTCCCGGCCCCCAACCCATCGCGGAATTCATGTCGAGCACGAACCTGATCACCGCGCCGGTGGGCACGAGCCTGGAAGAAGCGAAGGCCATCCTTCACCGCCATCGCATTGAAAAACTGCCGCTGGTGGACGAATACGGCCGTTTAAAAGGGCTGATCACTGTCAAGGACATCCTCAAGAAGATCGACTACCCTCACGGGGCGACCGACGAACGCGGCCGTCTGCTCTGCGCGGCGGCCATCGGCGTTGGCGACAAGGCGCTGGCCCGACTGGACCTGCTGGTGGAGGCAGGACTGGACGCGGCAACCATCGATACCGCCCACGGCCACACGCGCCTGGTGCTGGATACCCTGCAGGCGGCCAAACGCCGTCACCCCAAGCTGCCGATCATCGCCGGCAATGTGACCGGCCCCGACGGCGCGCGCGACCTGATCGAGGCCGGGGCGGCCGCGATCAAGGTCGGCATCGGCGCCGGATCCATCTGCACCACGCGCATCATCGCCGGGTCGGGCGTACCGCAGATCTCAGCCATCGCCGCCTGCGCCGAGGTTTGCCGGTCGCGAAACGTCCCGCTGATCGCCGATGGAGGCATCAAGTACAGCGGCGATATCGTCAAGGCGCTGGCCGCCGGGGCCGACCTGGTCATGCTCGGTTCGCTCCTGGCCGGACTGGAGGAGAGTCCGGGCGAGATCGTCATCTACGAAGGGCGTCGCTACAAGGTGTATCGCGGCATGGGCAGCATGGGCGCGATGCAGGGCTTCGGCGCCGACCGATATGGCAGCGGTGTCTCTTCGCCAACGGGCGGCCCGGCCGGCGGACAGATTCGCGACAAGCTGGTGCCCGAAGGGGTCGAGGGACAGGTGCCCTTCAAGGGCCAGTTGCGCGATGTAGTCTACCAGATGATGGGCGGCTTGCGCTCCGGCATGGGCTACACAGGCGCCCACGATCTGGCCGAATTGCGCGACAAAGCCCGATTCGTGCGTATCACCAACGCCGGATTGCAGGAAAGCCACCCCCACGACATTCTCATCACCAAGGAAGCGCCAAATTATCAGGCGCGTCGCTAAACAGTTCAACGCCGGGACACACGCATTCTGTTCGTGATGTCCCGGCGTCTGCATATCTATCGGGTTAGACCATGAACAAAGGCGTCATTTATGCGGCCATCTCCTATGTGTGTTGGGGCCTGCTGCCGATCTACTGGAAGGCGCTCCACGAGGTTCCCGCCGGTCAGATACTGGCCCACCGAATCGTTTGGTCGCTGGTTTTCGTCGGGCTGGTGCTGGCGGTTCGCCGCCACTGGAGCTGGCTGGGCGGTGCGTTACACCGGCCGCGCGTCCTGCTGACATTCGTCTTGTCCGGCCTGCTGTTGGGAATCAACTGGTTCGTCTACATCTGGGGCGTCAACGCCGGATTTATCGTCGAGACAAGCCTCGGCTACTTCATCAACCCGCTGGTCAATGTACTGCTCGGCTATCTCATCCTCAAGGAGAGGTTGCGCGGGGCGCAATGGCTGGCCCTCAGCGTGGCCCTGGCCGGCGTGCTCTATCTGACATTCAGCTACGGCGCTTTCCCGTGGATCGCCCTGACGCTGGCCTTCACCTTTGGCTTCTATGGTCTCATCCGCAAGACTGCGGCCCTCAACTCAGCTGAGGGGCTGTTCCTGGAGACGGCCGTTCTCTTTCTGCCGGCGCTTGGTTTTCTGCTCCTGCAGGAAATGCGCGGAGTCGGCGCGCTGGCCCATTCCGGCATAACCACCAACCTGCTGCTTATGGGCGCGGGCGTGGTGACCAGCGTCCCTCTGATCCTGTTCGCATCCGGTGCGCGCAAGATCACCATGACCACGCTCGGCCTGCTCCAATATATAGCGCCGACGTTGCAGTTTCTCATCGGCGTGCTCATCTATCATGAGGAGTTCGGGCCATCGCGCGTCGTCGGCTTTGGGCTGATCTGGCTGGCGCTGATCCTCTATTCAGGCGAGGGTTTGCTACGCAAGCGGCGACAACATTCCGACGCGGCGCGGGCGCTGTCCTGACGAACCATACGGTAGTCGATATCGGTTTTTCCCTACAAATTCTTTGATGCTTTTCGCTCAAGACCATGACTCAATTCGACCATCGCAACTACATTTCTCCATTTACCTGGCGCTATAGCAGCCAGGAGATGCGTTACGTCTGGTCCGAAGTCTACAAGCGGCGAGCGATGAGACGAGTATGGGTGGCGCTGGCGGCCGCACAGCATGTGGCGGGACTGGTATCGGCCGAACAACTGGCCGACCTGGAGGCTCACGCCGACGAGGTCAACATCGAGCGCGCGCTGCAAATCGAGCGAGAGACTCGTCATGATGTGATGGCCGAGATTCGCGCCTATGCCGAGCAATGTCCGGAGGGCGGAGGCATCATCCATTGGGGAGCGACGAGCGCGGACATCACGGACAATGTCGACGTCTTGCGCCAACGCGAGGCGTTGCGGCTGCTGGCCGAGTCATTGCGTCGTCTGTTGCTGGCATTCGCGCGACGAATCGAGGAGACGGCCGATCTGCCAATGATGGCCCACACTCACATCCAGCCGGCCGAGCCGACCACGCTGGGCTATCGCCTGGCCATGTATGCCCAGGACTTATGGGAGGACTTCGGGCAACTGGAAGCTCTCAGCAACGGATTGCGCGGCAAAGGCCTGAAAGGGGCGGTCGGAACCCAGGCCAGTTTTGTCGAACTGCTGGAAGGCACGGAGATGTCGGCCGAGCAAATGGAAGCCCTGGCGATGGCCCGCCTCGATCTGCCCTATTTCACGATCGCCGGCCAGACATACTCGCGGCAGCAGGACTTGCGCTTGCAACAGGTTCTGGCCGGTATCGCCTCATCTTTACATAAGTTTGCGCTCGACTTCCGCGTGCTGCAATCACCACCATTTGGAGAGTGGGCCGAGCCGTTCGGAAAGAGGCAGGTCGGCTCGTCGGCCATGCCCTTTAAGCGCAACCCCATCATCGCCGAGAACATTTGCTCCCTGGCCCGGTTTGTGGCCGCCCAAACAGGCGTGGCCTGGGACAACGCCGGACAGGCCATCCTGGAACGTAGCCTCGATGACAGCGCCAACCGCCGCCTGTTTCTGCCGGAGAGCTTCCTGGCCGTGGATGAGATGTTGCGGCGAGCGACCGGCCTCGTCGAGGGGATGACCTTCGACCACGATCAGATCGGCCGCAATCTGGCCCGCTACGGCCCTTTCGCGGCGACGGAACGGGTGCTGATGGCTGCCGTGCGCACCGGAGCCGACCGGCAGGAAGCCCACGAATGGCTGCGCGAGGCCAGTCTAGAAGCGTGGGAAGCCACGCGGCGAGAGGAGCCGAACCCGTTGGTGGTGTTGCTGGCGGCCGACGAACGGCTGACCGGTTACCTGGCGGCCGATGAGGTGCGCCGGTTGATGGATGCCGGGGACTATGTGGGCACGGCCGCCTCGCGGGCGAAGTCCTTCGTCGCCGACATCCTGCCGAAACTGAAGCCCGGCCTGGCCTCTGAACGCGGGGCAGATTAACTTGCGCCGGTCTCCCCGACCGGGCACACATTTCGAGAGACCGGACGTGTCGAGCGGCCGCGATCTAGGCGGCTTTTTCAACCAGTTTCAGGCTATCGGGATTCAACGGATCGATGTTGGAGTGCAGCCCCAACTGATCGATCAATTCAGTTAATTCATCGTCCGTCAGTTTTCGCTGCTTGCCGCTAATGGCCACCAGCATGGCCTCCATCATGTTCGTGCCGAAGGAGCGCCCACCCAATCGGGGCGTCGTCGTCACCAGATAAGCCACACCCGCGTTGCGGAAGTCGGCCACATCTTCCATGGTGGTCGTGTTGGTGCAGATGATCTTGCCGTCAAGGCGATCGGGCATGAAGTGCTTCACGTAATGGCAATCCCCGGCGATGATCGTCGCCCAATCGTACCATTTGCCGAACTTGGGCGTACGCTTCTCCTGGCTTTCGCCGACGGGATAAAGCCATTCGAACGGCAGGCGGGAGACCACAGGCATGAGCACCGCGGCGAGGCGCTTTACATTCTTCAGCGAGCGAATCGGGATCGGTAGCCCTAGCGCAAACATCATGTCGCCGTAAACACACTCATACCCTTTTTCGTGAAAGGGTATGGCCATCTCCCAACGATCAGTCATGCTGGTGACGAGAACCCGACGCGGTTGGGGCACGCCGATCTGGGATTCCATGTAGGACACCATCCGTCGTTCCAGCGTCTTCTTCACTCCCGTCCCGTCAACAATGGGCGTCTGCTTCACATGACGGATGAGATGCGGGACGGATTTGAATTTGTAATACTTGTCGTCAACGGTTAACCCCAACAGCGTACCGCCGATGCCGAAAGCGTCGACCTTGCCGTCCAGTTCACCATAGAGCTGGGCGGCGCGCTCCATGTCGCCGTCGGTGCCGATGCGCTCGATGCGGATTTTCTCACCCAACAAGTCGAGATCGATGGCGCTGTTCCGCTTGGACGATCCAATACTGATGCTGACAGCTCGTTTCATGGTATTAGTCCTCACAAATAAAAAGATGTATGTGAAAGCCGGCGTGAAAATGTAGCTGATGGCGTCAGGCGGCAACTACAGCCTCGGCCGCTTCGACGGCCGCCCGCATGCGACCAAGCCAGTCGGCAAACCCGGAGCTGAATGGCCGGATGCCTTCCTCGTCGGCGATTGCCAGCCCTTTGTTGGCGATGATGCGCCATTGTCGCCCGGCCATCCCTTCGAAGATCATCGAGGAGTTTGTCGGGTAATACTCTTGCGCCAGAGGCGTCATCGAATCCCATAGCTCCTGCCAGAACGGCTCGGCCGCCAGGGTGAACAGTCTGTCCACCTCACTGCGAGTGTAGGATCGCTCCGCCAGGGATTCGAACAAATAACGCCCGGCGATCTGCAGGAAGAACGGGTGCGGTCCGGCTTTTTCAACAAAGTAGTCCACAATCTCGCCCGGCACATCGAACCCCGCTCGTTGCAGGGGGACGGCCAGCACGTCGCTAGCGGCCGTCTGGTTGAGTAAACCCAGATTGATCGATTGCAGCGAGGTGTAGAAGCTGGAGGAATAGCCGTTCTGGGCCAGCAAATCGGCCGGAGAGGCGTGGCTGGTTAGCGTCAAACCGAACTGACCGCCATCGACCAGTTCACGCCAGACATCGAGAAAGCTGTCGCCAAACAGGGACGGCCGCCAGACAAGCTGCTCCAGTTCATCCAGAAAGAGGAGAGGGCGATAGCCGGCAGCGTTCAACTTGCGAACCGCAGTCACAAATTCCGGCATAATCCGAATATGGGGCGCCTTGCCCGGCCTGACTCGGCCCCACCATTGGCGCCAGATCGAATTGAGCAATCCGGGCAATGTCTGATGAGCGGGGTCTTTCAGATCGACATAGGCGCTCAGTTGCTGAGGCGCATCGTCAAAGCTTCGGGCCATGTGATATAGCAGCGACGAGCCACCAAACCCGCGGCCGCCGATGATGGCCACATTCTCGCCACCGGAAATATATCGCTGAAGTTGCTCCCGTTCGGCCGCGCGGCCGAAGAACATCGCCTTATCCGTGACCATGCGGCCGGGGGTGTAGGGGTTGGACATGGCCGGCAAGGGAGCGCTCGTTCGCCCAGAGGGCATTTCCTGTGGCGCCTTACCGGCCGACGTCGATGACGGCCATCGCCAGGTTAGCCCCGACTCCATGCCGCGATCGTCATCGACCACCAGTTCGTCAATCCAGGCCAGGTCTTGCTCCTTGCCCTCGAAGAGCAGGGCCACAGCTGGAACCAGATCGGGCCGCAAGGCAGTCGTTGCTTCGGCCAGCCCGGCCATCCGCCCTTTGCGCCGGATATAGCCCAGGAATTCGCGCGTTTTCTCTCGGCGGGTTGCGCCGGGAAACGCGCCAAACGCCACCCCGAACTGCCGGCAAAGCGCGCTTAACTCGGCCTCGGAGAGGGAGGAATCCAGAATATCGAGAAACTGCATCGGGTCCATAAGCGAATTGACCGCAAGTATACCGTCATCCACCCCAATCCTTCAAACTGTTGCAATCAACCGGTTGATTGCAATCCTTTGGTTGCCATATAACCCGAATCGCGTAGGATCGACCGGCATTCGGCAGTTCAACCCGACCGAAACCTTACCGATAAAGAGGAACCATATGTCGAAAACCGTGAGCTTCCCCGCTGATTTCGTCTGGGGAACAGCAACCGCAGCGTATCAAATCGAAGGCGCCTGGAACGAAGACGGCAAGGGAGAATCTATCTGGGATCGATTCACACATACGCCGGGAAATATCATCGACCACAGCACAGGCGACGTAGCTTGCGATCACTACCACCGCTGGCCGGAAGACATCGCCCTGATGAAATCGCTCGGCTTGCAAGCATATCGTTTCTCCATTGCCTGGTCGCGCATTTTGCCGGAAGGCCGCGGGCGAGTGAATCAGGCCGGGCTGGACTTCTACAGTCGCCTGGTCGACAGCCTCCTCGACGCGGGCATCAAGCCTTTTGCCACTCTGTATCATTGGGACTTGCCGCAGGCGCTACAGGACCACGGCGGTTGGCCGGAACGGGCGACGGCCGAAGCCTTTGTGGAATACACCGACGTCGTGACTCGCCATCTCGGCGACCGCATCGGGGCCTGGATCACCCATAACGAACCCTGGTGCGCCAGCATTCTGAGCTATCAGCTTGGCGAGGACGCGCCGGGTTGGCGCGATACGGCCGCGGCCGTGCGTGCGGCCCATCATCTATTGCTCTCGCACGGCTGGGCCGTGCCGGTCATCCGCGCCAACAGCCCGTCCGGCGAGGTCGGCATCACCCTCAACTTCGAAGGTATCGTCGCGGCCTCCAACAGCCCGGCCGACACCCGCCTGACACGAATCTACGACGGCACTTTCAACCGCTGGTTCATCAGCCCCCTTTACGGCCGTGAATACCCGGCCGACGCCGTCACACATTACGAGCCGTTCTTCCCGCAGGGAATGGACTTCATTCAGCCGGGCGATTTTGAGGCCATCGCCGCCCCGACCGATTTCCTGGGAGTGAATTTTTACATGCGCAATATCATTCGCGACGAGACGGCCGTCGACAACTGGCCCCAGACCGTGTTTCCCGACCTGCCCAAATGCGACATGTATTCCGGCGTCGAAGAGCGCGCCTACTGGGAGATCTACCCCGAAGGTCTCTATCGCCTGCTGAATCGAATCTACTTCGAATACGGCCCGTCCAAAATGTATGTCACCGAGAACGGCACATCCTTCATCGAAAAACCTGACCATGAGGGACGCATCTCCGACCTCCGGCGACAGAAATATCTCCAGGATCATTTCGCCGCCGCCCGGCGCGCAATGGATAATGGCGTGCCGCTGGCCGGCTATTTCGTGTGGTCATTCATGGACAACTTCGAGTGGGCCAAGGGCTACGAGCAACAGTTCGGCCTCGTCTACGTCGATTATGAGACCCAGCAACGCCTCCCCAAGGACAGCGCTTTCTGGTATCGCGACGTCATCGCCAACCGCGGATTTGACCTGACCCTATGAATGAGCCGACGTCCGAAACCATCGAACCACGTCCCGCCTCAAACAGTTCAGCGGTGGGCTGCGTGCTGCTGATCGCCGCCTGGATCGTCGGGTTGGCCTTCCTCATCTATCCGATCGCCTGGCTGGTGGAGCAGTTCTCCCTCGCCGGCGGCGGAATGGCAGGTCGCGGCCTGTGGAGCGGCGCGGTGGCCGGCCATGCGGGAGCGACGCTATTGGCTTGCGCGCTCGGCCTGGCCTTGATGCAGAACCGCCTCTATCGACCCATCCTGCGCGTGTGGATGGCGGCCGGATGGTTCGCGCTGCTGGTATTGCCGGTCCAACTCGTTCATCCTCCCGCGGCCCAGGCGGCCGCCTTGCTGCAGATCGCCGGAGCGCTCGCCTATCTTCTCGTCCTGGCCTGGCTGAGGCGACGAGCCGGAATCGAACCAGCCGCGGGCCGTGGGCCGCTCTGGCCGGCCATTCTGGCAGCGACGCTGGTCATCTGGCCCTGGTTCGTCTGGGGAGCGCTGGGGTCGTGGCTCGACACCATGCTCAATCTGGCGGCCGCGGCCGCGTTTGGCCTGGCCACCGGGCGAACATTCCATTATCTGCTCGCCACCCGGGCGAAGGACAGCCCGGATGCTCAACCGCCCTCCCTCGGTTTGCTGGGCCTGGTTATTGGCGTGGCGCTGCTGACGATGGGCGCGGCCTACGGCTATAACGGTCAGCAGATTATTCTGCTCGGCCTTTTGTCGGTAACAGGATGGCTGGTTGCGGCCGTCTCTGCCCGGGAGGTTGGCGATGCGCGATATTACGACTGGCGCGCGGCCGCGCTGCTGACGGGTCTGATCGTTGCCGCCCCGCTGCTCTTCGTCGATCCCGATGAACTGGGGTTCATCCTCAACCTTGGCTCTCGCGACGTGCTCTTCTTCACCCTCCGGTCGGTCGGGGTCGGGGCGCTGATGATCTTGCTGCTAACCATCCCCGCCCTCCTGGCGACTCATCGAGCGGGTGGAGAAGGCCGGCGGATAACGGTCGGGGTGGCCGCAATCGCTCTGCTTGCGCTGGGTGTCCTCTATTTCCTTGTGGGGCAACCCGGCTGGGAAGGGGACCGGCTCTACGTCATCATGGCCAACCAGGCCGACCTCTCGGCCGCGGCCGACATCGCCGATCCGCCGGCGAGGCGCGCCTTCGTCTACGATACACTCGTCAGCCACGCCGACGATACGCAGGCCGAAATTCGCCGGACGCTCGACCGAGCGGGCATTGATTACACGCCATACTATCTGGTCAATGCGCTGGAGGTCGATGGCGGGCCGCTGGCGCGCTGGTGGCTGGCAACGCGGCCGGAGGTCGATCGCGTGCTCGATAGCCCTGAGCTGCGGCCGCTGCCCGAACTGAACCTGGGCGGCCCCGGAACGGCCGAGGCTCCCTCTCATCCCCAATGGAATCTCGTCGATATCGGCGTCACCCGGGTGTGGGAGGAATTCGGCGCGCGCGGGGCAGGCGTCATCATCGGGCAGAGTGACTCCGGGGTAGACGGCGTGCATCCCGAGTTTCGCGACCGGTATCGCGGCGATGAGCATGGCGCGATACCCGGCGATTCCTACAACTGGTTCGATCCCTGGTACGGCTCAGACCATCCGGTCGATTATGGCGGACACGGCACGCATACGCTGGGAACGGTGCTCGGCCGCACTGTCGGCGTAGCTCCCGATGCGAGCTGGATCGGCTGCGTCAACCTGGGTCGCAATCTGGGCAACCCGCCCCGCTACCTCGACTGCCTGCAATTCATGTTGGCTCCTTTCCCTCTGGGGGGCGACCCATTGCACGACGGGCGACCGGACCTGGGGGCTAACGTCCTCAACAACTCATGGAGCTGCCCGGAAATTGAGGGTTGCGATCCGAACTCGCTGTTGCCGGCGGTCAGAGCATTGCGGGCGGCGGGTGTGTTCGTCGTCGCCTCGGCCGGGAACGACGGCGACGCCTGCAGCACCATCAGCGCGCCCATCAGTCTGTATGACGACGTGTTCACCATCGGAGCCACAGACGTCTATGGCCAGATCGCACCTTTCAGCAGCCGTGGCCCGGTGACGGCCGACGGCAGCGGCCGGACCAAACCCGATATCGTCGCGCCGGGCGTGGACATCCTGTCATCATATCCCGACGGTACATACGAGTTCAACAGCGGCACTTCCATGGCCGGGCCGCACGTAGCCGGCGTGGTGGCCTTGCTGTGGTCGGCCGATCCCTCGCTGGTGGGCGACATCGACCGCACGGAAGCCATCCTCGTCAAGACGGCCACGCCCGTCACGGCATCGTTTGACGGGATATATTGCGGGGACATGAGCGAGCGGCCCAACAATACAGTGGGTTATGGCCTGGTCGACGCGTTCGCCGCCGTCTCGCAACTTCTGGCCGAGAAGGTCAAATAACTCAACCAGGCGAAGCACCTCGTCAGAGTAATTCGATTACCGTCGCCTCTCCCTGGCCAACGCCGACGCACAGGGTCGCCAAGCCATAGCGCATCGATTCTCCCGCCTCGCGGCGACGCTTCATCTCGTGGATCAGCGTCGTCAGAATACGCGCGCCGGAGCAGCCCAGCGGGTGACCCAAAGCGATAGCCCCGCCGTTGACGTTGGTGATCTCCGGTCGCAGGCCCAACTCGCGCATCACCGCCAGCGACTGGACAGCGAATGCCTCGTTGAGTTCGATGAGGTCGATGTCCTCCAGCGTGAGGCCTGCCCGCTGCAACGCCTTGCGCGTCGCCGGAACCGGCCCCAACCCCATCGTGCGCGGGTCCACCCCGGCGGCGGCCGAGCCAACCCAGCGCGCTACCGGTCGCATACCCAAAGCCGAGGCTCGTTCGGCCGACATCATGAGCACGGCCGCTGCGCCGTCGTTAAGGCCGCTGGAGTTGCCCGCCGTGACCGTGCCACCCTGCCGAAAGGCCGATTTCAGCCGGGCCAGCGATTCCAAATCGGTATCCAACACATAACCGTCGGCCGTCTGTTTGATGCGCGGGTGCTCGTCGGTATCGAACACGATGGGGTCTCCCTTGCGTTGGGGGAAAACCACCGGCACGATCTGATCCCTAAAGTAACCATGGTTGATGGCTTCCATCGCCCGACGCTGGCTCTCCAGAGCGAAGGCGTCCTGATCCTCGCGACTGATCTCTCCACCGGCGATCGCGCCGTCACAGCTCATCGCATGGATGTTCTCGGCCGTCTCGCCCATCGCCTCCAGTGGAAACAATGCCTCCATCTTCGGGTTGGGATAGCGCCAGCCCAGGGTCGTATCCCAGGCGGTCACGTTGCCCGAAGGGCCAAAGGCGCGACTGTTCTTGGGCAGCGAGTACGGGGCGCGGGTCATGCTCTCCACACCGCCGGCGATATAGACCTCCCCCTCCTCGCTGCGGATGGCGCGGGCAGCCTGGTTGACGGCATTCAGACCGCTGGCGCACAGGCGATTCATCGTCACGCCGGCCACAGAGTGGGGCAATCCTGCCAAGAGCGCGCCCATCCGGGCCACGTTGCGATTGTCCTCTCCCGCCTGGTTGGCACAGCCGAAATAGACCTCTTCGACTTCTGCCGGGTCGATGCCGGTACGACCGACGATCTCCCTGATGACCAGCGCCGCCATATCATCGGGGCGCATCCCGGATAGCGCGCCGGCGTGGCGACCGATCGCCGTGCGCACACTGTCGATAATCACCACATCTGTATGGGCGTCATTTTTCATCTCTGACCTCATCACTTAATTCACACGCGCGTTGAGCTTTAGAGTTGCCGTTGCCCGTCCGCGCGTGAGGTTTACAATAGAATGGATATCTGAATTGTACCTCGACCAACCTCAACCTGACAGAGGACGACAAAATCGATCCCGGCGGCTCTTTTGGCTTTGATAAGCCCGGCCGACGGAATCAACGAAGGAGCGACTAAATCGTGACATTGGTAACACTTGAGACGGTACGCAAGGATGAGGAAGTTCAAACCTTGATTGATTATGCAAATCGCTATCTGCGCGAGTTGGGCTACACTGAGCATAGCACCCGCCATGCCGCCCTCGTCGCCGAAACTGCGTGGTCGATTCTGAATGACCTCGGCCATCCCGAGCGCGTTTGTGAACTGGCGGCCATCGCCGGCTATCTGCATGACATCGGCAATCTAATTCATCGGCAGAACCACGCCCTGGGAGGCAGTCTCATCGCCAAGGGTATCCTGTCCCGGCTGGGAATGCCCATGGATGAATGCGCCCTCATCATGAACGCCATCGGTAACCACGAGGAGGAGCGAGGTTACGCCACTACCCCGGTCTCGGCCGCCCTCAACATCGCCGACAAGTCCGACGTCCATCGCAGCCGGGTGCAGGCTGAAGGGTTCGACGATTTCGATATCCACGACCGGGTCAACTACGCCACTACCCAAAGCCGCGTGATCACGGATGCGTCCGGGCGAATCATCAACCTGGACTTGACCATCGACACCAGTTTCGCGGCCGTCATTGAGTATTTCGAGATCTTTCTGGACCGGATGGTGATGGTGAAGCAGGCGGCCGAGTTCCTGGATTGCCATTTCCGGCTGACCGTCAACGGGACCATATTTTCCTAGGCCCCGGTCGGTTCAATCCATCATCAGACGTTCTTCAACGGCGCGCTTGATAGTCCCATCGGCTACCAGGCGGCGAGCCTCCTCGATGAGAGGGAACAACACCCGGTCAGAATCGACAAACGGCACGCGCTCGCGCACCAGCCTATAGGCCACCTGAGTACCCTCTCCCATATCCTCGGTCGCCAACCCCATTTCCCGACGGCGGAAGTCGATCCCCTGGGCAGCCAGCATCAGCTCGATGCCGACGATAGTCTCTGTGTTTTCGAGCACTTGCCAGGCCTGTCGAACAGCGGTCGCGCCCATGCTGACGTGATCCTCCACATTGGCGCTGGTGGGGATGGTATCGGCGCTGGCGGGATGAGCCAGCACCTTATTTTCCGAAGCCAGCGCCGCGGCCGTATATTGGGCCATCATCATCCCGCTCTCCAGCCCGCCATGTGCGGTCAAAAACATCGGCAAGATCCCGCCATTGCTGTCGGCATCCACCAGTCGGGCGCAGCGTCGCTCGCTCATATTGCCCAACTCCGTCAGCCCCAACGCAGCGTAATCCATCGCCAGCGCCACCGGCTCGCCGTGGAAGTTTCCGGCCGAGACGACATCGATCTCCCCGGTATCATCAACAAAAATGATCGGATTATCGTTGACCGTATTCAGTTCGATATCGATCACCCATTGGGCATAGGCTATCGAGTCACGAACCGCGCCATGAACCTGGGGGATGCAGCGCAAGGTGTAGGCATCCTGGACATTATTGGGATCATCGCGACGCAGATAGCGGCTGCCGGCAAGGACGCGGCGCAGAAAATCGGCGCAATTGATCTGGCGCGGATGTGGCCGCAGAGCATGGACCCGGGGGTCATAGGCGCGATCAGTTCCATGAAGAGCCTCCAGGGACAAGGCGCCGACGATGTCGGCCGTAAGCACCAGATTGATGGCCCGGCGAACGAGAAGCGCACTCATGCCCACCATCTGGGCCGTCCCGTTCAGGAGAGCCAACCCCTCCTTGGCATACAGTTCGATCGGCTGCAATCCGGCGGAGGCCAATGCCGCGCCGCCATCGATTAGTTGGCCGTTAACGACGGCCTCCCCCTCGCCGATGATCACCAGCGCCAGATGGGCCAATGGAGCCAGGTCGCCACTGGCTCCCAGCGACCCCTGGGAAGGGATGCGTGGCGTGATACCGGCATTTAGCATGTCCAGCAGGAGGCGAACGATGGACGGCCGCACGCCGGAATGACCAAGGGCCAGGGTATTGGCGCGCGCCAGCATCATCGCCCGAACAACCGGCTGCGGCAACTCCGGCCCCACGGCAACGGCGTGACTACGGACGAGATTCAGCTGTAACCGGCGAACTTCATCAGGCGAGATGAGGCGATCCTTAAAGCGGCCGAAGCCCGTGGTAATGCCATACACGGCCCGTCCCTCGGCCACCAGACGCTCCACAGCCGCCCGCGAGCGGTCCATACGCGGGATAGCGGCAGGATCAAGCGTCACGGGGCGGCCCTGGGCCACGGCAACAACATCATCGATATGCAGGTCTTCACCGGAGATAAGCAAGGGTTCCATGCGGTGATTATAACAAAGGGGGCGTTTTCGTCTTTTATTGGGCTGATGTACAATTGAAGCATGGACTCCTTTGAGCCTGGCCGGCAAAAAATCGTCGGCCATGAATGGGCCGTTCGCTTGATGAATAGCGCCATCAGCCATAACCGCGTCGGCCATGCTTATCTGATCACCGGGCCGGACAGCATCGGCAAGATGACGCTGGCGCGGTCGTTCACTCAGACCTTGAACTGCACGGCTGAGCGAGAGCATCGGCCATGTGGCGTTTGTCGTTCGTGCAAACTGATCCTGGAGGACAAACATCCCGACGTTCGGGTCGTCCTGCCGGAGGTCAGCGATCGGGGTACGCAATCGATCAAGATAGAGCAAATCCGGCGATTGCAGCAGGACTTGAGTTTGTCGGCCTATGAAGCACGCTACAAGGTTGCCCTGCTGAAACGTTTCGACACCGCCAATCTGAACGCGGCCAATGCTTTCCTCAAGACCCTGGAGGAGCCTCCGAGCAACGTCATCCTGTTACTGACGGCGATGGACAGCGACACGATATTGCCGACGATCAATTCGCGCTGCCGGTCGATCAAGCTCCGGCCGGTGCCGACCACGCTCATCGAGGAAACCCTGATGACCCGGCATCACGTCCGACCGGAGACGGCCAACCTGCTGGCCCATCTGGCCGACGGCCGCCTGGGATGGGCCATCCGCGCCCACCAGGAGCCCGCCCTGCTGCAATCGCGCCGCACTCAACTGGACGCACTGCATCAGGCGTTGCCGGGCAGCCTGGTCGCCCGGTTTACGCTGGCCGAATCACTGGCGCGCAAAACGGAGACATTGCCGCTGTTGCTGCAAACATGGTTGAGCTGGTGGCGCGACCTGGCCTTGCTGTCCTATGGGCAGAAAGGCGCCAGTCAACGAATTACCAACATCGACGAGATGGAATTGCTGCATCATTTAGCCGGGCGCTGGCCACGAAACGGCGTACTGAAATCGCTGCAACAAACAGAAACCGCGCTACGCCAATTGAAGCAAAATGCCAACGCGCGGCTGGTCATGGAAAACATCATGCTGGCCTATCCCCAACAAGCATAGACCCTACAAGATTATAAATGACAGAAGCTGAACCATCTCTCGACACGCTGCTTCACTTCGCCCTCGATGCCGCCTGGCAAGCCGGTCGCGTTACATTGGCTCATTTCCAGACCGGACTGACGGCCGAACGCAAGGCCGATAATTCGCCCGTGACCATCGCCGACCGGGAAGCCGAGCAAACCCTGCGTCGGCTCATCATGGAGCGATGGCCCGATCACTCGATAATCGGCGAGGAATTTGGGCATACGGCCGGCAAGGACGGCGACCACGGATATACCTGGATCATCGATCCCATCGACGGGACAAAGTCATTCGTCAGCGGGGTGCCGATTTTCGCCGTGCTGCTGGCGCTGGTGAAGGACAATGAGCCGGTATTGGGGGTGATGCACTTTCCGGGGTTGAACGAGACGGTTTACGCCGCCCGTGGCCGGGGCTGTCACTGGAACGGCCGCCGGGCAAGGGTGTCTAATGTATCCAGCCTGTCCGACGCCGTTTTGCTGGCCAGCGACCTGAACACCTTTCCCCGATACAATCGACAGGCGGCCTTCCAGCGCCTGGTCGATTCGACCTATATTCAGCGGACATGGGGAGACGCCTACGGGTACGCCCTCGTCGCCACCGGCCGGGCCGAGGTCATGCTCGACCCCATCATGGCCGTCTGGGATTGCGGGCCATTGCAAGTCATCCTCGAAGAAGCCGGCGGTACGTTCACAGACTGGACGGGAAAACCGACCATCTTCGGCAGCGAATCAATTGCCACTAACGGTCTGTTATTCGATGATGTTATGGCGATCGTACGCGGCGATCAAATTTCCAATCGGGATGACGCGCTCTAACCTTTGAGGAGAACAAGATGAATCAAAAACCATCGACAAAGCGAGCCATCGCCCTGAAAGGCCTGGCATTGATCCTGTTGATCGGCGCATTGACGGCGTGCCGAGGCGGCGGCGGAGAGGAAGCCGGCACGCCGACATCCGCACCGACCATCGAACCGACTCCCGCCCCGGGTTCCAACGAACCGTCCCGTGGGCAGGCCGTAGTAAACAGCGTCGACATGCTTATCATGGAGTCGTTCCCGGTCCAGGTCAACGTCGTCGCCAAGGGCGATTTACCGGATACCTGTACCCGGATCGATGAGGTCATCAGCCAATTGTCGGGCGACACATTTCGGGTCGCCATCACCACCCTGCGGCAGCCGGACGCAACCTGCGCCCAAACCGTCGTTCCCTTCGAACAGTCCATTTCTCTGGATGTCGAAGGGCTAAAGGCCGGAACCTACAATGTGTTGGTCAACGGGGTCACGAATTCATTCACCCTCGATGTCGATAATGTCCTCAATGCCGAGGCGACAAGCGAGGCGACGGGGATAAGCGGGTTTATCTGGCATGATCTTTGCTCCCAAACGGGAACGGCCGTTGGGGACGCCACGGCCGAAGAGGGCTGCGTACCCTCCCCCGACGGCAAAACTGTCCAGGCCGACGGTGTATTTCAAGCCGGTGAACCCGGCATCCCCGGCGTCAAGATCAGCCTGTTGGCCGGAGATTGCACATCAGCCATGGAAGGTGATGAACTGCTCGCCACAACCGATGAATCCGGCGCCTATCGTTTTGAAGGCATAAGCGCCGATACTTATTGTGTCTTCCTGGACACGGATGACGAAGAAAATGCCGCCGTGCTAAAGGATGGTATCCTGACCTTTCCGACCACAAACGGGATCGCTACCAATAGCGTTACAGTTTCCGTTGAAGACGGCAAGAGCCTGGCAGATATCAACTTCGGCTTTGATTTCCGCTTTTTACCGGTACCGGAAGCCGCAGCAGATTGCACCAACAGTTTCGAGTTTGTTCAGGACCTGACTGTTCCCGACGACACGGTGTTCCCGCCCAACACGGAATTCGCCGCAGGCTGGCGACTTCGAAACAACGGCACCTGCCCCTGGACTGAAGGTTACTCGGTTGCCTTTGTCGGTGGCGACGCGATGGGCATCACCTCAACTGTGCCGCTGGAGAATGTCGTCGCGCCGGGTCAGACCGAGGACGTCATGGTGACACTCACATCGCCCGACAGCCCGGGAACGTTCAAGAGCAACTGGCAATTGAGCGACGCCGCCGGAAACGTGTTCGGCATCAACGGCAAGATCGACGATGCCTTCTGGGTGCAGATCGTTGTCGACGAAACGGCTGAATTCACAGGAACGCCCGCCCCCGGATCGGCCGTCATCGGCGGCGTCCTGTGGTCGGATGTCTGCTTTCTCACTAACGGCAACCCTTCTCGAGGTTGCGTGGAGACCCAGCCGGGCAGTGGATTCTATCGAGCCAACGGCACATTCGACGCCGGGGAGCGCGCTCTACCGGGCATAACCCTCATTCTGGGTCGGGGGGCGTGTCCCGAAGGCGGCATCCCCGCCCCCGCCGACCGGCTGGCCACTACCATTTCGGATGATAATGGTCTCTATCGCTTCGAGGGCCTGGATGCGGGTATCTATTGCGTCTCGATCGATGCCCTGTCGGCCGAAAACGTAGACACGCTCATCCCCGGCAATTGGACGTATCCCGCGCCGGGCACAGGTCGGTCGGGGATCCGGCTGGCCCTGGGCGAGCAACGGCTGACGGTCGACTTCGGCTGGCAGCACCTGGATTAGACCGGATCAACGGTCGGGAGCAGGCCAATTTTTCGTGAATCGATCTGCTCCCGATCAGCTTGAACCTTGTTTAAGTATCTTTGTAAGGCAACCGATCTAGGGTTAAAAGGGTGCAATATTCAACAGGAGCCTAATGCTTTGAACAAGAACGAACCGATACCATGGCGTGGCGTCAACGTCCTGGAAAAGCTTGTCATATTCGTGCTGCTAATTTCGGCAGCGGCAACCCTCACTTTAGGTTTCCTGAATGAAATACTCATACAACGTCTATTGCAATCATTAGGAATCGGGGCTATCCCCGGTTGGCTGATCGTCGGCCAAAGATCATTATTCGTCTTCGCCGGGATACTCATATTACTCATCGCCTTCGCCGCCATGATCCGCTTCCGATTGATTAGGGACAAACGCACCTGGTTCGGTACGGGGTGCCCTGATTGCAAGGAACGAGACCTGGTGCGAGTGCGACGACATTTCAGCGACCGCTTTTACGGACTGATCCGCCTGCCGGCCTATCGCTATGCCTGCCGAAATTGCACCTGGCGCGGGATCCGCATCGCTCGAAGGGATCGTTCGCCTGAGCGCGACCTGGAAAGGGAGCTGGCGCTACGCCGATTCCAACCTGATGGTTTGCCGCTTCGGGAAGAATTCGAACGTGACGCATTGGAATATGCCGTTCAGCTCGAGGAAACCAGCCCTTTCGATTTTGGTGACGAAACGAGTGAATCAGTCGATGAGTTCGCCCCCTCTGCTCATAATCTCAACGAAAGAGCCGAAAGCTCAGGACATCGCTTCACCATTTTAGGATTCCTCGATAAGCCCCACCCTGCCCGCCACCGGACCCCGCCATCCTGATTCACCTGTAATCCCTCCCAACATTGAAGCCTTACCCTCCTGTGTATATAATGGCTGCACCTATCGAAACAGAACAGGGGGTCAATTGTGGCAAGGCAAGCAAATACAAGTTCAAATGCCGGTTCCATTCCTCCGGGAACCGGTGGAAATACGGGTGAATTAGAAGTCCTCAGAGACCTCATTTTTGGCAATCAGGCTCGTGACTTCACACAGCGGTTAAGCGATATCGACGACCGCATGGAGGCCATCCGGCGTGAGTTGAAAAACGAGCAGGATTCGTCCGTTCAATCACTGACCAAGTCATCTGTCGATCAGGCAACAACCCTCCGCAAGGAAGCCCATAGCCGCATCGATAAGGAAGTCCAGATGCTGAGCGAGCGAATCGAGCAACTGACGGCCGATATGGGCCGGCAGTTGGAAGACGCGCGCCGGATGTTCGAGGCAAAACTGGATCGTCTCCAGACAGAGAGCAGCGATCGAATCAGGCAACTGGAAGAAAAGACTCGGCAAAGAGATGACGATCTCCGCTCAGAGTTGTTGGCCGCCAGCGCCTGGCTGGAAGACAAAAAGACGTCGCGCCACGATCTGGGCCATATGCTGGAGGAGTTAGGCCGGCAACTTCAGGGAAGCGATCAGTCGGCTACCTCCGAACCGGACGACGAAGCGTAGCGTCCGGGTTCTCTGCGATGGACTTCTCCGCCGATTCCGGCCCACCGGATCCGCCACCGCCGACATCCAACGGTGAGCCTTCCCTTTCCTCAATTCGACGCATTCTCTTCGCGTCCGAAAGTGAGCGGATCGACCAGCTTGACCAGGAGAGAATTCGCCTGGAAAGCGAGATCGATGAGCTAAAAACCCGGCTGGCAACGCTGCAAGCCGAACTAACCGCCACCGAAGCGAGGCTACACAACGAGGCGGCCGAACTGACCGGCAGTATCGATGACGTGATCGCCCGACGCGCCCAGGCAGCTCCCGAAGAGATGGCCGAGGCGCTGGGACCGGTGATGGCCAGCGCCATTCGAGTGCAGGACCGCCAGTCACGGGAAGACCTGATCGACGCCGTCGGGCCAATATTGGGTGATGCGATCGAGGAGCAAATTCGAGAGTCGCGACATAGCCTGGTCGAAGCTCTTTATCCGATCATTGGTGAGATGGCCCTGCGCTATATCGGCGAATTTTTCCGGGAATTCCAGCGAAATATCGACGCGCGGCTGAAATCGACCTTTGACCTGGGCCAATTCTTCCGCAGAGCGGAGGCCCGATTTCGAGGCGTATCGGATGCCGATCTCATGGTGCGCGACGCCCTGCCCTTTCAGGTGCGCGAAGTGTTCCTAATCGAGAGCGGCACCGGGATTTTACTGGCGCGAGCGGGCAGCGACGAAGCGATTCATTCGGACCTGATCAGCGGCATGTTGACGGCCGTACGCGATTTCATGCATGACTCCTTCGAGCGTCGGGAGGCTCCCTCACCGGTTGATGAAATCCAGTATGGCGACCAGCGCATTATTGTGCAGGACGGCCGTCTGTGCTATCTGGCAGTCCTCATTCACGGCATTGAGCCGTCGGGGTTTCGGGCCAGCCTCCGGCGATTTGTTAGCCAGCTGCATGCCGATCACCACCAAACCATCCAGACCTTCGACGGCGACATGAGCCGGTTGGATGAGGTTCAATCCTCGGTCGATCGGCTGGCAATTGACCTTGCCGGGGAGGCCACGACGGATAAACGGCCCAAACCAATGTCGCGAGGGCAAAAGCTGGCGCTGGCTGGAGCAGGGTTCGGCGGGATGTTGCTATTGGGTTTGGCTTGCTTTTATCTCCAGTTCACCCTGGCTCTGTTGCCTGTCGCCTTCGGCGCCCCTTCGCCAACGCCGACCCTGACGGCAACACCCAGCCCCACCTTCACATCGACGCCCACCAAGACACCGACGTCGACGCCGACGGCCACCGCAACCGCAACCCCATCGCCGACACACACATCCACGGCGACACCCGAACCCACCGCTACGCCTGAACCCACAGCCGAGGCAACCATCATTCCCTTCACAATCATGGCCGGCCAGCCGATATGGGTCTATAGCGAACCATCGATGACGGCGAGCACAGTGGGCATCATCGAGGCCGGGACCCCCCTCACGCTCATTGAAGTCCGCGACCCGTGGCTGTTAATTGAGTGGCAATCGGCCTTTGGGCCACGCCAGGGATGGTTAACCGCTCGCCTGATCAACGTCACCGGCACGCCTCCGGCCGATTTCCCAACACCGACAACGCCGTAGGATCCTGGAGCAACGATCTTCAAGGTAGCTATAAGGACGACCATGACTCAGAAAGAAGAGATCCATAGCCTTCAGGAAAGACTCGCCCAGGCGGAGGCACAATTGGCGATCGCCCAGCGGCGAAAGTCGAGCGTGATGGCGATGGCCGTCCATGATCTGCGGACTCCCCTGGCCATCATTCAGGGCTATTCGCAACTGTTGGCGGCCGAATTGCCGGCGGGAAATGACGCGTCACGCGAATATATCGCCAGCATCCTGACCCACGCCGGGTCGCTGGGTAAAATGGTGGATAATCTGATGGCGCTGGATCTGCTGGAAAGCGGCCGATTTCGCCTCACTACCCGACCCGGCGACCTCAACGAGCGAGCCGGAGAGGCAATCGCCCAAGTAGAAGGGCTGACCTATCTGAAGGACATCACGGTTTCCTATCGGCCACATCCCTCGCCCGTTCGGGTGGAAATCGACGAGAATCAGATCGGCCGTATCCTCTACAATTTGCTCAGCCACGCGACGAAATATGCCCGACCCGGCTCGCAATTACAAATCGACGTCGGCCGTCAAAGGGGATTCGGCCGGGTGTCTCTCCTCGATCCTGACCGCGCATTAAAGCAGGATATCATGGCGCGATTATTCGATCTGGCAGATTTCGACTCCGATAGCCCAACCTCACTGCAAGGGACGGATATCGGGCTGGTGCTGGCCCGACTAATCGCCGAGAAACATCGCGGTTATGTGGAAGCTGTTGGCGGGACCGGCAAGGGGGTGACGCTCGCCCTCTACTTGCCCACGATCGACGATTGATTGGAGCGCCGAGGCAATGGGAGCAAGCGTGGTACTTGCGCCCGGTAATGACGGTAAGCGTCGCCAAATTCATCTATAAGCCGTTGTTCCTCATGAAACGAGCCGGCAAGGAAATAGACGACGGCCCACAGACTCACAATTAAGGCAGGCCAGCTCATCACCGGGTTGGCCCACAAGACCAGCAAGCCGAAGAAATAGATCGGGTGACGTACCAACCGGTAAGCGCCGGTAGCGATGAACGGCGACGGCGGCTCAGGATCGGCCTCGCCACGAACGTAGCGAACCAATTGACGCAGTCCCAGAAATCGCCAGACATCCGTTTGCCACAACGCCACCAAAGCTCCGAGTGCGCCGATGAGTTGCAGGGTATAATTAACAAGACGAAAAGGCATCGGCACGGACCATAATATTCCGTCCGGCGCGCGAGTGATCAGCAGGTAAAGAATTGGCAGCAAGGTCCAGCCGGCGACGACATTATAGAGCAACCGGTATAATCCCCGGTAAGCCCGTTCGCCAAAAGAACGCTGGAACCAGGCTTTTACATCAACGGCAGCCATCAAGGTATGGAACAAGGTCCATATCAGTAATGCGATAAGTAACTCAACCATAATGAACGATTCCCGGAATGTATCGGATTCTGTCCCATTTGACGAAGAAACATGGCAGCAACTGCCCGACTATCTGAGCAATTTGCCCGAACCGGTTTGTCTGCACATTTGGGGCGACGAAACGGCCGGCGCGACAGAGCGGGAGGCGGCGCGACTGGCTCGCATGTTGGCCGAGCGCTTCCCCGACAAGCTGTCCTGTCGTCTGTTGCCGCGCCGAATCAACTACCCCTATTATCCGGTAATCGGCATCATGGTCGGAACGGCCGAGACATCGGTTGACCTGGGACTGCGTATCATCGGCCTGCCCATCGGCTTCCAGATGACGTCGCTCATCGCCGCCATCCAGACCGCCTCATTTCGCGGGCAAACGCTGGAGCCACTCACACGCTTGAAGCTCCGCAAACTACTGGATGTATATCAGACTGACGTCGCCATCGAGGTGTTGACTTCAGCCGAGGATGAGGCCGGGGCCGTGGTGGCCAAGTCAGCGTTTGGGGCAGCGGCCGCCAACGAACGAATCCGAACCTTTTTGATTGTGACCGACTTCTTCCCCGAGGCGGCACAACGGTACTCAGCCCAATATTTACCCCACGTGGTCATCAACAAGCGGGTCCATTACGACGGCGCTTTCGAAGAAGAAGAGATGATTCGGCAGATTGGGATAGCCCTTAAAAGCGATCGAGACGCGGCCGCCACAACCTAAAGCTCGGATTTCTTTCCATTCCCGGATATCGCCGCTTCGACACGTCGTTGCAGACGACGCAGTCGGGAGCGGCCGCGAGCCATCATGTAGCGAACACGATTCCACTCATGGTCGATGAACGACACTTCCTGCGGCGACACATCCCATTTGACGACCGACGCCCCCCAGGTCAACCCTCCCCCAAAACCGACGAACACCACATTATCATCCGGCTTGAGCCGACCCTCGCGAACAGCGTCGCATAATGCCAGAGGGATCGACGCGGCCGACGTATTGCCGTTGTGCTCCACATTCAGGTAGAACTTCTCCATCGGCACCTTGAGCTTCTTGGCCGCCGTCTCGATGATTCGGGTATTGGCCTGATGGGGGATGATAAGGGCGATGTCTTCGACGGTTAGCTCGGCCTGCTTCAGCACCTCCTGGATTGATGAGGCGATCACGTTGGTCGCAAACCGGTAGACCTGGCGGCCGTCCATGTCGATGATGTTTTTATGGTGTCCGTTACTGGAGAATTCCGCCCCCAGCATCGGCACGGGATTATGGTAGAGCGCGGGCAGACTCAGCAAGTCGGACCCGGAGCCATCCGAACGCAACATCGTGGCCATGACACCCCCGGGGATGCTGGAGCCTTTCAGCACGACCGCACCCGCGCCATCGCCGAACAGGACACAGGTGCCGCGATCGCTCCAGTCAAGCACGCGCGACATCGTCTCCGAGCCAATGACGATGGCGTTGCGCACTGAGCCGGTAGCGATCGACTGCGCCGCCATCTGCAGGGCGTAGACAAAACCGGTACACGCGGCGCTCAGGTCGAACGCGGCCGCTTTGGTTGCCCCCAAATAATCCTGAACCAGACAGGCGGTGGCCGGAAACATGTATTCCGGGGTCGAGGTGGCGACGATGATGAGTTCCACCTGGGAAGGATGCAAGTCAGCCACGGCCAGGGCGCGGGCGGCGGCTTCAAAAGCCAGGGTGGCCGTTGTCTCATGAGCGGCGGCAATATGGCGCGTGCGGATACCCGTGCGCTGGTAGATCCATTCGTCGCTTGTGTCGACAAGCTTCGACAGTTCATCGTTGGTCACCGTGCGATCGGGAAGGTAGCAACCCCAACCGACGATATGGGCGTATCGCGTGATCATATTGAGCCGTTGAACAACTACGATAGATTACAACACTGCCTCCCGATATCAGTTGCGCCGCCAATCAGGCGATGAGTACAATCACCCGGATACTATGGATAGTTTGTCGCCTTCCGATGAAAGCATCAGCAGGACGTTGCGATGGGGTTGCGCAATTGTGCTGGTTTGCAGCGGGCTGGCCCTGCTTGCCCTAACGGCCTGGCAAGAGTTTCGGCCGAGGGAACAAACCACGGCCGTGCTTCCCGAACAGACAATGCCGGCCACCGGTGACGCGCTCGTCGGAGGTCATCCCCCGGACGGCAAGGTCCTGCCCGTGACTCCACCGGCGACCGGCATCACGGCAATTCCTCCGGCGATCGACCAGAGCGCTGTTCCCCCACGCGCGGAATCCGATCTCGAGCAACTGTTTACCGCCGTCGCTCCACCCCATGACTATTTCGCCACGGCCGAAGAGTTGGGTCATGTTGTATTGGGCGATCGGACGGTATGGTCGGTCGATTACCGCGTGGGAGAGCGGGCGACATTCCAAACAGCCGACGGCCCGCGCGAGGCGGAACTGATCTACATGGACGACCCGGCCGCCTATTGGGTCGAGACCGGGCTGTCGCTCGACCGATCGGCGCTGATCGCCGCCGCCGGACGGATGCACGATATATATTACCCGACGCTCAGCCGAAATTTCGGGCAGGAGTGGCGGCCGGGAATCGACGGAGACCTGCGCTTTACGGTGCTTCATGTGCTGGGCGCGCCCGGCACTCTCGAGTTGGGTTACTTCACCGATGAAGACCAGTACCCACGCTCGCTGTTCGAGCATTCGAACGAACGCGAGATGATCTACCTGAATATGGGCCGGCTGCCGGTAGACTCGCTGCTGTATGACGGGACGCTCGTCCATGAGGTGCAACACCTGATTCAGTGGAACCTGGACGCCAACGAGGACAAGTGGCTCAATGAGGGCCTGTCGCAGATCGCCGAGGACATGGCCGGTCTGGACACCGTCGATCCGGCGCCTTACCTGGAGCAGACGAATATCAGGCTCGACCGTTGGTCCAAATATGCGCCGGAGATTTACGCCCATTATGGCGGCAGCTTTCTCTATTTACTCTATCTCCGGCAGCAGGCGGGGGTGGCGGCCCTGACGGAACTGGCTCGCCATCCAGCCAACGGCCTGGCGGCCGTCCGTGCCATTCTGGCCGGCTATTTGCCTCGCCTGTCACTGGAGGAGTTCACCCTCGATTGGGCGACGGCCCTCCTTCTGGACGGTGAATCGGCCGATCCGCGTTACTCCTTTGACGATTATGATCTGCCTCGGCCGTTTTTCGCCAACCGGGTACGGCAATTACCTTATGCACAAACCGGCACTGTCGACCAGTATGCCATTGACTTCATCGACCTGGATTTTTACGGCCGAGCGACGATCACCTTCGCCGGTGACACCACGGCGACCCTGACGGATGAACCGCCGGGCGGAGCGGCCATGTGGTTTGCGCCACCGATAAACAGCGGCCGCAGTCAGCTGACAGGCGCGGTCGATCTGACCGGGATTCAGAATGCCGAACTCACCTTTGCGGCCTGGTACGACTTGGAGCCTTTATATGACTTCGCCTATCTCTCCGTCTCGACCGACAATGGGGCCACATGGCGCGTCCTGGAGCCGAACCACGGCGTGTTGGGAGCTTACGGTTCGGGTTGGGGCGGTCGCAGCGCAGAAACGAGCGACCATAGCAACGGCTGGGTGGCCGAGCAAATCGATTTGACCCCCTATGCGGGTACACAGATTATGTTGCGTTTCGATGTGGTGACAGACTTCGAGGAATCAGGTCGCGGGTTTGCCGTCAGTGGGCTAACTATTCCTCAACTGGCGAAACAACCGGAATGGTGGCCCAATGGCTTTGTCGAGACAGGGCATCTGTTGCCTCAGCGATGGGGAGTCCGGGTGATTAAGGAAGGTTCCGCGCCGAAGGTCATCCCCCTGACGCTCGACGCATTGAATCGGGGGAGCGTGGGGGTAGAGCTTGGCCCCGAGGGCGGCACGCTGATCGTCATGCCGCTGACTCCGTACGTCGACTCAGCGGCCGATTACTGGCTATCTGTTGAGAAATAGGCGCGTCACGCGCTCCAAAGATCAGGAGTTCCTGGCCGAACGGTATTGGCCTTCCAGCTCGGCCCGGCGCTCTTCCATGGCGTTCCGAGCCTCGTTTTTGGTCAACTCCCAGCGCTCCTCGGCGCTCTGGAGCAAGTCGGAACCGGACGCCGGCGTCAGGAGCAAAGCGGTGACCGCGCCAATCAACGCGCCGCAAACAGCCCCCGCCATGAAGCTAATTGCTTTGTTCATTGTAATCCTTGCCCTCCCCTGGCCGTGCCAAGTGGTCGATATTAATCACCAGAAATGCCAATTATAGCGCGGTCAGCCTGTTCCTTCACGTGACGTCTACCAACAAATCAGCGGCCGCCGGCTACGTCACTTTTCCGCCGCTTTCTCTTTGATGGCCAATCTTAAATCATCCAATTGCGACGGCAGCACATAAGACGGCGCGTCAGCCATCAGATCGGTCGCCTGGGCGGTCTTGGGGAAGGCCATGACCTCGCGAATGTTCGGTTCTCCGGCCATGAGCGCCACCAGCCGGTCGATACCGGGAGCGATGCCGCCATGGGGTGGCGCGCCATATTCGAACGCCTCGAGGAGATGGCCGAACTGCTCCCGCGCTTGCTCCATCGAGAAACCAATCAGCGACATGATCCTGGCTTGCAAAACCTGATCGTGGATTCGGATGCTGCCACCGGCCACTTCGAAACCGTTGCAAACGAGGTCGTACTGCTGGCTTAACACGGCCGCCGGGTCGGTGTCGAGCAAAGGGATGTGCTCCGGCTTTGGCGCGGTAAACATATGGTGGCTGGGGGCGAAATGACCATCCTCCAGCCCCTCCTCAAACAAGGGGAAGTCGATGACCCAGGCGAAAGCCAGTTCCTTCTTGTCGGTATAACCCAGGCGGCGAGCCATTTCCGTCCGCAATGTGCTGAGGACGTTATGGACGATTGTTTTGGTGTCGCTGGAGATCAGGATCAGGTCGCCGGGTTTGGCTTCCAGCCGCTCGGTGATGGCGATCAACTGGTCAACGGTGAAGAACTTGGCGATGGGGCCGCGCATCTCGCCCGTCTCCGGGTGAATAGCCAGCCAGGCCAGCGCCTTCGCGCCCTGACCACGCGCCAGCTCTTCCAGCTCATCCAGCTGCTTGCGACTGTACGCGCCGCAGCCGGGGGCGCAAATGGCCTTAACCGGCTTGCCCTCGGCCACGTTTTCAGCGAAGACGCGGAACGCGCTGCCGGCGGCGATATCGCCGATATTCTTCAACTCCATGCCGTAGCGCAGGTCCGGCCGGTCGGTGCCGAATCGCTCCGTCGCCTCGAAATAGCTGAGCCGGGGAAATATGGCCGATGCCGGCGGCACCAGACTGACCACGTTGACCATGCCCATGATGAGTTCTTCGACCAGATCGAGAATGTCGTCCCGCTCGATGAAACTCATCTCCATGTCGAGCTGGGTGAATTCCGGTTGGCGGTCGGCGCGGAGGTCTTCGTCGCGGAAGCAACGAGCGATCTGGAAGTAGCGCTCGTAACCGGCCACCATGAGCAGCTGCTTGAGTTGCTGCGGGCTTTGCGGCAGGGCGTAAAACTTGCCGGGGTGGACGCGGCTGGGAACCAGATAATCGCGCGCGCCTTCGGGCGTCGATTTAAACAGGATCGGTGTCTCGACCTCGATAAAGTCGCGAGCACTCAGAAACTCGCGGATGAAGCGAATGGCGTTGTGGCGCAAAATGAGATTGCGCTGCATGCGCTCGCGTCGCAGATCCAAATAGCGGTAGCGAAGGCGCGTCGTCTCGTCGACGGTCTCATCCCGATCGATCAGGAACGGCGTCGTCCTGGCCGGATTGAGGATGACGACCTTGTTGACCAGCACCTCGATCTCGCCCGTGGGCAGGTTGGGATTTTCCTGGCCGGCAGGACGCCGAGCGACCTCGCCCGTCACTTGCACCACATATTCACTGCGAATCGTCTCGGCCGCGGCAAATCCATCGGCCGTACGCCCTGAATCCACCACGGCTTGCGTTTTACCCGCCCGGTCACGAATATCGATGAATATCACCCCGCCCATGTCGCGCCGCCGGTTGACCCAGCCCGCCAAGGTCACACTCTGACCCACGTGTTCGCTGCGAAGTTCGCCGCAACTATGCGTCTTCAGCATACCAATCCTTCCCTATGAATAAAAAATGCGCTCGGCCGCCCGATATGTGGCGCGGAGCAATCTAAAATTGTAACACGTGCGAAAAGGAAATGAAAACCGTGATCGGCCTGGTTAAGGCCGATCTTTTGTGTAGCGTTGCTTCCACTCGTAGAGCTTGTTGATGGCTTGTAGCGGGGTCAGGGCATTGACATCCAGCCCGGTCAACTCATCGAGGATGGGGCTGGATTCGGGAAACAGAGCGAT
>CAYXNH010000007.1:26856-36849 GCA_964466135.1 uncultured Ardenticatenaceae bacterium | reverse complement strand
CAGAGCGATCGCTTCGTAAGCGATAGGTTATCGGTTCAACTCCGATGGGTGGCTCTATCGGTTCAGCCCTGGAGGAGCCAGGGCTTTTTTATTGCGGGATACGTTCGGCCTGATGGAAATGAACCCGGAGAGAACCAGACCCTTCAAGTTCAAGCCTATTGTCTTTGGCGTGGCCGGGGGAACGGCCTCGGGCAAGACGACAGTCGCCCGAGCCGTGCTGGACGCCGTGGGTGCGTCACAGATAGCCTATCTGCCTCACGACGCCTATTACAAGGACCGGGACGATCTCCCGTTCGAGCAACGGGCGCACCTGAATTACGACCATCCCGATTCACTGGAAACCAAGCTGATGGTCCGCCATATCAAAGACCTGATCGCCGGGGTGCCTGTCAACGTCCCGGTCTACGATTTCACCACACATCGACGAACCGACAACACCATTCTGGTCGACCCCGCCCCCATCATCCTGGTGGACGGCATTCTCATCTTCACCAAGCGCAAATTGCGCGACCTGATGGACATCAAAATATTCGTAGACACCGATCCCGACGTGCGTTTCATTCGCCGCCTGGAACGAGACATGAACGAACGCGGCCGCTCCCTGGATTCCGTCGTCGAACAATATCTCGACACCGTGCGGCCGATGCACATGAAATTTGTCGAGCCTAGCAAGCGATACGCCGACATCATCATTCCCGGCGGCGGTCACAATCGGGTGGCGATGGAAATGGTCGTCAGCCGGCTGCATATGCTCCTGCGAGTTCGCGAGGAGCATGCGGAAGAGGAACTGAACCCATGATTAACTGGCAAGATCAACGCGTCATCGTCACCGGCGGCACGGGCTTTTTGGGAAGCCACACCGTCAACGTTTTGCGCCAACGAGGCGCGGGCGAGATATTCGCACCCACCAGAGAGACCTATGACCTGCGCTATCTGGATGCCATCCTGGACTTATTGAACGACACCAGACCCACGGTCATCATCCATCTGGCGGCTTCGGTTGGCGGCATCGGAGCCAATCGCGCTCATCCGGCCGAATTCTTCTACGATAACCTCATGATGGGCACGCAACTCCTGCACGAAAGCTGGCGGGCTGGTGTCGACAAATTCGTGGCCATCGGCACGGTCTGCGCCTACCCCAAATATACCCCCATTCCCTTTCATGAAGAGGATTTGTGGAACGGATACCCGGAAGAAACCAACGCGCCCTACGGATTGGCCAAAAAGATGTTGCTGGTGCAAAGCCAGGCCTACCGCGAGCAGTATGGCTACAACTCCATTTTTCTGCTGCCGGTGAATCTCTACGGGCCGGGTGACAGCTTCGATCTGGAGAATTCTCACGTCATTCCGGCGCTAATCCGTAAATGCCTGGAAGCTGAACAGCGAGGGGATGAGACCATTGTAGCTTGGGGAGACGGTTCGCCGACACGGGAATTCCTCTATGTCGAAGACGCGGCCGAGGGTATTGTGCTGGCTAGCGAGCGTTATGACGAAAGCGACCCGGTGAATCTTGGCTCGGGCAATGAGATCAGTATCAAGGATCTGCTGATGACGATCGTCCGCCACACCGGTTACTCC
This sequence comes from uncultured Ardenticatenaceae bacterium, assembly GCA_964466135.1. Classification (GTDB taxonomy): domain Bacteria; phylum Chloroflexota; class Anaerolineae; order Promineifilales; family Promineifilaceae; genus Promineifilum. Next base: position 35,271 of record CAYXNH010000007.1, on the reverse strand, counting down.
GGCCGAATTGATTGGGACACGACCAAACCCAACGGCCAACCAAGACGAGCGCTGAACACCGAACGCGCCTTTGAGCGTTTCGGCTTCCGCGCGACAACCGACTTTGACGAGGGATTGCGCCGCACGATCGACTGGTACCGGCAAACTCTGGCCGACAAGCAAGCGAACGGCTCCATCCCGACCCATTAACACGAGACGTGGGGATATACCCCTATGAGTTTGGCTCAGCGGAGTATCACCTCCGTCAGTTGGAACGCCGGCACGAATCTGGTCAAGATCGCCATTCTGCTGGCGCGGTCGATCCTGCTGGCCCGTTTGCTCCCTGTCGAGGTCTTCGGCATCTACGCGCTGGCCACTTCCCTCGTCACCTTCAGCAGCATCCTGCCTATGTGGGGCATGGGTGGGGCATTTCTCCATCGGGCGCCGGAAACGGCCGATGAAGAGCAGGCTGCGGCCGTGCATTTCACCCTTCGGCTGGTGCTGCTATCGATCTGGACACTGGCGTTGCTCGGAGCCGCCCACCTGTTGACCTCAGGGTCGCTGCAAACGGCGCTATTCGTTCTCACGCCTGCTTTTGCCGCGTTGCACCTGTCCGACACGCCACGGTTCATCCTAACGCGGCGTGTCGTCCACAGACGATTGGCCGTCCTCGACCTGCTGACCGCCGTAATCACAACGATCATCGCCGTCTACCTGGCTTGGCGAGGGTATGGCTTGTCAGCATTGCTTGCGACTGATGTGGCGACGGCCGTGCTGGCCGGACTGGCGTTATATGTCTGGCGGCCGGTCTGGCGACCGCGGTTGGTCTGGCTGCGTGACACTGTCCGCTACTACCTCCACTTCGGCAGCCGCACCATGGCCGAATCCGCGCTGAGCGAAGCTATCGACAATCTGGACGACATCTGGACCGGAGCCTATTTGGGTCATAACGCCCTGGGACTTTATTCCCGCGCCTACACCTTCGCCACCTATCCGCGGCGGATCCTGGCCTTTCCAGTCAACCTGGTCGCCGGAGGGACATACGCCGAACTTAAGGAAGCACGTCATCAACTTTCACAGGCTTTCTTTCGCACCAATGCCTTGCTGGTTCGCAGCGGGTTCTTGTTTGGTGGACTGATGGTGCTGCTTGCCCCCGAATTCGTGCGCCTTGCCCTGGGGGAAAAATGGCTGCCAATGATCCCTACCTTCCGCTTGATGGCAGTCTTCACATTGCTCGATCCCGTACGGGTAACGGTTAGCCAGATATTCGTAGCCGCGGGGCGGCCGGAGCGTGTCGTTCGCATCCGTTTGATTCAGTTAGCGACGTTGATCATTGGGCTGTTTCTGTTCGGTCGCATCTGGGGTATCATCGGCGTGGCCCTTGTGGTCAACGGAGTGTTGTTATTAGGCCTGATTCCCCTCATACAGGCGGCGCGAGAACATGTTGATTTCTCAGCATCGCGCCTCTTCGCAGGCCCGATCACAGCGCTAATCGCCGGCGCGTCGGCCGCGTTGGCCATCATGTGGTTGATGTGTCGAGCGGGCAGTTGCCCGAACGACTGGATCACCGGCATAGCCAAAGGGTTGACTTTCGCAGCCGTCTTCGGCGGCGTCCTGTTGGCCATCGAGCGGGATGATATCACACGCATGATCGCCGACGCTCGAAACCTGGGGCGGGATCAAGAATGACCATGCCATCTTCGATGGAATTTTCGGATGTAAATCTGATCTTCCTCGTGTCCCAACCGCGAGCGGGATCGACTCTCCTGCAAACCATCCTGGCCGGCAGCGAAGTGGTACACACGACGGCCGAGCCGTGGTTCATGCTCCACACACTTTACGCCCTGCGGGAGACGGGACATACGGCCGACTATGATGCCACCGTAGCCGCCCGCGCCTTTCAAGACTTTCTGGGCACGCTGGCCAAGGGAGATGAGGCGTATTATCAAGCCGCGCGAACAATGGCTCTGATATTATACGGCCAGGCTTGCCGCGAGGCAGGCAAACAGCTTTTCCTGGACAAGACTCCCCGATATTACAAGATCCTGCCCGAGTTGGCGCAAATCTTCCCGCAAGCGAGTTTCATCATCCTGCTGCGCAATCCCGCGGCCGTTCTGTCGTCCATCCTCCATACCTGGGTTAAGGGCGATTGGAACCGCCTCGATTACTTCCGGGACGATTTATTAGTTGCCCCTCGTTCGTTGACGGAGTTCGCGGCCGAACCAGCCGGACGGATCCGGGCCATTCATTATGAATCATTGGTACTGGAGCCGGAAGCCGCAATCCACTCATTATGCGAATGGCTGAAAATACCCTACCTTCCTGAACTACTCGAATATGGGCAGCATCCACGACCCAAGGGGCGCTATGGCGACCCGACCGGCGTCGAGAAGCACCAACGACCCTCTGCAGATAGCCTGAATGCCTGGCTCAATCATGCCCGTGATCCGCAGATCCACCACCTGCTGTCGGCTTATCTCGACGCGCTGGGGCCGGAACAGCTTGCCTCGATGGGCTACGATCCCGACCAAATATCGAGCGAGTTATCCGGAGCCGATCGACTGCCCGGCAAAGCCTCTATCCGGTGGGAACAGCTCATGAAAGGTGATAAGTCGGTCGCGGAACGGTTGCGCTTGATCGTCGCCGGTGGACGACGGGAAAAACGGCCGCTCGAAACTGCCCGACAGATCGCCCGCCTAATGGTGGGTAAATGACGGAACGACAGGAACCCCAACCGCGGAACCAAATCATTTCCCTCGGCTCAGGCTCTGACAAGTCACCGCCGGAAGAAAATGCGTTACCGCGCATCACCATCGTTACACCGTCGCTCAATCAGGGGCGTTATATTGAGGCTGCCATTCAGTCTGTCCTGGATCAAGGCTACCCCAACCTGGAGTATATCGTGCGCGATGGAGGCTCGACGGATGAAACCATCGACGTTCTACGCCGATATGAAACTGACTTGTCACTAGTGACGATAGAGCCGGATGCCGGGCCGGCCGATGCCCTCAATAAAGCCTTTACCGCGGCGACAGGCGATATTTTGGGTTGGCTCAATGCCGACGACCTCTATCTGCCGGGCACGCTCCATGCTATCGCCGAGGCATTTGCCGCCAACCCACAGACCGGGTTGATCTATGGCGAGGGCTGGTACATTGACGAGGCTGGGGCACGAATCGAGCCGTGCCGTTTCATACGCCGGTCATTCAATCGACGCTATCTGGTGAACAAGGATCCCATTCTGCAACCGGCTGCATTTTGGCGACGCTCAGTTTGGGAACTTACCGGAAGTCTCGATACATCCCTGCGCTGGGTGTTCGACTGGGAATGGTTCATTCGGGCACACGAACGAATTGCCTTTCAATATTTGCCGCGCACGCTGGCTTATTATCGCGTCCAGCCACATGCATTGACGCGCACGGGCGGATTGGCGCGGCAACTGGAACATGGGCGGGTTACGCGACGCTATGGTGCCTGGTGGCACCCTAATCACATCGTCCAGCAAACTCGCCGATTGGACGCCATGGGGCGCCGGATCACGGGCAACAGGCCTCACCTATGGACGGCCGTCATTCGCCTGCCGTTCTCGCTGCCTCGGCTAATGGCCGAGTGGTTATTACAAGGCATGTATATGCGTTAGGTGCTGGTTATGAAAGTCGCCTTTCTGCCGGTATACCCCAACCCCTACCAGCGCCTCTTGCGAGACGGCTTGCGGCCGCACGGCGTAGAGGTCGAATTTCTGGAGGCATTGCCGGGTTCCGACTGGTTGCACGCCCGACGCGCCGATGTCGACATTCTCCATTTCCATTGGCTCGATGGGCTATATATGGCCCGATTGATGACCCCGCTGCAGACAGGTCGATTTGTCGCGCGCATCAGACTGGCGAGACGATTGGGCTATCGACTTGTCTGGACGGCCCACAATATCCTGCCCCACAGGCGAGCATTCCGACCGTTGGACGTAGCCATTCGGCGATTGATGATGCGCGATGCAACGGCGGTGATCGTTCATTGCGAAGCCGGCCGCCGGGAACTGTTGGAACGATTCCCGCGACGTGGTCCCGTGGCGGTCATACCGTTGGGTAATTACACCAATGTCTACCCGGTGACGATGACCCGCGAGACAGCGCGGGCATCCTTCGGCCTGGATGAAACCCAATTCGTCTACCTGGCTCTGGGGAACATCGCCACCTACAAGGGGCTGGATCGACTTGTCGAGATATTTGGCCGCTCGGCCGAAGAAACCGATGCACTCCTGATCGCCGGCAGGAATCGTGACCCCGCGCTAGTCAAACGTCTGGCATCGGCCGCCGCCGCTGATCCCCGCTTCCGGCTCCATGCGGGATTCGTGCCCGATGACGAGATGCAACGATACCTGTTAGCGGCCGATGTGATGGTCGCTCCGTTCGACAGGGTGTTGACATCAAGTTCAGTGATGGTGGGGTTGTCCTACGGGCTGCCGATCATTGCTCCGAACCTCGGCTGCCTGCCGGAGCTATTGGACGGTGATGCAGGATTGATCTACCATGCCGGTGATACGGATGACTTGGCTCGCGCTCTGGCCGAGATAAAGAGGCGAGACCGGCAGGCGATGCGCGCCGCCGCCAACCACATCACCGAAAGCCTGGATTGGGTTACCATCGGCCGGCGAACGGCGGCTGTCTACGAGGGGTGCCTGAGGTCATGAATCAAGGACGCAAGGTTACCATCCTGTCGGTGGTGCATCAGGCACTGGACAATCGCGTTTTCTATCGCGAGGCTAGGACGTTGGCCGAGGCCGGGTACGAGGTCACATTAATTGCCGTTCATGACAGAGATGAGGTTAAGGGCGACGTATGCATCCGCGCCCTCCCGCGCGTGCCTCGCAGTCGAAGGCCGTTGTTATGGCGAGCGATCGCGCGTATGGCAGTGGAAACCGACGCCGATATCTTCCATATCCATGATCCGGAGCTATTGATGGTGACTCCCTGGCTGCGACGAAAGACAGGACGGCCGACGATCTATGACATCCACGAAGCCAATGCGGACTTCATCGCCGTCAAGGACTACTTGCCCGCGCTCATACGACGGCCGCTGGCCGGCATTTTCCGGCGACTGGAGCCGCTACTGGCAAAAGGCGAGATCGGCCTGATCTTCGCCGACGACGCCATTGCCGCCGATTTCGTCAGATTCGACGGCCCCAAGGTGACGCTGTTCAATTTTCCGGGTGGCGATCTCATCGCCGCCGGAGCTACCGCAATCGCCCGACGAGATCGGCGCGAACCGGTGGTGCTTTATTTGGGCGGGCTGGAGCCCAATCGCGGAGCCAGAGTGATGATCGCCGCTTTCGACGAAGTGTTGGCCCGAATGCCGGAAGCCCGATTATTGATCGTCGGCCACTTTATGCCTCCGGATTTGGAAGCCGAGGTACTGGCAGACGCCACAGCCCGGGGAATAGCCCACGCCATCACCATCACCGGGCGGGTGCCTTTCGAACAGATCGGACAATACCTGCAACGCGCTTCGGTGGGTTGGGTCACCTGGCAAGCCGCTTCCAAAAACCAGAAGAATATCCCTACCAAACTGTTCGAGTACATGGCCTTTGGATTGCCGGTGATCAGCAGCGACCTGCCCTCAACTCGGCTGTTCATCGAGCCGGGGATCAATGGCCTGTTGGTCGATGCAGCCGACCCTTCGGCCCACGCAGCCGCGCTCCTCCAGCTATTGAATACCCCCTACGAGGCTGCGGCAATGGGGCGCGCCGGCAGGCGATTGGTGGAGTCTCGCTATAATTGGGACGCGATGGCGCCCAAACTGCTATCGCTCTACGATGAGGTATTCCGGCAGGATCAGCGGTCCGATTCGTAACCCAACCGCGCCATCATCGGCCGGATCTTGGGCATGATGTGGCTGATGGCCGTCTCCTCACGCCGCCACTTCTCAAAACCGGGCTGCGAGACGACGTTGACCTCCGGCAATGTTCGGCCGAAGGCTGGAATATCTTCCGGTACGATGTCCAGGAAACCGGCGATCTGGCTGAGAATTTCGTTGGAGTTGGCTATGAGGTCCTCATAGCGCACCGTGAGAACCGGCCGGGCATGGGGAGACGCGATGTAATCCAGGATGGCGCCGTTACTCACCACCCATTGTTGGGCACATATCTCCTCCAGCGGTCGGTCAACCCATTCGCGCCAGCCGGGAATAAGAGTGAAGGCCCAACGGCCGCGGGATTGTCCCGAGCTGGTGACCGGCATGGGGGTATCATAGCCGGGAAAAATGTGGGGTTGGCGCCAGCCCTCCAGCAAGGAATGGATGTTGGCGCGGCCGTCGCGGGTGAGGAAGATCACCCGGGCGTCGGGAAAGAGCGACGCCAGAAACGGCAGACGCAAGCAATGTTCGGGCGACTTGTCCAACAAACGTATCGGCTCAGACGCACACGCTACCCGATTACGTACCCGGACATAAGCACGAAAGATCCCCAGCCCGACACCGGGCAAACCGCTACTAACACCGGACCCAATGGCGGAAGTCCGGCCGCGACGCTTGAGGGCTGCATAAGTGGTGCTATTGTTAAGCTGGGAGCGAAACCGGTTGACTCGCCGCCAGAAATCGCCCGGTGCTGCTCCGGCTTCGAAGGCGCCGAGGATATAAGCTCGCGATTCGGCCGTCAGATCGGCCGCCGTTAGTTCTCCTGATTCCCATCCCCTGACTGACGGATGGTGAAAATGTTCGATGATCGCCTTGCTTTCAATTCCGATAGACCAGAAGGGAGCAACCTCCGACAGAATATTGTAAAGCAAGGTAGTTCCCGAACGGGCGCAACCGACGATAAGGATTGGCGATCTTATCATATGGGAGGTATATTACTCGTGTCGACGTCATTCAGGCCAGTATCACGGGACGAGCTTTCGAGGACGGTATGCGTATTCTGTTTCTGACGGGCCGGTTACCCTACCCGCCGACGCGTGGCGATCGCCTGCGCGCCTATCATTTTCTGCGCGTGCTGTCCCGCGAACACAGAATCACGTTACTTTCTTTTATCGCCGACGACCGGGAGACGGGAAACATAGGCCCTCTGCGAGAGTTCTGCGAGGATATTCAACTGGTCCATCGCGGGCAGCTGCAATCGACAACGACGACGGTCATGAACCTCTGGCGACCGGCGCCCTTCCAATCGCTTTACTACCGCTCCTCGGTGATGCAGGGAGCCATCGACCGACTATTGTCCCGTCGTCAATTTGATCTGATTTATGTTCACCTGTTCCGCATGGCCCAATTCGTCTCCGGCCGCCGTCACCCCTTTCGCATTTTAGACCTGACGGACGCCATCTCCACCGAGATCGAGCGTTCGCTACCTTATCGCGACCCCAAATGGCGGCTGATCTATCGTCTGGAGTTGCCGCGCATTCGTCGCTACGAGCGAGATATCGTGGACCATTTTGACGAGACCTGGCTCATTTCCAGGGCCGAACGCCGGCAAATCTTGCGCGATGAGGAAGATAAGCGAGTGCTGATCGTGCCGAATGGAGTCGATTCCGGGCGTTTTCGGCCGTCCGGGCGGCTGACGAACGATCCGCGCCTGATATTCGTCGGTCATATGGGCGTACCCCACAACATAGACGCGGCCGAATATCTGGTCAACGATATCCTCCCCCTCATCCGCCAATCCATGCCTCAGGTACACCTGAATCTGGTTGGCGCGGAACCTGCTGCCCAAGTACTATCTTTGGGAAGTGCGCCGGGTGTGCGCGTGCTGGGCCATGTAGCTGACCTGAACGCAGCGCTTAATGATGCGGCTGTGTTTGTGGCCCCACTTCGTTTCGCCGCAGGCGTCCAAAACAAGGTACTCGAGGCCATGGCGGCCGAACTACCGGTGGTGACGACGAGTCACGTCAACGCGGGGCTCGAGGCTGAACATGGAAAGCATCTCATCGTCGCCGACGATGCTGCTCAGATATCTGAGGCCATTCTCGCCCTCTTGCGCGATCCGCAAGAACGACGACGATTGGGCCGCGCCGGTCGCGATTTTGTTCTGCAAAACTACCGCTGGGAAGATGTCCTCAACCGGGTGAACGCGATCGAAGAAAAAATAGCTCCGGCATAGGACCAGAATTCTCCCGCCCACAGCCTGCTCCCGCTTTTTATTTCGCCCACACGCCAATTTGTGCTATTCTACGGCTCAATGGACTCCAGACTCACTCGTTGGTGCGACGCCTTTCTGGAAGCTTGCTGGCTAGTCGCCATCCTTGTCACCCCCCTGTTTTTCAACATTCATTCCGAGCGCGTCTTCGAGCCGGACAAGATCGCCTTGCTCAGGTCAATCGCGTTGGTGATGGTAGCGGTATGGATCGTTCGGCTTATTGATCAGCAAGCCTGGCGCAATATCGGCCGCTTTCGCTTCTCCAATCCCGACGCAGTCTGGCACAAACCGTTCGTACTGCCGGTAGCCGGGCTTAT
>CAYXNH010000007.1:0-26846 GCA_964466135.1 uncultured Ardenticatenaceae bacterium | reverse complement strand
CTTTCGACAATTTTCTCCATCAACCCTTGGGTCAGCTGGTCAGGCTCTTATCAGCGGTTACAAGGAACCTACACAACTCTTAGCTACATCGCCTTCTTTGGCATCATGGCGACAACCATCCGCCGCCCCGAACAAGTACGCCGGGTCATCAACACGGTCATCGCTGCCAGCATCCCTGTAGCTCTATACGGCATGGTTCAGCACTTCGGCCACGACCCGCTGCCGTGGGGCGGCAATGTCCAGGATCGCGTGGCCGGAAGTATGGGCAACGCCATCTTCATCGCCGGCTACCTGATCATGGTCATCCCCCTGACGCTGAGCCGGATCATCGATGCATTCAACAATATTCTCGGCGAGGAGAAGCTGGACGCGGCCGATATCATTCGCGCCTCGGTCTATATCTTCATCCTGGCCATCCAGCTATTGACGCTCTACTGGTCAGGCAGTCGTGGGCCGCTGATCGGTCTGGCGGTGGGTTTATTCTCCTTTACTCTCGTCCTGCTCGTGTCGCTGCGCAATTCGCGCATCTCGGAGGGTAGAACCGGCAGGATTTATCTTCGCGAAGCATTGCCCGCCCTGTTATTTCTTGCGCCGACGCTGATCGCCCTGCTGGTCAGCAAGCCGATCAGTAACGCAGCCGGGCCACTGGTCGCCTTTGGCTTTTTCTTCGGAGTCGTAACCATGTCGGTATTAGCGATATTCGTGTTGATCGCTGCCGGCCGGGGCTGGAAATGGCTGTGGATGGGCTGGATCTTCCTGACCCTCCTGATGGCCGGGTGGCTGTTGCTATTTAATTTACCGGCTGAGCGCACCGCAAGATTGCGCGATGTCCCCGTTATTGGCGGTCTGTTTTACGTGCTGGATGAATGGCGCGATCTGCCGGCTATTGGCACCTTCGGCCGGATGCTCGATCCCAGCAACGCGACCGGCCGAGAGAAAAGCGGCCGGGTGCGCGTGCTCATTTGGGAAGGGGTCCTCGATCTCATCACCCCCCACGAACCGCTGCAATACCCCGATGGATCAACGGATCCGTTCAACTGGCTGCGGCCGATCCTCGGTTACGGCCCGGAGACGATGTATACCGCCTATAACAAGGTCTATCCGCCGGAATTGGCGACTGTAGAGTCGCGCAACGCTTCGCCCGACCGCTCGCACAATGAGACCTTCGATTCCCTGGTGATCACCGGGCCGGTTGGACTGTTGGCCTGGCAGGTCCTGTACTTGACGGTCATGCTCTTCGCATTTCGCTTTTTGGGGGTGGTTCGCTCAAGGCGTGACACGTGGATCCTAATCGGCCTTTGGATGGGCGGCGCGTTGTTGGTCTCTCTCTTGGCCGTGCTAGTTGTTGACCCCGTCTACCTGGGCGTGGCCGTGCCGGTCGGTGTCATCCTGGGAGTCGTCATTTACCTCATTTATCATGCTTTGTTCGGCCGCCCAGGCGAGTTTTCCGCGCTACATCCGAAAGCCCAAGGCTCGCCTTTCGCCCCCGACCGCCTGCTGATGAACGCCCTAATCGCCGCGGTGCTGGCCCATTACGTCGAGATTCACTTCGGCATTGCCATCTCGGTCACGCGGCTCTATTTCTTCGCCTTTGTCGCCTTAATGGTCGCGCTCGGCAACCGGCAGGACGCCATGGTCGAGATTGAGGCGGAAGCAACGCCCGAACCGGTCCCGGCGACCAAGAGCGGAAAACGCAAGCGTCACGCCTCGCCCACGGTGGAGCCGGCGGCACGCACCGGATGGCAGGCGCTATGGGTTCCGGCATTGTTGATCATTCTCATGTTGGGCGTGCTTGGTTACGGCTTCACCTCTTACGCTCTTCCGCCGGGAAAAATCATCGCCGCGCCGGGCGATCTATCCGCGACTGAGGTATTCCGTCAATCCTTGTTGCAGAACGCGCGCCAAGGTTTCATCGATTGGCCGTTCATCATGCTGGTAATTGTCCTCTCCTGGGCACTTGTCTGGCTGGTTTTTCTGTCGGAAATGGTCAAAAACGGGGAATTGCGATTTCCCTCCCCGGGGTCGGACCTACCCGGCAGGCAGAGGCAAGGCGCGGCCGCTCTTTTCCTCGCCCTGGCGCTAACCGGTGTCGCCGCACGATTCCTGATCCCTGCTGCTACGACGACGATCACGCTGGGTCTCAGCCTGGGACTCATCGGCGCGTTCGTGTGCACCGCGGTCGCTGTCCTGCTGTTTACCGGCAGGACTACCGCGAGGACTATCGGTGGGGTTCTGGCAGTTGCGCTCATAAGTCTGGCCATGCCCGTCCTCATCTCCGGGGGTTTCCTGCCGGGTGCGCTGATGTTTGTCGGAGGAGCGGTCGCTCTGAGGTTACTCTGGGACGGTCGTTGGCGGCAATCACTACTGCCTACTACCGGCATCTTGCTCATCTCACTACTCGGCGGCTTCCTGGCTATCTACATCCACGCTTTCAATTACAAGACATTGTTATTTTATCGCGGCCGCGGGCCAGTTGATTCAACGATCACATTGCGAGTGCTGGAATCAGTTCAAGTCGGCGAGTTGCTCACTTATTTCTATGTCTTTCTGTTCCTGATCACGGTTTTGCTGTCCTTCGCCATCGGTTGGTCAGGGTTGAGAGGCGGACGGTTGCCGCTAACCGTCGCGTCGTCGGCGGTGGCCTTCGCCAGCCTGGCCGTGATGTTAGTCGTCGCTCTGTTCCTGGTTTCGCAGACGAATGTTCGGCCGGTTCAGGCAGACATGATCTTCAAGCGAGCCAAACCCTTTGATGATCAGGCGACGAGATCCGTCGGGGCTGATCCCGTTGTCCGCCGTGATCTCTGGGACACGGCCATCGCCATCTACGAGGCCGCCATCGACCGCGCCCCCAACGAAGATTTTTACGACCTCTTCCTTGGTCGCGCCTATCTGGAACGAGCGGCTATCACCGAAGCCCCAGCCGAACAAACACAACTGTTGACACGGGCCGAGGGATTATTGCTGCGAGCACAGGCTATCAATCCTCTCAACACCGACCACACCGCTAATCTGGCCCGACTGAATACACGCTGGTACGCGGCTATCGACGACACGGCCGAGCGCACCGAACGACTGAACCTTGCCTCACGGTATTATGAGGCAGCGCTGACGCTTAGCCCGCAAAATTCGGTCATTCGCAACGAATACGCCCGCCTCATTCTCGATGTGATGGGTGATTGTGATCGGGCGCTGGCCCTTTACGATGAGACGGCGGCCATCGACCCGTATTACGGTCAAACCCATCTGGCGCGGGCCGATGCTCTGACGCTCTGTGGCAATAAATCGGGAGCAAATCGGGATGACTATTACCGGCGAGCGGCGACAAGCCTGGACATGGCTTTGGACATCAACTCGGGCAACGTCCGGGCATGGATTCAACTGGCAGAGATTCATCGCCAGCTTGGCCAATTCGAGGACGCTCAGATTGCCATCGAAAATGCGCAAGCTCATAACGATCCGCCCGTGGTACCAATGGCCGAACTCGATTTCCTGGCGGCCCAAATCGCCGCCGGAATGGGCGACACGGCCGAAGCCCGCAAACTGGCTGAGCGCGCCATGGAGGTCGCCGGGGAGCCAACGCTCACGCTGATCAAAGAGTTCCTGAAAGGCCTCGGTGAGGAATAGACCCACCACTATCCCAGATCCATCGGCAGAGCTTTGAAACTGGTATGCTGGCTTTCATCGTGATCTTTCTCATCGCTCTGACAACAACCTCTGTCAGTATCCCATGGGTGCGCCGGGCGGCTCTGGCCCTCGGATTCGTCGACACGCCATCGGCCCGCAAGGCCCACCAGACACCGACCCCGTTGCTGGGTGGGGCGGCTATCTTCCTGGGGGCGATCATCGGCATAATCCTCTACTATCGCGGCAATCCACAACCCACCGTGATTGGCGTAATGCTGGCGACATCCGTGGTCGCCCTGACGGGGTTGATCGACGACTATCGCCCGCTGCCCGCCTGGGTCAAATTGAGCGGCCAAGTCCTTGGGTTTTTGATCCTGGCTTATTTCGGCATCCGCGTCCGTCTGCCGGTGCCGGAGCCGGTTAACTACGCCATCACCCTGCTGTGGTTGCTGGGGATTACTAATGCAATCAACTTTCTGGACAACATGGATGGGCTGAGCGCGGGAATTTCGGCCGTAACGAGTTCATTCATCCTGTTGCTGGCGCTGTTCAACGGTCAATTCCTCGTTTCGGCGTTGGCGGCCGGCGTATTGGGCGCTTGCCTTGGCTTCCTGCGCTATAACTTCCCACCAGCACAGATCTTCATGGGCGATGTTGGCACGATGTTCCTGGGTTTTCTGCTGGCCGTGATGGGCATCCAATTGCGGTTCCCCGACAATTCCAATTTTGTCACATGGATGGTGCCTGTCTTTCTGTTTGGCCTGCCCATTTTCGACATGAGCCTTGTCGTTCTGTCTCGCCTGCGACGCGGCATCAGTCCCGCAACAGCCGGTCGTGATCACACAAGCCATCGCCTCGTTCAACTGGGCTTCTCGTCACGGGAAACCGTCCTTATCCTCTACCTGTTCAGCGGCATTATGGGTATGATGGCATTGTTTATAACCCGCGCGACGATCATCGAGGGGTACGCTGTCGGTGTTGCCGCCGTCATCCTTGGTCTGGGAGCCATCGTATGGCTGGAGCGTCAGTGGAAGGAGAGAGAATAAATGATCAAAGATCGGAATCCCCACAAACTTATTGATCAGGAAAGCCATAAGGCTCGTTATGGCCCGGTCATTGGGCCGGCGCTCATCCTGGTGGCGTTGATAATGCTGGCGTCCTTCATCGGTCGGGTAGCGGCAAAGGAGGAGAATGAAAATATCATTACATCCCAGAAACGCGCGGCCACAAATCTGCCGTTGCCCACGACCCGGGAGGACTTCTTTTTCCCAGGCACACAACCTGGAACGCTCGACCCCGAGCACCCTATCGTCAACCCGGAAGGGTGCAGCGGTTGTCATCGCGATCCTACCGGACCTTCTATCTACAAAGGCTGGCGCGGCAGCATGATGGGTCAGGCGGGGCGCGATCCCGTGTTCTGGGCCGCTTTCGCCGTAGCCCAGAACGATGCCGTCGATGCAGGAGAGTTTTGTCTCCGCTGCCACACGCCCAAGGGCTGGTATGAAGGCCGCAGCGATCCGGCTGACGGCAGTGCGCTCTTGCCGGAGGACATCAGTGCGGGTCTGGCCTGCGAGGTATGCCATCGCATGGTAGATCCCGTCGCCGGAGCCGACGACGAGGCGGCCAAACGCGATGAAGTTGTGCGCGCCGCATTAACAGACCCACCGCCAACCGATCACTTCGGCTCGGCAATGCTGATCCTCGATCCCAAGGACAATCGGCGCGGCCCTTTCTCCCTACCCAACTTCGGCCCTCATACCGCATTCCAGGCCGAATTTCAAGGCCAGAATGACCCACTGACTGCCTCACGACTATGCGGCAGTTGTCACAACGTTGATAACCCTCTGCTGAGCTGGAACGAGAACCCACCGAATGGTGGTGAGCCGCAATATTGGCCCAATGAAACAAATACACCCGCGGAATCATTCGGCAAGGATGACTTGTTCCCCGTTGAAAGAACGTATGAAGAATGGCTGAATAGTGATTATGCGAATGGCGGTGTATTTGCGCCGCAGTTCGCCGGGGCTAAGCTTGACGGCATGGTCTCATCTTGCCAGGACTGCCATATGGTTCGACAGGTCGGCAAGGCATCGATCATCAGTCCCGTCATTCGCAACTGTAATACCAACGGCTGCCTGCCCGCCCATGTTTTCGCCGGCGGCAATTCATGGGTACCACAAATCCTGCAGGATCAACGGTGGCGGTTGCGTGCTCCAGACAATGAGGCAGGAGCGCTTAATCAAACGACATTGGAAGCCCGGAGCATGTTAGCCCGGGCAGCCTCTTTGGACCTGAACCTGGAGAACGGGATTCTTACTGTACACGTGACTAATGAAACCGGGCACAAACTTCCCACCGGCTATCCCGAAGGACGACGCTTATGGCTCAACGTCCGGGCTTATGATTCGAGTGAGACCTTAATCTATGAATCGGGTGCCTATAATGAGTCAACCGGCCAGCTGACCAAGGATGCCGACATCAAGGTTTACGAGGTGGAGCAAGGGTTGACGCCGGAGTTGGCTGACCTGGTTGGCATGGATGCCGGGCCGACCTTCCATTTCGCTCTGAACAACACGACCATCAAGGATAACCGCATCCCGCCGCGGGGATACACGGTGGCGGCATTCGACCGCCCGGGCATGAGGCCGGTGGGAGCGACCTACGCCGACGGGCAATATTGGGACGACACCCAATACACCCTGCCGTCGGGCACAGAACGCGTCGTTGTTACACTCTACTACCAGCTCTCGTCCAGTGACTACATCGAATTCCTGCGCGAAATGGGCGGCCCGGACGGGGAGACTCTGGGGCAACTATGGGACGACAGAAAAAGTCCGCCGGAAGTTGTAGCCAGAGCTGAGTTCCCCGCACCCAATCTTAATTTCATCCCCTGGACGGGCGGCCGCTAGTAAAACGCAGTCAGTATGGCTTACAAGATACCAGGCTTATTTTGAGGAGACAGGCGGGTTATGACAAAAAAACAAGGACAAACTCCTTCCGTTTCGGAGAGACGCAAGCAAGAAGAGCAGCGACGCCAACAGGCCAAACAACGCAATATGATCATCGGCGGGGTAGTCATCGTCGTGCTTGTAGCGATGCTGGCTATCTCTTTCTTCCGTGGCCGTAGCGACGGAGCGGCCGATGATTTCACCGGTACGGAAATCACCGGCGAACGACCGTTGGCATCTCTTGATCCTACCGAGCGAGCTGACTATTACACGAACCCGCCTGAGATGGCCATCGACACAACAAAGGACTTCCAGGCTATCTTTCGCATGGCGAACGGCAAAGAGATGCGGTTCGATCTGTTTGATGACGCTGCACCCATGACCGTCAATAATTTCATCTATCTGGCTAACCAGGGTTACTATGACGGGACGACTTTCCATCGCGTGCTGCAGGATTTCATGGCCCAGGGAGGCGATCCGACCGGCACGGGGAGCGGTGGTCCTGGCTATATGTTTGAGGATGAGACAAACAACAGCCTTACATTCGACCGGCGCGGCCTGTTGGCGATGGCCAACGCCGGCCCTGATACCAATGGCAGCCAATTCTTCATCACCTTTGTACCGACGCCACACCTGAATGGCGCTCATACCATCTTCGGCGAACTGGTAGAGGGTGACGACGTGCTGAGCGCCATCACGTTGCGCGATCCGGGATCGGCAACCGGGCCAGGAGATGTCATTGATGAGATCATGATTCTGGAGCAATAACCAAACGGCCGCCGCGAGATATCACTCAATAATTCGATATACAATGACCAACAACGCCGAATGCACTACCTGGTAGCAATTGGCCTATCGGTTGTCTATTGATTCTGCCGCTGAACATCTTCAGCCAGATTTCCCTGATGGATTGGCGCGCAGAACGTTTTTCGGCCATCTGGCGGTCATCCGGTATTCACCGCTGGCGGTGGCTGTATTTCAGGCAGTTGCAAATCGACCTCATTCCGATTATACTCAGGCTGATAATCATATAGTTGAATGACTGTGAACGGGAGTAGTAAGCCGCCCGCCTGCCCGACAGAGAGTCATGGCCTTGACTGAGAGCCTTGACCGGAGCAAAGTGGCCGAAGTCGCCCGGGAGTTCTTCCGCCGAAGCCAGTAAGCGGAAGCGGGACAGCCCGTTAGCGCTGACACAAGCGTCGGTCCGGATGGATCGGAAGCAAGGTGGTACCGCGTGAGCGTCGCGCTCTCGTCCTTGATTGGCGAGAGCGTTTTTTGTTTTCAGGGATTATTAAATTATTGCATTGGTTATTGTTAATAATAATCGTGGAAAGAAAGAATCATGTATCGAGGATTTTGCCATGAGTGAAATGCCGAAGACCTACGACTTCAACGCTACGGAAGAGCGCCTCTATCAATGGTGGGAAGAAAACGGCTGGTTCAAGCCCGAGGCACGGCCCGACGACGCCAAGCCATTTGTCATCTCCATCCCCCCGCCCAATGTCACCGGCGAACTGCACATGGGTCACGCGATGTTCGTCGCCCTTGAGGACTTGATGATCCGCCGGGCACGGATGCAGGGACGCGCTGCTTTATGGGTGCCGGGTGTCGATCACGCCGGGATTGCCACCCAGCTACAGGTGGAGAAGCTATTACGCAGCGAGGGAACCTCGCGCCTGGAGGTCGGCCGCGATGAGTTTCTGCGTCGCACGTGGGAATGGAAAGAGAAATACGGCAGCCACATCACCCGTCAATTGCGCCGCCTGGGCGCTTCCTGTGACTGGGATCGGGAGCGCTTCACACTGGATGAAGGTCTGTCGGCGGCCGTACGCGAGGCTTTCGTGCGTCTCTATCGCATGGGCCTGATCTATCAGGATGAATATCTGGTCAACTGGTCGCCCGGCTTGCAAACGGCCGTCTCCGACCTGGAAGTGGAATACAAGGAAGAGCAAGGCACTCTCTATTACTTCAAATACCCGATAGCCGGTGGCGACTACCTGCCGGTGGCGACGACGCGGCCGGAGACGATCCTTGGGGATACGGCCGTGGCCGTTCATCCAAGCGACGGCCGTTTCGCCGAGCTTGTAGGAAGGACGGCGCTGGTGCCGATGCTGGGTCGCGAGATACCGGTTATCGCTGACAGTTACGTCGAGATGGCTTTCGGCACAGGCGCGCTAAAGATAACCCCCGGGCACGACCTCAACGACTTCGAGATCGGCAAGCGTCACAACCTGGCGATCATCAACATCATGAACAAGGACGCGACGATGAGCGAGGCTGCCGGGCCCTATGCCGGGCTGACTCGCGAAGAAGCTCGTCGAAGGCTTTGGCTCGACATGGAAGCGGCGGGACTGACGATCAAAACCGAACCCTACACATTGAACGTTCCGCGCAGCCAGCGCGGCGGTGAGATCATCGAGCCAATGATCAGCAAACAATGGTTCGTCAACACCAAGCCAATGGCCGACATGGCTTTGACCGCGGTTCACAGCGGCCGCATCACCATCGTGCCCGACCACTTCGTCAAGACCTGGGACAATTGGCTGGAGAACATCCACCCCTGGTGCATCAGCCGGCAATTATGGTGGGGGCACCGTATCCCGGTATGGACATGCAATGGTTGCGGCCACCAAACGGTGACCACCACCGATCCGTTGGCCTGTGAACGATGCGGTAGCACACAACTGGTTCAGGATCCCGATGTTCTGGACACCTGGTTCAGCAGCGGCCTTTGGCCATTCTCCACCCTCGGTTGGCCTAAGCAGACAGACGACCTGGCCCGGTTCTATCCAACAGATGTAATGGAAACTGGTTATGACATTCTGTTCTTCTGGGTGGCCCGTATGGTGATGGCGGCAACACTGTTCACCAACGACATCCCGTTCCACACCGTCTACCTGCATGGCCTGGTACGCGACGGGAACGGTCGCAAGATGAGCAAGACGACCGGCAACGTAACCGATCCGCTCGATGTCATCGACCAATACGGCGCGGACGCACTGCGTTTCACCCTGCTCACCGGAGGCACACCGGGGCACGATCTAAACCTGGCCATTGAGCGGGTGGAAAGCAACCGCAATTTCGGCAACAAGATCTGGAACGTGGCCCGCTTCATCACGCGCAGTTTCGAGCGAGTCGACGCGGCGACCCGGCCGGACGATGTAACGACCGCCTACTCCACGGCCGACCGCTGGATTCTGAGTCGTCTGGGACAGACGATAACCAATGTCGACCGTCTGATGGACGGCTATTTGTTCGGCGAGGCGGGGCGACAAATCTACGATTTTCTATGGAACGACTTCGCTGACTGGTATGTAGAGATCGCCAAGGTGCAGATGAACGCGGGTGGTGCGGCGACGTGGGCCTCGGTATCCGTGCTGAGGATGGCGCTGGATCACACGCTTCGCCTGTTGCATCCGTTCATCCCGTTCGTGACTGAGGAGACATGGCAGCAATTACGATCCGCGGCCACCAGCGCCGGCATCGATCTAGCCGGGAGTTGGCCTGATGCGCTGATCGTCGCCGATTGGCCGCGACCGATCCTGGACGACCCGGCGGCGACGGCTGACTTTGAATTACTGCGTGAACTCATTCGCCGCATCCGTAATGCCCGCGCCGAACAAGGCGTGGAACCGGCCCGCTACATTCCAGCCATCATTGTCGCGGGAGAGAAGTTCGAGCTGATAGAAACCCAGCGGCCGTTGCTGGCCGCTCTGGCGCGGCTGGATGAAAACCAGTTGACGATCGCAGCCTCGGTTACTCCGCCGGCGCAGGCGGTGACATTGGCCCTGGGCTCCATCACCTGCTACCTGCCGCTGGCAGGGATGGTCGATCTGTCGGCCGAACGAGCGCGGCTGGAGAAAGAGGGAGCGGAACTGGGCAAACAAATCGACAGGTTGGTCGGTTTGTTGAACAGCCCCTTTGCCGAGAAGGCGCCGGAAGCCGTGGTTCAAAAAGAACAGGAAAGGCTGGCCTATCTGGAAGCAGGTCGACGAGAGATCCTGGAGCGGCTGGCGAATCTGGAATAAGTTTTTTCAGGTAGCCGGCGTTGTGCCGGTTACCTGAATCCCAAATCCAAGCATGATGAGGATATGACGACAAGCAAAATCAGACCTACTAATGTGACCGCCGACCGTGACCAGCGGATCTTAACAATTCAATGGAACAATGGCCGGGAATGTCGATACACCTTTGCCGGACTACGAGCCGTATGTCCTTGCGTGCTATGCCAAGGCGGCCATGACCATATGGGGCGACCGGCCGACAAATTACTGCTGGCGAAGTCCAAAAACGATAAGCTCAATCTGGAGGCGGCGACGGCCGTCGGCAGCTATGCTATCAATTTCGTCTGGAATGACGGGCACGATTCAGGCATCTACAGTTGGGACTATCTCTACGAGGCGTGCCTCGAGGAATGACATCAAACGGAGATGTGTCTATCCACGCAGGCAAGCGAGCTACAACCGCCTAAGCGTCGCTAAGCAGCGCGTCATACGTCTGGCGTCGGCGAATAACCCGGAAGGTATCTCCCTCAACCAGCACCTCTGCCGGTCGGAGTCTGCCATTATAGTTGGAACTCATGGCGAACCCGTATGCTCCGGTATGGAGAACGGCCAACAAATCGCCACGATCGGCCGGCGGCAAGACGCGCTCCCGAGCCAAAAAGTCGCTTGATTCGCATACCGGGCCGACGACATCAACCGTCACAGATTCACCTTCGGTTTCCACCACCGGGAAGATAGGGTGATAGGCCTGATAGAGTGCCGGTCGAATGAGGTCGGTCATGCCCGCGTCGGCGATAACGAACTGCTTCGCCCCCTGCTCCTTGAGATAGACGACACGGGTAAGTAACGCGCCGGAACGGCCAACAATAGAGCGGCCCGGTTCAACCACCAATCCATAGCCGTGTTTCCCAACAATGGGACCGATCGCGCGGATCCAATCGGCCGCGTTTGGCGCAGGCCCGTCATAGTCAATGCCTAACCCGCCGCCGGCATCAATGTAGGCCAAACTGATTCTCTCACCCTTCATTTCATCAGCCAACTCGACCAGAAAGCGAACAGCCTGACCAAACGGGTCAAGGTCGGTGATTTGCGATCCGATATGGGACGCTAGGCCAACTGGCCGCAACCAGGGGTGATTCGCGGCCCAGCGTAACATGGCTACAGCGCGATCGCGCGGCACGCCAAACTTGTGGCCGTGCAGCCCGGTGCTGATGTAGGGGTGTGTCTCCGCGCTGATGTTGGGATTGACGCGAATCCCGATGGGCGCAATATTGCCCAGTCGCTCCGCCTCGGTCGCCACAGCCGACAATTCCATCTCCGATTCGACATGGATCGCCCGAATGCCAGCGCTCAAAGCCTCGACGATCTCGGCCGATTTCTTGCCGACACCGGAGAAAATGATCTTGCGCGGATCGATGCCCGCGTGGAGTGCCAAGAATAACTCCCCCCCACTGGTCACGTCAGCTCCAGCCCCAACCCGACCCAACAGTTTCAGGATGGTCGGATTGGCATTGGCCTTTACCGCATAGCAAACGAGGGCGTCCGCGCCAATCACTTCTGCGGCCGTATCCAAATAAGCCCGGGCGCGAGAAATGATCTCCGCTTGGCTGTAGATATAAACAGGGGTATCGACGGCCGAGGCAATGGCGGTCAGCGGCACACCCTCGCAGAAAAGCTCGCCGGAGCGATAGGCAAAAGGGAAATCAGCCGGCAACGGCGCCGGAGTCGATGGCGACGAGATGCTCAAATGTTTCCTCACTCTCATCAAGGGTAGCGCGTTCCATCGTGGCGATAGTTCGGGCTACATTTTCGATAGCTACACGCTGCTTGCGATAGAGATCGGATTCGCTCATCGCCAGCCGCCGGGCGACATCGCGCACCCGACGACCCTGAACAAACTTAAGGTCCAGGATGTTGTAGAGAATCCACTCTGTGGTAGTCAGACTGCGCTGGCCATCCGGCTTTTGCTGCTCAATCGCCTCGGCCAGGATGGCGCGCAGGGCACTGACCGGGTTGTTATCATGCTCGCCCATTTCTCGCTGCACCACTTCCAGTTGCAGGAGAGGGCTTTCAGTCAATTTTGGTCCGCCCCAATAGTGGGTCAGCGCTTCGCGAACCATATTGCTGAATTCAGGGTCCTGCAATATCTCTTCATGGACGACCTGGGATTGGGCCGTCAGCGCCGGCAAACCGCCGTAGGTTGCCGCGCTGCGACGCTCTTGCAGGGCGGTGATCTCCGGCAGGATGCCTTCCACGGCCGCGAATACCTCCTGCTGCAGGAGTCGATCTTCAAGCGCGGCCGCAGCCTGAATTCGCAGTCGGCTCAATAGCTCCAGCTCGCCCGGCGTCAAATCCGGTTTGGGAGCGCGAGCGCGCATGCCCAGAATACCCAGTAGCAGGCTGCTGTTCTCGTTATAGAGAGGTTGAATCCAGTAATTGCCCCAGATGAAGAAATCATCGATAGGATCGCCGCCGTTGGCTGCTTCCTCGATACCGCTCACCGGCAACGACAATTTGTGTAGTTCCTCGCTCGGCAAATCTTCCAAGGGACCGACCACGGCTTCAAGTCTGGGCCCGGCGGGGGTAAGGCCGGCGACGAAAGCCGTAGGGGTGCGAACCGCCTCACAAGTGGCTGCCAGAACAGATTCCAGGAATTGTCTGAGATCGCTGGTGGTCAGCAGACGTTCACTCAGGGCCTGGATGCGACGCACGTCCGGGTCATCGTCAAGTTGGAAGGCGCGCTCGAAGGTCTTTTTATACTGGTGGATGATCCATTCAACGATCATGACCGTGGCCACGACAGCAAACCCCAGTATAACCTGGTTGGGAAGGCCAAAGACGGGCGGCGCCCGGCTGACCAGGACAAAGACCAACAGGACGATGGTGGCCGCCAAAGGCACGCGAGCCATATATTTATAAAGGCGCACCCGGACCACACGGTCAGGTGAGGTCGAACCAAAATAAACGAGTTGTGAGGTCAGGACGGCAAAGAGAAAACTGACGATGAAGTTGCCAATGATAAGAACAGGCCACAGGAGGACGGGGATGTCTGCCGTCGAGTCGCCCACCCACACGGTATACGGGAATACACCAAGCGGCGCGGCCAGAATTGCAAACAGGGTGGTAGTCATTCGACGCCGCGTCGTAGTCGTCAGGCACCGTTGGCGCGCCCGCCAAACATTGTACACACTGCCTGCGGTCACAGCCCAATAATATGTGGCAAAGAACGGGAATAGCGGGCCGCTGGTGAGTCGGGGAGTTGGGGCAAGCGGCGAAGGTGGCCCGACGACAAGATCGCTGAACAAACCCAGCAGAACAAATACAACGCCAATCACATAGCCGATGATGACGATAATGCGCCGCCGTCGAGAGAGCTTGCCGGTCGTAGCCAAGAGGGCATCAGACAGGTGAAATTGGGCGGCCGGCACCACGGCTACGCCGATCCAGCCCAAGCGAAGCAAAAGTTCGGTGGAATCGGGAACGATCGCCCGGCTGACAAGCAACTCGGTCAAATAAACAAGGACGACCAGCCCAACTAGGGATGAGAATGCCCGCGGTACGCTTCCCCGGGAAAACCGCGGCACATTGTAGAGAACAACCGCTGTACCGAATATGACAATGATGGATTGAAGAACATCATTGACATAGCCGAATAGTTGCGCCATATCGCCGTTCACAGACATAACAGCAGAAAGGGTGAATTACCGCTCGACGGCGGAATGATCACGCCGGTGAGGGTGACGGCGGCCGATCAAGAGGAGATGGCCGGGTACGTTCACCTGATTCGGCGGGCTTCATCTGGCCAACCTTGGGACTTCCCGACGATGGTGGTTGAGCGGCCGGCAGATCCTTGCCTTCGACAAGAGCGACGAATTCTACCGCCTCCAGCGTTTCGACCTCTAACAAGTGTTGCGAGACCGTGTCCAGCTTATCACGATTATCAGTCAATATTTTCGTGGCCAGGCGGTGGGCAGAATCGATGATCCGGCGCACCTCAATGTCTATTTGCTCGGCAACAGCGTCGGAATAATCTCGTTGCTCGCTGATCTCGCGGCCGAGAAAGACAAGCTCTTGCTTCTCGCCATAGACGCGCAAGCCAAGCTCGCTGCTCATACCGTATTGGGTAACCATAGCCCGGGCGATGCGGGTCACCTGTTGCAGATCATTGCTGGCGCCGGTGGTGATCTCGCCGAACACAATCTCCTCAGCCACCCGACCGCCAAGGGCCGTGGCGATCATCGCCTCGAACTTAGAGCGAGTCAGGAAGCTGGTATCTTCATCCATGTACCAGGTGACGCCACCGGCCATGCCGCGAGGAATGATAGTGACCTTGCGCAAGGCCTGCGCATGAGGCAGAAAGTGACTCACCATCGCGTGCCCGGTTTCATGGTAGGCAGTCAGCAGCTTCTCCTCGTCCGACATGATGCGGCTTCTGCGCTCCGGCCCAAGTTGAACGCGCTCGATAGCCTCATGAAATTCGCTCATGGAGATATTCTTCTTGTTCCGCCGAGCGGCCAGGAGAGCGGCCTCGTTGACCGTATTCTCGATATCGGCGCCGACAAAGCCAGGGGTGGCTTTAGCCAGGGCGTTCACATCCAAACCACTGGACACGGGCTTGCCGCGTAAATGGACGCGGAAGATAGCCTCGCGGCCGCGCATATCAGGCTTATCAATGACGACACGACGGTCGAAACGACCCGGCCGCAACAGGGCAGGATCGAGGATATCGGGGCGATTCGTAGCTGCCAGAATGATGACATGGGTGTCGGTATCAAAACCATCCATCTCGACCAGTATCTGGTTAAGGGTTTGCTCGCGCTCGTCATGGGAACCGCCGAGACCCGCGCCACGTTGACGACCGACAGCATCGATCTCGTCAATAAAAATGATGCAGGGGCTATTGCGTTTGGCCTGCTCAAACAGGTCCCGCACACGGCTCGCACCAACGCCAACGAACATCTCAACAAATTCCGAGCCGGCGATGGAGAAAAACGGCACCCCTGCCTCGCCGGAGACAGCCTTGGCCAACAGGGTCTTGCCCGTGCCGGGACTGCCGACCAGCAGCACGCCCTTCGGAATACGTGCGCCAAAAGTGAAGAATTTTTCCGGTTCCTTCAGGAACTCAACGATCTCCTGCAACTCTTCCTTGGCTTCGTTACATCCGGCGACATCATCAAAGCCCACCGTGGGGTGGTCGCCGGTGAACATGCGCGCGCGGCTCTTGCCGAAAGCCATGGCCTGGTTGTTCGAGCCTTGCGCTTGACGGAAGATGAAATAGAAAAAACCAATGATCAGGATGGCCGGGAGGAAGATGCCAACGAGGTTTAGTATGCCGCTCCATTGGCTCGGCCGCTCGTAGGTGATAATGGGCTTGCCGTCTTCATAGGCTTCGCTGCCGACGCCATAGGTGGCCAGGAGTTCCTCAATCGAACTTACACTGCTGATGCTGGCGCGAGAAGGGGGACGGTTGGATTGCGAATATTTGACGATGACCTCGTCGCCACTGCTGGAGACGATCAACTCGGCCACCTCGCCGGCCTTAACCTCTTGTGCCACCCGACTGATTGGAATGTCGTTTTGTACGGATGGGGCTGAACTATAACTCCACATGACGGCCGCGATGGCCGCTCCAATCAGGAGATAGACGAGCCATCTTGTCAATCGGGTTGAATTCATGCGTTCCTCCGGCCTGCCGCCGTGTATCTGAATATTTTAACCACGATAGGCCAGGAATACAAAGTACCACAGGGGGATGAGACCCAGCAGGGCGGCAACCGCCAACACGCCAAGGGCGATCGCCAACCAATCTCGCTCGGTTGTCTGCTCCTGGGTCTCATACCTGGGGGGCAAGATAACACCGGGGCGGGTGGATTCGGCCGGGACCGTGCCGAGATGAATGACGATCTCCGCATCAGCGGGATAGGCGCCGCCGTGGGGTCGAGGATAGACGGCCGTCGACTGCTCATAGGCGGGCGCCTCAATGTCGGGGAGAGAGAGCGGGCCGGTCACTTGCAGGCTGCTCTCACGATAGGCGCTGAGGATTCGGCCAAATTGGTCGCCGGTTCGGTAGCGAGCCGCCGGCTCTTTGGACATGACCTTCAGCAGAATTTGATCCAGCTGGGGCGGAACCAAGGGATTGAACTCGGATGCCCTTGGTGGGGGTTCCTGAATATGTTTCAGAGCCAGAGCGGTATGCGTCTCGGCCTGAAAAGGCAAGCGGCCGGTCAACAATTCAAAGAGGACTACGCCGATGGCGTAGACATCCGAGGCCGGAGTAGCGCCCTGCCCCGCGGCTTGTTCGGGCGCAAAATAATGGGGCGTCCCCCATATCTGACTGTCAACGGTGTGCTGGGTGGCCTCGCTCATGGCGCGGGCGATACCGAAATCGGCCACCTTGACGCGACCATCGCGGGTAATGAGGATATTCTGCGATTTGACGTCGCAATGGATCAGGTTGGCGCGGTGGGCGTAGCCGATACCGGCACAGATTTGAATCCCCAAGTCGAGAGCCTGGTCGATGGTGAGTGGCCGTCCTTGCTGATTCTGCAAGCGAATCAACTGCTTCAGGGTATGGCCGTCGACAAACTCCATGACGATGTAATACCGGTTACCGTCCTGACCTATATCATGCACCGTGACGATATTGGGGTGAGACAGATTCGCTGCGGCATGAGCTTCACGCTGGAACCGGCGCAGAAAGCCCTCGTCATCGGTCAAGTTCTCGTGCAGAACCTTGACAGCCACGATCCGGCCCAGCGACAGGTCCTGGCCCCGATAGACCACCGACATACCGCCAGTACCGATGCGATCGATAAGGCGATAACGTCCATTGAGGACGATTTGCTCTTCCGTCATATAGGGTGAATTGTAGAACGGTGGCAGTATTGTCGCAAGGGCTGCCTTTTGGCGCTCGCTATCGTGGTTCGTTTACGGTGACGTTGTAGGCCTTGGGGTGGCGGTGATGATGACCGGCGGCAGCTCGGAGGTAGGCGGCACGTCGGTTGGAACCGGCGACGGCGATACGGTCGGCGGGGCAGCATTGGGCGTGGCCGTGACAATCGGTATGGTGGGAACAGCAGTCGCCACCGGCAGGACCGCGGCCGGATCGGGCATAAAGGAGATCAGTCGTCGCTCGCTCTCGGCGAGGACTTGCCCCGTTCCACTTTCCAGACGAACCACCCAATCATAGCCGGTCGCTCGCGTCGTGGTAGTCGCTTGAGCGCCGATGGCTCGACGAGCATCAACGGAAAGGGTATACAGGCTGCCATAAACCGGCTGGGCAATGCTGCCAAGAGAGACATACCGCTCTCCCGACACCAGGTAGACCGTGAAGCGCTCCCCGGAAGCCGGTCGAAGAGGCCATATCCAACTGTAATTGACCATGTCCGTATCGAGGGCGCTGTGACCTGATAATGGCAATTGGGCGCGCAATGTGGCTCGAATGGGCGCGCCGTAGCTGACGCCGAATTCGGCCGTCCAGTGCCAGACATTGGCCGAGGCGTAATCCTCGAGGTAGCCGACACCGACATCATTGGTGATGCGATTGAGCAGGATCGGCCGGTGCGAGTCACTATTGATCCAGAACTCGACGGCCAAACGCGGGTCGGAGAACCCCCATGCCGTCGCCTCACCGGCATAGCCGCCCCGGTAGCTGCTGCGCAACAGTCGTTCTGCGGCCGTCGTGCCGTCGGTTCCGACGTGGGGGTTGTCGGGGAACCGGGCTTTGTCGCGGGCATGATCTTGAGCCGCGCTACTAAGTTCATAGTTATAGGTCAACGGCGGCAATTCAAAACGGGCGCGAGCAGCATTTAGATAGGCGAACAATTGCTCAGCCGGGGATGTGCCGTTGGGGAACGGGATGGGATCGAGAGTGAAGACGCCGTCCAGGCTCTCAACGGCCGGGTCAAGGATGAGTTCAGTCGGATCACCTGAACCCTGCCCGGCAGATTCACCGCCGATCAGCAAGGTCGCCAGCGGTAAAAACAGTGTTGAAATCCCGCTATCGACATGAACCCATCGGCCGACTTGTGTCTGCCCGTGGCCGTTATCGGCGGTCATTATGACGTAATAGTCGCCCGGCCGCCGATACAGGTGGCTGACATTCGGGCCTTCATAGCTACGGCCGTCGCCCATATCCCAGGTGATATGCGTGGCGCCGTCCTCGCTGAATGCTTGCCCAACAAGAGGTTGGCCAACGGCCGTCCGGTCAGGGATGACCATATCGGCGATGGGTGCCACACCTACAACGATATCCTGGACAGCTTCCGAACGGCCGACACCGTTTTCAATGGTCAATCTGACCCGATAGGCGCCGCTGCGACTATAGGTGTGCGTGGGTTCTTGCTGCCCCACGAGTGTCGTGCCGTCGCCAAAATCCCAGAACACATTGAGCGGGGGTTGCCCGCCACTTCTGTTGATGAACGTCACCGACTGCCCAACGGCCGGCGTATCGTCATCAGCGCGAAAGGACGCCAAAGGCACAGGCAGGACGATCAGGTTGGTTTGCCGGGTAACGCTTCCGCCGGGATTGGAGACCTCGACAGAGATGTTATAGTTGCCGGCGGCAGGAAAGGCCACTTCAGGCTCGGCTATCGGCAGGCGGCGGCCGTCACCTAAATCCCAAACTACAGTCAATGGACCTGGTCCAGCGATATCGGCATGCAAGCGAACAGGCCGTCCGACAGTCGCCTGCTCCTGGGCCAGCACGGAGCCGACGAGAGGCGGAATTCCCAGCCACACCTGAGATGCTGTCCGGCTCTCATTTCCCTGATGTCGCAGAATACCGATGACGTCACGCTCAGGTGTCAGGACATCGGCCGACTGAACAACCACATCGAGGTTGAATTCAACGGCCGCGCCATTGGGGACAACCGGCAGCCAGTCGATGCGAGATTCCTGCAAATTAAAGGTCGCGCCCGGCGGCAGGGCGTAAACATTGCCCGAAAGCCCACTCGGCAATTCGATGATGATGGACGGGGTCAGCGGTTGAGGGCTATGATTGGTGACACGCGCATTGATTCGCAAGGAGTCGCCGGGTGAACCGACGGGGGGATCGACCGTGATTTCCAGGGTGAGCGGCCCGGTATCGGCGCGAGCATAGCCTGAATAGAGGACGGCTGAAGACGTCGGCCGCCTAACCAACGAGGCGGCCCCAACCAACACCATCAAGCTAACGATGACAAACAGGCGCTGCCTGGAGACCATAATGCCCGCAGTTTATCAGAGCACGACCCAACCAACAAGTCGAGGGTCGCTTAATACAAATGAGCCTCCGGCGAGGGAGGCCCATTTAATCAATCAACTGCCTTCAACCGGCAAAACAAAACCGCCGGTCAGCCTCTATATGGCCTGATACTAGTAGTGAATTACGCGCCGCAACTCCTTGGCTTGGTCGATCCACTTCACCACCTCGGAGGCGTGGGGAGTACGGCGAACAAGCGCCTTCTGCTCGTTGACCTCGATCATGCGCTTGTGGAGATTGGCCGGGTTGCGCTTGGCAAGTTCGACCACGGTATCAACGCCGGCTTCCTCAAGCAAGTCGGCATACTCTTGAGCCACACCCTTGATGCGGAACAGATCGACGTGATTGACCCAGGTCAAAATCAGGCTTGGGGAGATTCCGGAGCGATCGGACAGATCCTTGCGGCCGCGACGGGTCGCGCCGTTGACGATCAGGTCCAACACGGTGCTGATGTCGATAGCACGCAGCTTCTGACCGTAGACCGCGCCAATACCCTCGATGTATTCGATAGGCTTACTATATTCCGAGCCGGAGCCAAAGGACGTCCGGAAGTATTCCCTCAATTCGGCGGCGAAATCCTCCCCATGAGGCTCGCTTTCGGTCTGAGCGCCATCGACGGCATCAGCAACGGCCTCTACTGCATCATCAGCAGCTGAAGCGACAGCAGCCGCTCCACCGCGAATGGCATCTCCGGCAGCGTCCACAGCATCGCCGGCCGCATCTGCCACGTCGGAGGCTGCGCCGGCCGCGGCATCCACTGCGTCACCAGCCACATCGGTTACGCCAGAGGCCGCGTCAGATGCTGCATCAACAGCATCACCGGCCGCATCGGCTACGTCAGAGGCCAGGTCAGTGGCCACATCGCTTGCGGTATCCACGGCATCACCCGCCGCATCGGCTACATCGGAGGCTGCGTCGCCCGCTGCGTCTACAGCGTCATCAGCCACTGCAGCTACGGCATCACCAGTGCGATCGGCTGTTGCACTGATTCCGACGGCCGCCGCAGTCGCAGCCGCTGAGGCATCACCAGCCAGATCAACCGCCGCACCACCCGCCCGACTACCCACACCCGACAGGTCGGCCGCGCTGCTGTCCACCTTGGGAGTGGCGGCGCGTATAGCAGGTTGAGCGCTCACCGCCGGTTCCGGGCCGCGATAGAGGAGCAGAAGGATGGCCAGAAGCAGTTCAATAGCCTTGATGACCAGCGGAGTGGTTCCGCCAGCGAAGCCCGCTCCCATGAAAAAGTAGCCAAAAAGAGTGATCAATGTATAGGCTAACAGAATCCATCGTATGGTTCCGCCGTTACCGGACGCCCTCCAGAACAGCACCAGCAAGACCAGGTAGCCGATACCGTTGAGCACCAGCAGCCAGTTGGTTCCAGGCCCTGATCCACCACCGGCAATCAAATGGAATCCAACCAGCAAATGCATGATGCCGGTCGCCGCAGTCAATAAGGCAATCAGATATTTCATATGAGTTCCTCCACCATCAAAGTATTAAGGATTTAAACAAGCCCACAACATCATGAACGCAAGCTTAACCTGTCACGGGGATGATAGACTATTATCCTGTATAGAACAATAAAACCACCTCTGGATTCTCACTGGATGAACAGGTTCATTCCATTGGTTATGCGATTGCCCAACGCCTTCCCTCCAGTGAGCGACCGGATGGGTGGTTTATGGTATAAACGAGTTGCATGCGTAGGTTACCGCAAGGGTAAGGCGGTACCGGCACGACCCATTATTATAAAATTTCAGAGGTTATTGGCATGGCTGAAATAGAACTGGCCGTGATCGGCGGCAGCGGACTGTACAACATGTCGGGATTGTCCGATATCGAATCGTATGATATTGACACGCCGTTTGGAAAGCCATCGGACAGCATCACGGTCGGCACCCTCCACGGCCGTCGTATCGCTTTCCTGCCACGTCATGGCCGGGGACACGTGCTGACGCCAACCGAGGTTCCCTATCGGGCGAATATCTTTGCCCTGAAAACGCTCGGGGTGAAGTACGTCATCTCGGTCAGCGCTTGTGGTTCCCTGCGCGAGGATTTTTCGCCGGGTGACATCGTCGTGCCTGACCAGTTATTCGACTTTACCAAGGGCATCCGGCCGTCCAGCTTCTTCGGCGCGGGTGTTGTCGCGCACCTTTCCGCAGCGCACCCCTTCTGCCCACATCTGGGTGCTGCACTGGCCAAGGCCGTCGTCGATGCCGGCGGTCGAATCCATCGTGCGGGCACGTTTATCACTATCGAGGGGCCTCGCTTCAGCACCAAAGGCGAATCAGAGATCTATCGTCAGTGGGGAATGAGCATCATCGGCATGACTACGAGTCCGGAAGCGTTCCTGGCGGCCGAGGCCGAAATGTCCTACGCCTGCATGGCCCACGTCACCGATTACGATTGCTGGCATGAAAATGAAGCCCATGTCACCGTTGAGATGGTCATCCGAACTTTGTCTGCCAATACGGCAACGGCCCAAACTGCCATCAGCCTGTTGGTGGAACGACAAGCGGAGTGGGAAGGCGAATTCCCGGCCCATAGCGGGCTGAAAGACGCGCTCATCACTGATCGCGCTCACCTTCCTGCCGCAACGCTGGAAGCTTTGCGGCCACTCGTCGGCCGATACCTGGGCTAATGTCGCTCGTTCAATCCGGGATTGTTGCCTGGAGGCATTGGTCCGGTCAGACTCTTGATGAGCGTGACCGCCGGCGAGATGGCCGCGAGGCAGCATTGCTGCTGGTTGTCGCCGCCTTCATCTTCAGCAACGCCGTCGCCTATAGCTTCCTGCATGAGTCAGCCATCACCTGGGCGCATCTCTTTGCCCCCTCATGCTGGCTGATCGTCGTGACGGCGGCCCACCTCACCATTCGTGTCTTCCGCCCGACACGCGATCCCTTCTTGCTGCCGGTCTTCGCATTGATGGCCGGTTGGGGAATATTGCTACAGGACAGGCTGGCCCCCAACTTTCTGGGGCGACAGACATTGTGGTTCGCCTTGGCCACGATGGCCATGCTGGCCGTCGTCGTCATCCCGCGAACCTTGCAGCCGCTGCTGCGCTATCGCTACGTGCTACTTTTGGGTGGCATAGTCTTGCTGGCTGTGACGCTACTGTTCGGGGTCAATCCCAGCGGCAGCGGGATAGCCTTGTGGTTACCGGTTCCGTTCCCCATCTTTGGCAGGGTCTACTTTCAGCCGTCGGAACTGCTCAAGCTATTGCTGGTCATCTTTCTGGCCAGCTACTTCACCGAGCAAGAGCCGCTCCACCATTTCCGGCGGGAGGCCGTTCACGAAAATAGCAAGGGACGATCATTCGCGATTGGCGCTTTTCTGCGCCATTTACCCTTCCTGGGGCCGCTGCTGGTCATGTGGGGCTTCACCATACTCTTGCTGGTATGGCAGCAGGATTTAGGGGCGGCAGCGTTATTTTTCATCGTCTTCGTGACCCTGGTTTATTTAGCCACCGGCGAATGGGTCTATGTCTGGAGCGGCCTGATCTTGTTGTTCCTGGCTGGACTGTTCGCCTTCTTCGCCTTCGATACCGTGGTGGCTCCACGAATTCTGAGTTGGCTAAACCCGTGGCCGAACGTGAGCGACAGGGCATACCAGATCGTCCAGGCGCTTTATGCCCAAGCGGCAGGCGGCATCATCGGACAAGGGATCGGACAGGGATTTCCGGATTATATCCCCGTGGTGCACTCCGACTTCGCGCTGGCGGCCATGGCCGAGGAGTGGGGCCTGATAGGTAGCCTGACGGTGGTCGCTTGCTTCGCCATCCTGACCGGGCGAGGACTGCGAACCACCTTGCTGGCCATCCGGGGAGCACGTCCGAACTTCTTCCACGCCTACCTGGGAGCTGGGCTGGCAACCCTGTTGAGCGTGCAAGCGTTCCTCATCATGGGCGGGACGACTCGTCTGTTACCGTTAACCGGCATCACTCTGCCGTTCGTCAGCTACGGGGGTAGCTCGCTTCTCGTCAGCAGTCTGGCCATCGGCCTCCTGCTCTATCTGTCGGCCGCAGCCGAGCCCGCGCCACCTGCACCGCCGGCTGACAGGGGATTAGCCCGTCGACTGGAACATCTGGGCATTGTGTTATTGCTTATCTTCAGCGTCGTCGCCCTCACCCTGACTTACTGGACGATGATCCGCGGCGACTCCCTGCTGGCCCGCGTGGATAACCCACGTTTGGTCGAGGCAGAGAGACGTGTGCTGCGCGGCCGAATTCTGGACAAGAATGGCGCTATACTGGCCGAATCTCCCCCCATGGTCGGATCAGCGGCGGCAGGCGACCGCCCAATTCGCGTTTATCCGATTCCTGAAGCCGGACCAGCGGTGGGTTACTACAGCTGGCGGTTCGGCACGGCTGGTATTGAGAATGCCTTTGACGATCACCTGCGTGGGCGCGATGATACCCATTGGGCGCGAGCTATCAGGGAGTTGCTCAACGAACCACAAGCCGGAAACGATGTGCGGTTGACATTGGACGGCGACTTGCAAGCGGCCGCGACAACGTTGATGGTCGAGAATGATATGACAGGCGGGTTGGTGTTACTGGAACTGGTGGAGATCGACGGCGAGGCGGTAGCCGAGGTGCGGGCAATGGTCAGCCTGCCGGGCTATGATCCCAACAAAATCGACGAGCAGTTTGAATCCCTGGCGGCCGACAATCCGGGGCGGCTATTCGACCGCGCTGCCCAAGGTCTCTACCAACCGGGGTTAATCCTGCAGCCAATGATCGTTGCTTCGGCCATCGAGAGCGGGAAGCTGGATTGGGAAGACGCAGTAATTAATCCGTTCCTGCCCATCGTGATCGACGGACAAGTGCAGAGATGCATGACCCCGCGCGACGAAATTGCTACGCTGACACATACCTGGGCGGAAATGACCTCCATGCGCTGCCCGCGACCGCTCTATGATCTTGGCCATCGGCTGGGGACGGAAACCCTGGACACGATCTTCAGCCGGTTCGGTCTGCATGAGCGACCCGATCTGCCGATCCCCACAAGCGGCAACGCGACCACGACGACCGACGCAGGACTGGCAGCTATAGGGCAATCGGCCCTCACCATCACGCCGCTACAGGCCGCGCTGGCGACTGCCGTATTGGCGGGCGACGGGAGGCTACCTGGACCGCGACTTGTGGAAGCCATCAGCGAGACAAATGGGCAATGGGCAACCCTTCCCGTCGGTGCCAGTCCCTCAGCCCAGCCGGTTTTGCTGCTCCAGACGGCCTCGGCAACTCGCGCCACCTGGCCGGAAGTCGCTGGCGTGCGCGAGTTCGCGGTTTCGGTGTTGGCCGGGCCAGACGGGAGTCGCAACAGTTGGTACCTGGGAATGGCTCCCGCGGCTAAACCGCGATTTGTGGTTGCCTTGGTTCTGGAGGGTGAGGCTCGCGTAGATGCGGCCGAAAGGACAGGGCGCGATATCCTGAATCTGGCGGCCGAGCCGTAAAATTACAGCCTACAGTTTGGCTTCTTTAACGCAAATAGATTGGGTTACTATAGATCCAGCCTCGTTCGCGGCCCTCATAGGGTAGCAGGCACTCGACGCGATAGGCCCCTGGCCCATCGGGGATGTATGTCAGATTGCTCTCGCGCTCGACCTCAGCCATGACCGTACCGTGTCTGATGATTCGTATGCGGCAGCGAACTGGGGCGCGAACCTGCAGAGTCGCCCCCATGCCAAAGGGCATCTCATCGCCCATGATCCCATTAGTAGCTCCCTGGACGGTAAATCGAAAATCGTGCGTAGGCCCGGCCATATCATAACCAACCCAGCAATTTCCACGGCCGACAGCCCGCAATAGCAACCGTCGGTCGCGATCGACATCACCGTTCAGCGGCTCTCTAAGCAATACATGGGTATTGACGGCCCGGAACAGGAACTCATAGGGGTAGATCTCGCGTCGCATCGGACCAAAGCGCATTGGCGTGCCGTGGGCGTCGCTGTTGCCAATGGCGACGATCCGCTTCCCTTCTGCCAGAAATTGATCCCAGGCAGCCACCGTATTCGGCTCAGGACCGTCCAGGTGGCGTTCGGGGTGGAGTGTCATGCGCAATGCGACGAAGTAGGCGATCAGTTTGTTCTTCCAGCGTAACTCAGCCAGACGACGAGCCACAACGTTCTTAACGCCCGACATATAATTCCAGATTTCGAGGCCGCTAAAACCTTCGATGTCCCAGTCGTGCCAGCCGAGATCGGGTGAGTTGATCAGCATCAAGTCTTCTTCGTGAGGGTGAGCCAGAAAACCGAGGCCGCCCGCGCCTATGGTTTCGTCGATAAGAGTCTGCGGGTTCGTGGCGTAAGCAGCCAGTTCCTTATTTGCGCCATAAGCCAGGAAATGGTTAGCTTGCGAACGCCGTCGAACATTATGGACCTCCTCGCCCGTCAGAAGCAGAACACGACCGCGCTCGTTCCGATAATAGCCTTCGACACCGGTGACATACACATTGTGGTCAGTGATGATGATGAAATCAAGCCCGGCCGAGATGGCGTCCTGCGCGATGGCAGCATGCAATTTCTCGCCGTCAGAATAGCGAGTGTGAATATGCATATTGCCGCTGTAGCTGTGCCAATTGTCAATCATAAGGTCTGATTACGGTGGGCTGATCGTATCTTGTTTAAGTCCGATTGCAAAGCTGGGCAGACGCTTGAGCAAGCTTACTCAGGGATCCCTTGTATCCCGGATTCCTGGCTGGGACTGCTCTGATAGGAGCGCCCAATACAAGGCCCCAATTAGGTTGTTGCCGACTGCTGAATAACTTCGGATATTGGGCGGCAGGAGCAGGTTCGTTAACCGGCTTTCCAAAACAAGTGGAATGGCAACGGGCAGCCAAGGCTATCTTATGGTAATATAGAGAGTTGCAACACGTTGTACCTAATGCTATCGTAATTATGTCTAATGATGTCCCGACGTATTAGCCTTCGCCGGCATTTCTCATTGAGATCACACACCGACGCTACGCCGGCCGCGATAATTGTCACGTTGGCCCTGACCATGCTTCTATCCGTCTGAGACCCCCGTGG
>CAYXNH010000006.1:0-37296 GCA_964466135.1 uncultured Ardenticatenaceae bacterium | reverse complement strand
CCGTCACCGGTCTGATTCGTTCACTCGAACCCAATTCCCAACTCGTTCGCACCGGTCTCATCGATCAGATCGACCAGGTTTCCGGCGACCTTCTCGACTATGATCTGTTGAAACGCACACTGGCCGAGCGCAGGATTGACACGGTTTTCCACCTTGCCGGGCAAACTATCGTCGGCGTAGCCAATCGCGACCCGATCGAGACCTTCGAAACCAACATTCGCGGCACCTGGTTGTTACTGGAGGCAGCGCGGCATACGTCCTCCATACGCGGGGTCGTAGTAGCCAGCAGTGAAAAGGCTTACGGCGAGCAACTCAACCTGCCCTATCGCGAGGACTATCCCCTGCAAGGCCGTCATCCCTATGAGGTGTCCAAGAGTTGCGCCGACCTGATCGCGCAATCGTTCGCCCACACCTACGGGATGGCCATCGCCGTCACTCGCTGCTCCAATTTGTTCGGCGGCGGCGATTTGAACTGGAATCGCCTCATCCCCGGGACGATCAGGAGCGTGCTTAATCAGGAGCGGCCGATCCTGCGCTCCGACGGTTCCTATCAGCGCGATTATCTCTTCGTAGCTGACGCCGTGCGGGGCAATTTGATGCTGGCCGAGAAGGTGACCGAGCCTGCTGTGCGGGGGCTACCCTTCAATCTGGGTTCAGGATACGGTGTCTCCGCTCTGGATGTCGTGCGAACTATCGTATCGCTTTCGGCTTATCCGGAGCTGGAGCCGATCATCCTCGATGAAGTCCACGGCGAGATACTGGATGAGTATCTCAGCCCGGTACAGGCGAAGCAGATAATCGGCTGGGAACCGCAATATACTCTGGCCGATGGTCTGAGAGAAACCATGGGCTGGTATCGAGCCTATCTCAACCTATGAGCCGCCCGCGCATTCTCGTAACCGGGGGTTCGGGATTCATTGCCCGCGCTCTCGTCCCCAAACTATTGGAAAAGGCCGACGTCACCCTCCTGCTGCTGGAAGAGTCTATCGGCGAGGTGCAACTTCCTGCTCCGCTTGACTCACTTCGGCCGAACTTAAATATCGTCTATGCCGACTTGCGTAATGATCAGCTCACGGCCAAGGCTGTGCGACAGGCCCGGCCGGACCGGGTGATTCATCTGGCGGCCGCCGGAGTCAGCGATCCCTTTCTCGATGTCGATACGGCTTTGACCCACAACGTGACGGGCACCTTGAATCTCCTGCGAGCCTGCTTCGAATCGGACGATCTGGATGTGAGGCAAGTCATTGTGGCTCGGACGCCGGGCGAACGAACGGCCATGAATGTCTATGCGGCCAGTAAAGCGGCCTCATGGGCCTTTTGCCGCATGTATGCTCGTACTACCCGGTGGCCCATCCACGGAGCGATGGTCTTCCAGGCCTATGGACCGGATCAACCTCTGCACCTGTTGATTCCGGCCGCTTTGCGGGCAGCCCTGGCCGGTGAGGATTTCTCCATGACTTCGGGCGAACAGGAAAAGGATTGGATCTACATTGACGATGTTGTCGATGGCCTGATGGCGATGCTGGATTCCACCTTGCCTCCGGGAGAAACAGTCGAGTTAGGTTGCGGCCGCCCTGTCAGTGTGCGCACCGTTGTCGAGACACTTTATCGCATCATTGGGCGCGGCGGCCGTCCGATATTCGGCGCGATGTCGGACCGGCCGGGAGAGGAGTCACGACAAGTCGCCGATGTGGATCGTGCATTTGAGTTGACCGGTTGGCGGGCGCGAATTTCATTGGCCGAAGGGCTGGAGAGATTGATTAGCCATGCGATGGCCACCCTTTGAACACGTTTTTTTCGATTGTGACTCCACGCTAACCACGGTGGAGGGCATCGACGTACTGGCTGAGACCCTGGGTAAGCGGCAACGCGTGGAACTGCTGACCCAGGCGGCCATGAACGGTCAGGTCGATCTGGACGAGGTGTATGAAAAGCGCCTGAGGACGCTACGGCCGACGCGCCAACAGGTACTCGACCTGCGCCATGCCTACAAACGCAACATGGTGGAGGATGCCGCCCCCGTCATCGCCGCTTTGCAAGCTTTGGGCCATAAGGTCTATATCATCAGCGGTGGACTGGAGGAGCCGGTGATGGAGTTTGGCATCTCGCTGGGTATTCCCAGGGAGAATATACGGGCTGTCCACATCGCCTATAATGAACTGTCCGGTCAATGGTGGGAGAAGTCGCCGGAGGACGACAAGCGCTATCTGACCTACACCGAAGGGGCATTAACCGTCAGCGACGGCAAGGCGCAGATCGTGCGCGAGTTGATGGGCGAACAACGCGGCCGCTCGCTGTTGATCGGCGACGGCATGAGCGACGTCATGGCCGGCCAGGCGGTCGATTTATTCATAGGCTACGGCGGCGTAGTTGCCCGGCAGAAGGTGCGGGAAGCCGCGCCTGTTTTTCTGGAATGTCGGAGCCTGGCGCCCTTGCTGGCATTAGCCGGCGGGCCAGGCGCGGTGCGAACCCTGAATACATGGTCGATGCAATATCAATCACTCAGTTCCAAGGCTCGGTACCTGCTCCATAAAGAGGTTGTAAGCTTCAATGATGAACAACTTGAATCCAAATTCCGGAAAGCTTTTCTAGAACCGCAGACAGTGCCGAGCGCTGGTAGGTAGAATCAACGATGTACCGCATACTCGTCTCTGATAAGTTAGGCCAAGCCGCTCTGGATAAGTTTTGGGAATATTCAGACGTCACGGTTGACGTAAAAACTCACCTCAGCCATGACGAGCTGGTCGCGACGATCCCCCAATACGATGCGGTGATCGTTCGCGGCGAGACCCAGGTGACGGCCGACGTGCTGGCCGCGGGCGACAAATTGCGCGTCGTGGGTCGCGCCGGTGTGGGAATCGACAATATCGACATCAAAGCCGCCACGATTCAGGGCGTCCTTGTGATGAACACCCCCGGCGCAAACAGCATGGCCAGAGCCGAGTTGACTCTGGCATTGATGTTGGCAACCGGTCGCAAAATCCCCCAGGCGCACGAATCGCTTAAGATGGGCGAATGGCGACGCGATGAATTCACCGGCCGTCAGCTCCACCATAAAGTCCTGGGTTGCATCGGCTTTGGCCGGGTGGGCAAGCTGGTCGCCGAGCGAGCCAAGGCATTCGGCATGGACATTCTGGCCTACGATCCCTGGGTCATGGAGGAAACAGCCCGCGAACTGGGGATACTGCTGGTTGAATTGGACGATCTGCTGGAACAGGCGGACTATATCACGCTCCAGGCCCCCTTGACGCCGGACACGACCCATATCATCAATGAGCGTTCCCTTACCCATGTGAAGGATAGCGCTATCCTCATCAACACCGCCCGGGGAAAACTGGTGGACGAATGGGCGCTGGCCGAGGCGCTGAAAAACGGCAAGTTGGCGGCCGCGGCCGTAGACGTTTACTCCAGCGAGCCTCCGCCGCCCGATCACCCGCTCATCGGACTGCCTAACGTCATTCATCTTCCCCATCTTGGCGCGAGCACATACGAGGCGGAGCACGAGGTGGGTGTCATGATTGCCCGGCAGGTGGTGTCCGCGCTGCGGGGCACGGATTATCACTTCGCGGTCAACCTGCCATTTGAACTTGAGGGTAATTTTGCCGCCGTCAAACCTTATTTGGAGTTAGCGGAAACGATCGGGCGGCTGCAAGCAGCATTGGCCGAAAAACCCATTAAACGATTGGAAATACAAATTCACGGGGAAGTCATCGGTGGGCTTGTGCGGGCCATCGGCGCGGGGCTGCTGAAAGGGGTATTGGAGTCCACCAGCGATGTACGGGTGAATTACATTAACGCCCCTTTTCTGGCCGATAAGGCCGGCTTGTCGACTACACAAACAGTGGGGCTTGAAGGGCTGGACTATCCCAATCTGGTGGCTTGCCGGGCTATCTGGGAGGGCGGCCGTCGTTTGATTGGGGGCGTGCTGTTCGGCGGCCGCGAGCCGCGCATCGTGCAAGTCGACGAATACAGACTTGAAGCGCGCGCGGAGGGAACCATTCTCGTCATGCAAAACAAGGACGTCCCCGGCGTCATCGGTCAGGTCGGCACATTGCTGGCCGATCATGGCGTCAACATCGGCGAGTGGCGACTGGGGCGTGTTAAGCCGGGCGGCGATGCCCTGTCTTTCATTACGCTCGACAATGAGCCGACCGAAAGCGCCATGAACGGGCTGACCCGGATCGAGGCTGTGACCCAGGCCAGGGTCGTGAAGCTCTAACAGCCTTCAACAAAAAACGGCCGCGCTCATGATGGCGAGCGCGGCCGTTCTATTTTCACATACGAGTTAGAGACTACTTCTTGGGGAAGATGCGCACGCGACGCTGCTTACCTTCGCCGGCGCTCTCGGTGTACACGTCGGGGACATCGCGCAGGGTCATGTGGATGATGCGTCGCTCATAGGCCGACATCGGCTCCAGAGTGATCGGCTCGCCTCGTTGACGGGTCTTTTCGGCCATCCGCTCAGCCAGCCGGGTCAACGCCTGTTCGCGCCGCTTGCGGAACCCTTCGACATCGACGACGAAGTTCGCCCGCCGATGGAGCTTGTGGGCCACCATTAGACGGCCAAGAAACTGAAGTGAGTCGAGCGTCTCACCTCGCGGGCCGATAAGAACCCCCAGGTCCTCGCCCTTGATATCGATGATGTTCACGCGCCTGCCGGTCAGGTTGTCCGGCTCCGTGACATACCCGGTGACTTCGGCGTCGACGAGCATCTTCTCAAGGAGCGCGGTCATCACTTCCGTGGCCGCGGCCTGTTCGGCTTCCAGATCTTCAGTCGTATCTATTGTGGCCGCCGATTCGTCATCATCGTCGTCATCGCGCCGGGTCGGCGTCGGCCGTTGTTTGACAACCGGTTTCGGCGGAGGCGGCGGCGTTTGTCGGGCAGGCGGCTTCGGCGCGGGTGATTCCGGCTTTCGCGCCGGCTCTTCCTGCGGCGCGGCAGGCGCAACAGAAGGGGTAGCATCGGGCGGGTTAGCGATGAGACGGACGATCGCCTCGCGACTGCCGATACCCAGTAGGCCACGACTGCCCTCGTCGATCACGATCACCGTTACCCCGTCCCGATCGAGGCCCAGGCGAAGTAGCCCGGCAGCGACGGCCGCATCGACGGTCGGGCCGCGAGATTCGATTTCCTTGCTAGAGAATGATGCCATGGTCGATCACCGTTTTGCGGAGCGCTTCTTGCGCTTGGCGGCAGACTGGCTGTCGCTGGATTTGCTTTTACTTCCACCCGAACCGTTAGCCGATGTCTTGCTCTTTGTTGCCGTCGGCTTGCTGTCATCGGCATCGATAACGTAAACGGGCTTGCCACTGGCGGCACGTTCGGCCTTCTCCCTGTCGGTAATCCGGCGCATGTATAGCCCCTGGAAAATACCGATGATGTTGGCCAGGATGAAATAGATGGACAGGCCTGACGGAAACTGCAACGAGAAAAAGCCAAACATGAGCGGCATCGTATATTGCATGGATTGGGTCATGGACGCCGCCGGATTGTCTTGCTGGTTGCCGCTTGGCGCCGGCGTCAGCAATTTCTGCTGGATGAACATGCTGGCGAACACAATGATCGGCAACACAAAAAACGGGTCGGGCTGGCTGAGGTTCATCCAGAGGAACTTATTCTCGACGGGAATAAGCTGGGTCAGGTTGATCGCCGGATAAACACGAGGGACGAGTTCGAATAATGATTGCGGCGTCGTGCCCAATACCGTAATAATCGCCTGATAAAGGCCGATCAGGATTGGAAACTGGATGAGGGTCGGCAGACAACCGGTCAAGGTATCGGCCGGGTTGTAGCCGATTTTCTTGAATTCCTCCTGCATCTTCTGAGGATTGTCCCGGTATTTCTTCTGGATCGCCTGAATTTGCGGTTGAATCTCCTGCGTCTTCATCATCGAACGCTGCTGACGCATGTTGAGCGGCAGCGTGATGACGCGAATCAGGACAGTGAAAACGGCGATCGCCAGAATGAAGTTATTGCCCAGCAAGTCATAAAACAACAGCAGGGCATTGATCATGGGGTTGACTATCAGGGTATCCCACATGGCGGCATTCTCTCCAGGCTAGTTAGCGGTCCCCGGCAATGCGTAGCGCCAGAGTTCCTGGCCTGTCGCCAGGTCGAATCCGATCAGCAGGGCGGCCGTGTCTTGCGTCCCCACGACAATGGCATCTTCAACAACAACCGGCGAGGTCGTTAGAGGGGTAGCCGTCCGTTGCGACCACAACTGTTTGCCGTCGACCGTCGAATAGGCGGTTAATGCGCCTGCCGTTGGGCTATCCGTCGCGTGCGAGGCAACGTAGATCGTATCGCCCACGACGACCGGGGTTGACTGCGTCCGGGCACCGGTGGCCTTTTCCCACACACCCGCGCCGGTCTCGGCGTCGGCCGCGTGCAAATTGCCCTGAATATCGCTGAAGAACACCAAACCATTGGCCAAAGTGGGAGCGCCCCAGACCCAGTCAGTCGTCGGAGCAGACCATACAACATCGCCGGTCCTGATATTCAAGGCATGGACGTTGCCGTCGAAGCTGGAGACATACAATAAATCGTCTCCCAGTACCGGGCCACTGGGCAATGCCCCTCCCAAACGGGTCGTCCAAATCTGTTCGCCGGTGGTGGCATTGAGCGCATAGACAGACCAGTCCATCGAGGTGACATAGAGGACATCGTCGCGGTAGGCGGGCTGTCCCCAGATGGCGTGGCTGGTCTCGAAGTTCCAGTTAAGGCTGCCGTCGGACACGTTGAGGGACACGATATGATTATCGGCCGTGCCGACAAACACCTGCTCGCCGACCTGCAAAGGTGGTGCGACGACCTTATCGGTGACGGCTTCGGAATTAATCCACAGCTCTCTGGGGATGCCGGAATCGACATTCTCCAGCGCATAAACCGATGTCGTTACTCGAGGGGAGAATAAGCCGCCTTGCCGGCCATAATCGCCGAAGATGACCCGATTCTCGGCGGCCGAGGGAGCGGAATAAAAATGGACCGCGCTGCTCTCGGCCGGGTAAATCCAACGATGGGATTGGGCCTCGGGATCGAAGGCCAGGACTTGCGGCCCAAAAGCCAGATAGACGCGCTCGCCGTCTGTGGACAGGCCGGCCCAGTTTGTATTGGTGATGCGGCCGCCACAGGCGGACAGTAATAAAACGCCGGCAGCCAGCACCAGCCAGAGCGCAGACCGCCGGAGCGGCCGACTCAATTTATGCAATGGACACCTCCGTCAAGGAACCGGATCATATCCCCCGGGGTTAAACGGGTGGCAGCGGCTGATGCGCTTGATAGCCATCCAGCCGCCTTTGAAGAACCCGTATTTTTCAATTGCCTGATATCCATAGACAGAACACGAAGGCGTAAACCGGCAACTTGGTGGAAGCACTCGTGAAAATGTATTCTGGTACAGCTTGATAAGTAATAAGGCCAACTGTTTCACGGTTGTGATCCTTCGGGCACGGGTTTCGTGTCCTTGCGTTTCAACACGCCACCGCGACTCAGTAATTGAAGAACAGCTTGCTCAAGCGTATCGTGGTCGGCCGTCACAGCTCCCGGACGAACGACAAACAAACAGTCGTATCCCGGCTCAAGCTGATCAATATTCAGGCGCACGATCTCTCTTAGCCTGCGTCGCACTCGATTACGCCGGACGGCAACACCGATATGGCGGCCAACAGCGAAAGCGAACCGACTGTCGGCCGTCTCGCGATCAACCTGCCGGGCGACGAACAACACGGCCATCGGATGCGCGCAGCGTCGCCCGTGTTGCCTGACGCGGCCGATATCGGCCGAGCGCTGCAGGCGGGAACGAGGCGGCAGCATACGAGAGCACAGCGCTAATCAATCAGCCGCCGCCGTATCGCTTGACAGAGCGATAAGCCGTGGCCGACGTGCCGTTCCAGTTCACTCGCTTGACGTGGTTGTTCATGGACACCGACAGCGATCGGCGGCCGCGGGCACGACGCCGTTTAAGCACTTCGCGGCCATCCTGAGTCGCCATCCGGGCGCGAAAGCCGTGAACGCGCATCCGACGACGAATCTTCGGTTGGTATGTACGTTTTGTCATCTCATTCTCTCCAAAAAAACAGGGCCTGATGCCCTGTTGACTCTTGCAATCCGATTGAAAATAAATCCGGGTGCTTCGTCGAGAAGCCAGGAAAGCAATGTCTCATTATAGCAATATCTGCCCCAGGGTCAAATGCCGGAACGGCCGCGCGCCACCAATTTCAGCGCACTTTCATACCTGGCTATACGGCAATTCGATGCCCCAGGTTTCATTCCTCGACACGGACGATGTTGGCCCCCAGCCCACGCAGCTTGGTCTCAATCTGCTCATACCCACGATCGATCTGCTGGACGTTATGGATGGTGCTGGTTCCGCGCGCGCATAAAGCCGCCAGGACCATCGCCATGCCGGCGCGAATATCCGGGCTGGGGACACCGGAGGCATTGGCGTAAAGCTTGCTCGGCCCCTGCACCAACACGCGATGCGGGTCGCACATCACTACTCGCGCTCCCATGAACGTCAAATGGTCGACGAAGAAGAATCGACTCTCGTACATCCAGTCGTGAAGCAGGATGGAACCCTTGGCTTGGGTACCCATCACAACAGCGATACTCATCAGATCCGGGGGGAACCCCGGCCAGGGCAACGGCTTGATCTCCGGAATGCGGCCGCCCAGACCTTCCTGGATAACCAACTCCTGGTCAGCGGGGATGACGATATCCTCGCCATCATCAAACCAGCGCACGCCCATACGCTCGTAAACGAGGCGAATCATGCCCAGATTTCTCGGTTGGGCGTCCTGGATGCGGATTTCACTGCGGGTAACGGCCGCCGCGCCAATGAAGCTGCCGACCTCCATAAAGTCAGAGCCAATGCAAAATTCGGTGCCGTTTAGTCGATCGACCCCGTTGATGGTCAGGCAGTTGCTGCCGAGCCCCTCGATATCCGCGCCCATGGATTTGAGAAACTCACACAGATCGCGAACGTGAGGTTCACAAGCCGCGTTGTAGATGACGGTTTCACCTTTGGCCAGAACGGCGGCCATGATGGCGTTCTCTGTGGCCGTCACGCTGGCCTCTGCCAGGAGGAGGTGGCCTGCACCATG
This sequence comes from uncultured Ardenticatenaceae bacterium, assembly GCA_964466135.1. Taxonomy (GTDB): domain Bacteria; phylum Chloroflexota; class Anaerolineae; order Promineifilales; family Promineifilaceae; genus Promineifilum. The sequence continues at coordinate 28,194 of CAYXNH010000006.1, read as the reverse complement.
CAATTTGGGGGCTTCCATCTCAAAAACGCCGCGCTGGCTCATGCTGATATTCGCTCCCAGAGCAGTCAGCGCCTGGACATGGGTATCGAGCGGGCGGCCGCCGATGACATCGCCACCGGGCACGGGTAACTGAACACTACCCATACGACCCAGCATCGGCCCGGCAAAGACGAACGAGGCACGGGTGCGCGCCCCTAAATCAGGATCGAGGCCGGTTTTGTTGACGTGTTGGGCATGGATTCTCCAGCTGCCGTTGCCCAGATCGGTCATCTCGACACCCAAATCACGCAAAATCAGGATCGTGTTCTGCACATCACGAATTTCCGGGATGTTATGTAAAATGACGGGTTCACTGGTAAGTAAGCAGGCCGGCAGCAGTTTCAGAGCCGCATTTTTGTTTCCGCTTGCCTTGACTACGCCGCTTAAGGGTTGGCCGCCCTCAATGATAAATTTGCTCATAAATATTTCCCTGGAGGCGGGTGACCTCACCCGATCATTCTCGTCATTGTATCAGTACGATCCCGCCGGGCAAACGCGCTATAATAGGATGCTATGCCTTCTCTCAGCCTGAATCATCGTGAACTGTTTTATATCGATCGCCGCACGAACGAGAAAAATCTGACTTTGTTGTTCGCCCACGGTGCGGCGAGTTCCCACACCGTCTGGCCCGAAGCGCTCTACGGCATCCCCGGAACGCGAGCAGTGGCGCTGGACCTTCCCGGCCACGGCCGCTCCTCCTCGCCAGGCTGCCGAACGATCGATCAGTACACTGTAGCCGTCGAGGAGTTCATCGCCGCTCTGGGCCTGGAGAATATCCTGTTAGTCGGCCACTCAATGGGCAGCGCGATCGCCCTGACCGTCGCCTCTCGTGCGGCAGTGGCGTTACGCGGCCTGGTCCTGTTAGGGGCCGGTCCGCGCATGCCCGTCCATGACAAGGTGTTGCGAGGAGCAACTAGCGCCCCGGACGAGGTAGCTGAATTCATCGCCACCCTTGGCCTGGGCCAACCATCGACGGAAATACAGGAGGAAATTCAGCGCACCGTGTTGGCTACCGATGCCATGACCCTTTTTGGCGACTTCCTGGCCTGCAATCGGTTCGACCTTCGGCCGAATCTGCATGCCATCGGCATCCCGACGCTCGTCATCGCCGGAGAACAGGATCGCCTGACACCGCTTCGCCTCACGGAATCACTGGTGTCAGATATACCACAAGCCAAATTCGTCACTCTGGCAGAGACCGGCCATTACGCCATGCTGGAGAGAACGGCCGAAGTACGGAGCCTAATCGCCGACTTCGCCGCCGGGTTAGCTTGAGTCGATTCGTCACCCCTTTGGCCCCAACGAGGAAGCCAGGGCGAAATCCTTACTCCAATTCCCGGAGTGTCCGGCGAAGTAGCGGTCCGATAGAATAGGAGGCGCGGCCGCGGTGGCTGATGCGGTTCTTTTCGGCCGCCGGCAACTGGGCCATCGTCACCCCCCTTCCCGGCAGATAAAACACCGGATCGTAGCCGAATCCTCCCTCCCCGTGGGGTTCGAAGGCGATTTGCCCCTCACAAACGCCATCAGCTGAACCCAGGATCATACCATCACCCGAAGCCAGCACAATGACACAACGAAAGCGGGCCGTGCGGTCGACCTCGGGAACGCCGGCCAGCGCCTCGAGCAACAGATGGTAGCGGTCGGCCGACGAAAGTCCCGGGCCGCCGTAGCGGGCCGACAGGACGCCGGGCTTCCCGCCCAAAGCATCCACCTCCAGACCCGAATCATCGGCCAGAGTCAGCAATCCGCTTTGCCGGGCATAGGTAACCGCCTTGAGGACGGCATTCTCATAAAAGGTCGAGCCATTTTCTTCCACGTCAAAGGTAATGCCGGCATCATCCAGAGACAACCATTCGATACGGCTGTCTTCCAGGATGTCGGCGTATTCAGCGACCTTTCCCGGATTATGAGTGGCGATCAACAGTCGCCGGATGTTGTTCTTAATCACAACGAATAACCTCGCGCCGGCTGCGCAGATCGAACCGGCTTATGCTATACTCCCATTTTATCCCGATCTGAGTTGGAAGGTGTATGATGAAATTATCACGCCTGCGCTTCAACTTCGGCTTTCTTTTGGAAGCCGATCATGGCACCAGCCGGCTCATCGAACTCGATTATCCCAGCGTCCAGTTGAGCGATGACGTCACTCTGGCGCCCTTGCGCGGTTCCATAACCGCCACTCGAACCACCGAGGGCGTTTACCTGCAAGGACATCTGGAAAGTTCGATAGCGATGGAGTGCGTGCGCTGTCTGGAAGAGGCCATCGTGCCCGTCGATGTGTCGATCGATGAACTATACTACTATCCGCCCCATGCCGCGCCCGAAGGCGAGGCTCGTGTGGGCGAGGATGGCATGATCGACCTTGCACCGTTGGTCCGTGAACTGAGCCTGCTGAGCGTGCCAATCAAGGTGTTGTGCCGCCCGGATTGTCATGGCCTGTGCCAGGAATGCGGGGCCAATCTGAATAATGGCGATTGCGGCTGCGCGGAAGACGAGATCGATCCCCGGTTCTCTGCCCTGCAATCCTTGCTGGGCGGCGATCGGGTCGACAATTAAGCCATATCAAGGGAAAAGCCCTCTATGTTCTACGATGAAGCCAAAATAAACGTCCGCAGTGGCGACGGCGGCGACGGCATGATCAGCTTCCGGCGCGAGAAATTCGTGCGCCTGGGCGGTCCCGACGGCGGTGACGGCGGCCGAGGCGGCAACGTGATCTTCGTCGCGTCTTCCCATTTGAACAGCCTGGCCAAGTTCCAGAGAAACAAACATTATCGGGCGGGCAACGGCGTTCATGGGACGGTGCAGCGCATGGCCGGCGCACAAGGTGAGGATTTACGCCTTGAGGCCCCACTGGGGACGATTATCCGCAATGCCGGGACGGGCGATGTGCTGGCTGAGCTGCTGGAGTCGGGACAGGAGGTCGTCGTTCTGGCCGGTGGACGGGGCGGCCGAGGCAATCAACATTTCGCCAACAGCCGCCGGCAAGCGCCGCGCATCGCCGAACGCGGCGAGCCGGGAGAAGAATTATGGTTGGCGCTGGAACTGAAACTCATCGCCGACGTAGGCATCATCGGCGTGCCTAACGCAGGCAAATCGACACTGCTATCCGTGGTCAGTTCAGCGCGCCCAAAAATCGGCGACTATCCATTCACCACTCTCCAACCCAACCTGGGTGTCGCCACCATCGGTGATTATGAGACCATCGTGCTGGCCGACATTCCCGGCCTGATTGAAGGAGCAGCCGGGGGTGCCGGGTTAGGCCACGACTTTCTGCGTCATATCGAGCGAACCCGCATTCTCGTCCATCTTCTGGACGGTATGTCCCCGGACCCTCTGAGCGACTATGCGATGATCAATGAGGAACTCGCCTTGTATAGTCCGGAATTAGGCACCAAACCGCAGCTTGTCGTCCTGAACAAGATCGACTTACCGGATGTGAAGAAGCTGGAGCCGAAAATCCGGGCGCATATTATAAACGGCGGCCACCGCTTCATGAGCATCTCGGCCGTCACCGGCGAGGGTGTGCGGGAGATGCTGTACGAAGTGAAGCGTATGGCCGACGCCGCACCTCTCTTGCGACCGCCAACCACCGGCGAACCGACCGTCATCCGGCCACCGGCCGAAGAAAGCGCCTTCACGATCAAGCGCGAGGACGGCCATGTCTGGCGCGTGCGGGGCAAAGAGATCGAACGTATCGCCGCCATGACCTACTTTGAATTCGAGGATTCGCTGTTGCGTTTCCAGGAGGTACTGGAGCGATCGGGCATTACCGCGGCCCTGAACGAGGCAGGAGTGAAGGTCGGCGACACAGTCTTCATCGGGGATGAGGAGCTTGAATGGGGCGAGTGATCGCCGGACAGGTAATTACCGGGTTTCAGATTTATGGCTGAATCGTACGCACAGCTTCTTCGCGAAGCCATCCTGAACGAGGATTCATTCGTCGAGGCTACCTTCCAGGGGACACGACCCGGCGAGATGATTCCCTGGACACGTATCACCATCCGCCCGGTATTGCTGAAGGACGGCCGCCACCTCCAGTTTTCACATTTCGACGGCACACAGGATACCGCCAGGAATTTCAGGCGAGCCGAGGCGCTTGTGCGTCTGGATGAATTGTCGGCGTTGCCCTTCAAAAGCATCCAGGTCACTTCGACAGGGGAGACGATCCGGGTGCAGTTTAGCAAGAAGGGGCGGCCGATCATCCATCGCGAACAGCGCAAGGGACAACCCATCCGGCTCGATTTGGCTCACGATCGCGCCAAGCCCGGCATTCTGCGCGATGATCAGCCTATCCCATTTCTGCAAGCCATCGGCGTGATGACGGCCGGCGGGGAAGTACGGGCCAACCAGCGGCGAAAGTTCCAGCAGATAAACGAATTTCTGCGCCTCATCGACGAAACCGGCGAGATCGATCGGTTGGATAGTCGGCCGGTGCGTGTCGTCGATCTCGGGTGCGGCAGCGCCGCATTGACCTTCGCCGCCTATCATTACCTCAACGACATCAAAGGCATCCCCGCCACGCTGACCGGCATCGATACCAAGGCTCATCTGATGGATCGGCACAATGACACCGCTGCCACCCTGAACTGGACGGGGATGCACTTCGAGACGGCGCGAATCATCGAATACGAGGCGGCCGCCCCTCCCGATATCGTCCTGGCGCTCCATGCTTGTGACACGGCCACCGATGAAGCGCTGGCAAGGGCGGTTCAATGGCGCAGCAAGCTCATCTTCAGCGCTCCCTGTTGTCATCATCATTTGCAGACGCAACTGGCGGCGGCCGAGACGCCGGAGCCGTTTCGCCCCGTGCTACGCCAAGGCATCTTGCGCGAGCGGCTGGGGGATATCCTGACCGATTCATTTCGTGTCCATATTTTGCGGCTGATTGGTTATCGGGCCGAAGCGCTGGAATTCGTTCCCGTGGAGCATACGCCCAAGAATCTGATGATCCGGGCCATCTACACCGGGGCGGCCGCCCCTTCGTCGCTTGTCGATGAATACAAGGCGCTCAAGGCGTATTGGGGTGTCACGCCCTATCTGGAAACGCTGTTGGTAAAAGAGCTTTCATCTATTTCGGCCGCTTCAAATCGCTAGCGGCCACCAATCCAAACAAAAGAGGTGTGCTGATGCCGGCTTCACTGGTCTTGACCAATGGGCATATCTATACACTGGACCTGGCCAACCCGCGAGCTACGGCCGTTGCCATCCGTGACGACCAGATCATGGCTGTGGGCGACGACGACGCCATGAAGGAGCTGCTGGGGCCGGGCGGTGAATGGGTCGATCTCGGCGGCCGCTTCGTCACGCCGGGTCTGGTCGACGCGCACGTCCACTTCCAGCACTTCGCCATCAGTCTGCAAACGGCCGATCTCGATGGAGCGGCAACTCGCGCGGAGGCGCTGGAGCGCATCGCAGCTTTTGCCGTCCGGCACCCGGAAACGGGGTGGCTGCGGGGCCGAGGCTGGTCGCAGGACGCATGGCCGGATCGCGCCTTCCCCACCGCGGCCGATCTGGATGCCGTCGTCCCCGACTGCCCTGCGTATCTCGCCCACAAGAGCGGGCACGCGGCATGGGCCAACAGCGCCGCCCTGAAGCTGGCCCGAATCGATGCCACGACGCCCGACCCGCCCTCCGGCCAAATTCAGCGCGACGCCGACGGCAATCCAACGGGCATTTTCTTCGAGGATGCGATGGAGTTGGTAGCGGCTTACATTCCCAAGTCGACGCCGGCGGAAGTGGCCGATGCCATGAGGCAAGCGCAAGCGTATTGCTGGTCGGTCGGGCTGACGGGTCTGCACGATTTCGACGGCCGCGACTGCTTCACAGCCCTGCAATTACTGCGCGAGGCAGGCGAGCTTGGGTTGCGCGTGGTGAAGAACATCCCTGTCTACCGATTGGAACACGCGCTGGGGGTAGGCCTGCGCTCCGGCTTCGGCGACGATTGGCTACGTATCGGCGGCGTGAAGATATTTGCCGACGGCGCGCTTGGCTCGCGAACGGCGGCGATGATCGCGCCCTATGAAGGCGAACCTGACAACCTGGGAATCGTCGTGACGGAGAAGGAGGAGATGCTGGAGAAAGCCCGGCAAGCCAACGCGGGCGGTCTCAGCATGACCATCCACGCCATCGGCGACCGGGCCAACCATGATGTGCTCGACGTTTATGAATTATTGCGTCGTGAAGAGAGAGCCAACAACAGACCGCGCCTGCGTCACCGCATCGAGCACGTTCAGGTCCTCCACCCCCACGATCTGAATCGGCTGGCCGAACTTGACGTCATCGCCTCCATGCAACCGATCCATGCCACCTCAGACATCGACATGGCCGACCGCTATTGGGGCGCTCGGGCGCGCTACAGCTATGCCTGGCGAACCATGCTGGACAGTGGCGCGCTGGTGGTATTCGGCTCGGACGCGCCGGTGGAGCGAATCGACCCATTGCCCGGCATCCACGCATCGTTGACTCGCCGGCGCGCCAACGGCTATCCCGGCCCCGAAGGCTGGTTCCCGGAACAGCGGCTGTCGTTAGCTGAGACGCTCTACGCCTTCACGACGGCCGCGGCCGTCACTGCGGGCCAGGAGCGCCACCAAGGTAGCATCACCCCGGGCAAGCTGGCCGACTTGACGATCTTCGATCGGGATTTGACCGCCACGCCGGCTGATGAGTTACTGGATGTCGGTATTGCCGGGACGGTAGTCGATGGGGTATTCCGCTATCGCACTTGGTAAAAAAGCGGGTATCCGGTGAACCTATAGGTTATCTACCCGGATACCCGCTTGTAACTCAATCTATATTACGCCACGACTGGTCTCTGCTACCAGGTGATCGACAACGGCGCGCATGGCCTCATCGTGGTTTTCTTCGCCACCATGTTCCTGATAGACGCGCAACTGCTTGTCGGCGCTCGAACCGTTCTTCAGGATACTGTGGACGTGCTCCACTTCCTTGCGGCTGCCCAAGTCATCAACAACATCATCGATCAGCTCCAGAAGCTCCATCATCAGATCAGGAAAGGCCACTGATTGCTCGATACCGAAGTCGATCAACTCCCCGTCGATGCCGTAACGCACGGCACGCCATTTGTTCTCAGTGATATGGACATGACGATATTGCCGCCAGCCCATATTTTGTCTCCGCAGTTTAAGCAGCTTGGCGCAGATTGCCTGGAAGAGGGCGGCGATGCAGATGCAATCATCGATATTGGTACAGATATCGGAGATGCGGAACTCAAGCGTGCTGTAGACCGGGTGCGGCCGGATGTCCCACCAGATTTTGGCCCGTTTATCGATCTTGCCGAATGCTCCCACCCGCTCCAGCATCATTTCGTACCGTTTATATTCGCTCCAGGACATGAATGAATGCGGGATACCCGTCCGCGGCAACGATTCAAAAATCACGCTGCGATAGGACTTGAGGCCGGTGTTCTGCCCGCGCCAGAAGGGCGAGCTGGTAGACAAGGCCAGCAAATGGGGGATGAAGTAGCGAGCCTGATTCATGACCGCGATCAGCAACTCACGCGAGCTGGGATCATCGTTAAATCCGACATGGACGTGCATTCCAAAGATAAGGAGCTGGCGGGCGACGCCCTGCATATCATCAAGCAATTCCCGGTAGCGCGTGCCTTCGGTGATAATCTGGTCTTCCCAGCGCGCAAAGGGGTGGGTCGAAGCCGCGGCGATCTTCAAACCGTTTTGATCGGCCATCTCCAAAACTTCGCGACGAAGGCGGGAGATTTCCCCTTGCGCCTCTGTGATATCCTTGCAAATTCGGCTTCCGACCTCAACCTGAGATTGCATCAATTCCGGCTTCAGGTCCAGCTTTTGCGGTCGGGCTTGATCCTGAGTGAGCAGTTCACTGATATAGGTTCGCAGGTTGCGCGTTTCGGGATCGATGATCTGATATTCTTCCTCGATGCCGAGAGTGAGCGGTTGCATTGGAACGGTCATGTTTTCGCCTCGCTACATTTCCCATCAACTGGTTGAAATCATTCCGTTAGTCCATGACGGTATTTCATGACTGAAATTATAGCACGTACTGTGAGAGCCATAACAAGTCAAGAAATACACGGGTGCCTAAAGACTATCTTCCGTCGGCCATACCGAGCAAATAAGCGACCAGAAGCCGCACGCCGAAGCCCGTGCCCCCGACGGGTGTGTACTCATTGCCCTTCTCCAACAGCGCCATCCCGGCGATATCGAGGTGTGCCCACGGGTAGTTGGTGAACTCGCGCAGAAACACCGCTGATGTGCCCACGCCACCGGATCGGCCGCCGCTGTTCTTCATGTCGGCTACCTCGGAGTTGATCGTCCGGCGATAGTCCTCGTAAAGAGGCAGCGGCCAAATACGTTCGTATGTAGCGTCCGAGGCGGCAAGCAGTCGCTCGCGCAAGGCATCATTGTTGCAGAAGATGCCCGCGGCTACCCCACTACCAAGAGCGGTCACGCACGCTCCGGTCAAGGTGGCCAGATCGATAACCGCGTCAGGATGAAAGGTCCCAGCATGAACCAGCGCATCGGCCAGAACCATGCGACCTTCGGCATCAGTACTGATGATCTCGATGGTCTTGCCGTTGGACGCAGTGATGATGTCGGACGGCCGATAGGCGTTGGCATCGGGCATATTCTCGGTGGCCGGGGTGATGCCGATGATTCGCAAGGGTATGTTCAGGCGGCCAACCGCCTCCATCGCCCCCAACACGGCCGCAGCTCCACCCATGTCGGACTTCATATCGCCCATTCGCTCGGCGGCCTTGAGCGAGATGCCGCCGGTGTCGAAGGTGATACCCTTGCCAACCAGAACCACCGTCGGCACATCGGTGCGATCGATATGATGCCCCAGAACGATGAACTTGGGCGGCTCGCCCGCACCCTTGGCAACGGCCAGAAAAGCGCCCATCTTGCGCTCGGCCGCCCAATCGCGGTCACCGATGGTAACAGCCATCCCATGGGTAAAGGCGATGCCTTCGGCCGCTTCCGCCAGGCGTGTCGGTGTAGCCACATTCGGCGGCATATTGACCAGGTCCCGAGCCAGACACACCCCGGCAACGACTGCTTCGGCCGTTCGCGCGCCTGCGGTGATGTCCTCGATACGGTAATCGTCATATTCGACGATGGTCAGTGAACTGACATCATGGGAGGCTTCCCGCTTCTTTGGCGCATCAAAACGATAGGCGGCCAGCAGCGCCCCTTCAACGGTAGCTTGCGCAGCCTCGGCCACATCCAGCCCGCCGATCCCCGCGCCGTGGACAATGGTGGCCACATGCTCAGCGTTAAGGGCGACAGCGCGTTTGATGGCCGCAGCCGCCGCTCGCCGAACGCCCTCCAGATCGAATCCGGCCGCTTTACCCAGGCCCACCACCAGCACGCGACGGGCGGCGATCGCCCCACGAGGATAAATCACGGCGACCTCTCCCGCCTTGCCATTCAGATCGCCACCGGCGATCAGATCGCTGATCGCGCCTCCCAGCGCTTGATCAACTGCGCCAGTGGCCCCACCAGGAACAGTCACGCCTTCAAATAAATTAACGATGAGGGTATCGGCCGCGCTCGACTGAATAGTGCCCTTCTCGACTTTAATTTCCATATCGATTCAGCTCCTGTTACCGACGGCGGAATGTGTTTACCGCCCCTAAGATAAAGTTTATTCTACCCATTCCCTGTGACTAGACAATGAGCGCAATGGTAATTTAGGTTATGTTTTGGAATAGAGGTACAATATAAATGCCCACGAATTTCCATAAGGAGTATCCCAATGATAGTCGGTGTACCTAAAGAAATTAAGAATAATGAATATCGCGTCGCCATGACGCCAGCCGGCGTGCGACAACTCGTCGAACAAGGCCATACGGTGCTGGTCGAGAAGGGGGCGGGCGATGGTAGCCGCTTTACCGACGAGCAATACAGTGGAGCCGGGGCGACGATCGTCCCCACTGCGGCCGATGCCTGGGGCGCGAGCATGGTCGTCAAGGTCAAGGAACCCATCGCTGTTGAATATCAGTATCTTCGCTCGGACCTTCTCCTGTTCACCTATCTGCATCTGGCGGCCGAGGAGGCTCTGACCAGAGCCATGGTAGATTCGGGTGTGACCGGCATCGCCTACGAGACGGTGGAAGCGGCCGACGGCAGCCTGTGCCTGCTGACTCCCATGAGCGAGGTGGCCGGTCGTATGTCGATTCAGGTCGGTGCACACTTCCTGGAGCGTTCCCATCAAGGCCGCGGCATTCTTCTGGGGGGCGTAGCCGGCGTTCCTGCGGCTAATGTCGTGGTCATCGGTGGCGGCGTCGTCGGCACGAACTCGGCCCAAATGGCCTTGGGCCTGGGCGCAAATGTGACTATCCTCGACACAAACCTCGACCGGCTCCGCTATCTGGAGCATGTGCTGCACGGCCGATTGACAACCGTCGCCTCCAACTCCTACCACATCGCCGAAGCTGTCCATAACGCAGACCTCGTTGTCGGCAGTGTCCTTGTACGCGGCGCGCGCGCGCCGCGGCTTGTGACTCGGGAGATGATTTCGACCATGAACCCCGGCAGCGTCGTCGTCGACGTCGCCGTTGATCAGGGCGGTTGTGTGGAGACAATCCACGCCACAACTCATTCCGACCCGGTCTACATGGTTGAAGGCGTGGTACATTACGGCGTGGCCAACATGCCCGGTGCGGTTCCGCGCACGAGCACGCTGGCCCTGAGCAACGCTACCCTACCTTACGTGCGGCGATTGGCCCGTCTCGGAGCAATAGAAGCCATGGCCGAGGATCCGGGTCTGGCCAAGGGCCTCAATACGTTCGAGGGCTACGTAACCTATGAGGCCGTGGCATTGGCCTTTGGCATGGACTACGTCGCCTACGAGGGCTGATCAACATCAAATCAAAACAATGCCTCGGCGAGAGTCAGATAGGTCATCTCGCCGAGGCCCGGTGCAATTAATCGCTCATACAACGTGGATCTGTTAGCCATCACCGCCCATTTATCGGTCATCAACGGCACCGTCCTTAATGAGGGTTCGGTGCCGGGACTGCTGGCCCAGCCCGCCCCACAAAAAGCCGCTCGTGGTCGCGAGCGGGACTATTTATTCATCCACCTGACGCTGACCGGACAATCGGATGAGGCGGCCGACCTGGCCCAGGAACTGGTCGAAGGAATGGCCAAACAGTTCTTCGCCTCGACAGGCACCGTCACCTCGGCTTTACGTCGGGCGGTGCTCGACAGCAACGAGCAACTCCTGCGCCATAATATGACCGCCAGGTCCTCCCATGAAGGCGCGTTGAGTTGCGCAGTTATGCATGGTGGCGAACTCTACTCGCTTCAGGTAGGCGAAGGCATCGCTTTTCTGGGCCATAATTTCGGCGTCGAACGTCTGCCGGCGAGAGCGCCGGATGTGCTGACCCCCCTCGGTCGCAGCGCGGGCATCGATATCCGGTTTGCTTTCCACCAATTGCAAAACGGCGACATGATGCTGCTGGCCGACCCGCGCTCTGCCCATCTAACCGGGGAATCGCTGGCTCCGGTTTTGGTTGATTCAGAGATTGAGAGCGGTCTGGAATCGTTGATGGATGTTCTTGCCGGCGATTCCGCTCGCCTGCTCCTGGTCGAATTCGCTGACGAACTGCCCTCGACTCTGCCGCTCACATTCCAGCACAGCCGCACCCCGGCCCCCAAACCCGTCCCGGCCAAACCGAAGCCGGTCGAGTCACTTCCCGAACCGTCCCGGGCACAAACGACTTCAACCGGTGCCGCAAGCGACTTCCCGACCACCTCGTCGGTGGAAGTTGGCGCTCGACGGGCGGCGTCCTCGTCGGCCCGTGGGCTATCACGCTTCATCGCCTGGCTGGCGGCCGTGTTGGGGCGATTCCAGCGCGACGAATCGGACAAACCCGCCATTCATTGGGCGATCCCGACGACCGTGGCCCTTCTCGTCCCGATCATCATGGCCTCTGTTCTGACCAGCGTTTTCATCCAGCGTGGCACGGTCGCTGAACTCTCGGCGATCAAACAGGAGATGATGGACGAATTAGCGGCGGCCGAAGCCGTCGGTGGCGCATCACCCGAAGCGCAAGACCATTATCTCAGGGTGCTGACTCTGGCCGGAGAGGCGGAGGCATTACGAGAGGGCGACCCGGAGGTAGCACGCATGCGGTCGCAAGTCCACGACGCGCTGGACCGGCTGGACGGAGTCACCCGACTATCGGCCTCGACACTCTATCGGTATCAGGACGGAGCCAATCTGACGCGCATCGTCTTGCGGCGAACGGATGGAGGCCTGGCCGTATTGGACCAGTTCGCCAATCGGGTCCTGTTCCATCCCACCGATAATACTTTCCAAAAGCTGACGACGGAAGAACCTAGCCTGATAGCCTTCAGCAAACAGGCGGTTGGCGCTCAGACGGTGGGCATCTTGCTCGACATCATATGGCTGCCCGGCAGCGCCGCTACCACACGCGACCGCATCAGCATGCTCGACCGGTCCGGCGGCCTATTCAGCTATTTTCCCAATATGGGCGACACCAGTGGCACGGTGCTGGGCAACAGCAGCAACTGGTTAAACCCCGTAGCCATGGCCACCTATCTTGACCGAATCTATGTTCTGGATACAGGAGCCGGCAAAATATGGAAATATTACGCCTCCAGCGGGTATGCCCAACTACCGGAGGATGCGGCGATCACCCTGGCCGATGGGGCCGACCTCGGTCAGGCGGTTGACTTTGACCTCTATGCGGAAGATGGCAGTCTGGTGGTGCTCTACGGGAACGGCCGCATCCGCTATTACAACACACGTACCGGCCAGATCACATGGGACGAGAGCATGCCCGCGCAAAACGGACTGGCGACGCCGTTCCTTGCCCCTACATCCGTCAAGCTGGTGGGTAGCGGGCTAAACGCGTCCATCTTCGTGCTCGATCCCGGCAGCGGTCGGCTGGTTCAACTCAGCCGCGGTGGTATCGTCCTGACTCAGTATCGAATCCTGGATGGAAGCGGAAAGGATATTCTCAGCGAGGCATCGGATTTCGCCGTGACAGAATCTCCCCTAAGAATCCTGGTAACGGCTGGAGAGCGGATTTATCTGGCCGGCGGTAATTAGACTGCTGATCTATCGTCCTGAGAAGCGAGCCTCTCGCTTTTCGAGGAAGGCAGCGATCCCCTCTCGATTATCTCCGCTGCGGCCGGCAACTTCCTGGATATGCGCCTCATAGGCCAATGACTCTTCCAAATTCATATCCCAACCGCGATTCATCGCCCGTTTGGTAAGTCCATAGGCCAATGTCGGCCCGTCGGCAAGGCGGCGTGCCCAGGCGGCGGCGATCTCCGGCAACTGGTCGGCTGGAACAACCCGATTAACCAGCCCCCACGCCAGCGCCTGATCAGCGGGAACCCGATCGGCCGTGACAGCCATCTCATAGGCGCGCGCGTAGCCGACGATGCGAGGCAAGAACCAGTTCAGTCCGCTGTCGGGGATCAGACCGATACGGCTGAAGGCGAGCATGAAAGATGCCTTATCAGAGGCGATGCGAATATCGGCCGCCAGAGCCACTCCGCAACCTGCACCGGCGGCAACGCCATTGATGGCGCCGATGATCGGTTTTTCCAGATTCACCATCTGCCGGATAAGCTGGTGATACCCGTGACGAAGATGCTCGCCGATAGATACGTCTTCGCCCCGGCTCTGAAAATCACCCAGATCCTGACCGGACGAAAAGCCTCGTCCGGCCCCGGTGATGACCGAACAGCGCACATCACCATCCCGGCCGGCCGCTTTGAAGGCGGCAGTCGTCTCGGCGATCATCTGGTCGTTAAAGGCATTGAGCTTGTCCGGGCGATTCAGCGTGATGGTGGCTACACCATCAGCCACGTCATAGAGGATCGTCTCGTAGGTCATTCACTTCTCTCCCCGATGCCGGCGGACGATCAAAAAGGAATATCCGAATCGAAATCGTCGTCCGATCCGTCCTCTTCCTCGGCTTCCTCAGGTTGCCAGGGCAAGTTTACCCACAGCAAGAGAAGTTCCCCCTCGTCAATTTCGGTTAGCCGAAGGGCGATCACATCCACTTGTTGTCTGAGGCGCAGATCGTCGGGATAGTCCAGCCGCACGGGACGGCCCTCTCTCCAGGCTCGCAAACAGCGATCCTGGATATCCTCGCCGTTGCCTGTGCGCAACTGGCAAAGGGCCACATCCATCTCCGATGGACCTTCATATATAGATTGAACCCAGCCTTGCGGGTTGGGCATAAAGTCCGGCGTTGGGCCTTCTATGATTGTGATGAGTTCGGGTTCCATGAGATATTCAACCCTGTCATTTGCAGATTTTTCGTTCGCGGACTAAGTCTACTTAGGAATGATTGCTCAAGCAAATGCGCGCCCGTCTACTATTCGATCGAGGATGATCCAGGTGAAAGGCAGCGCGTGGCGGTCGTCGGCGGGGTGGTACTCGTGATAGCTCTCGCGCCACTCAGCCTGATTGAATTCGGGAAAGAAGACGTCACCCTCGGCCGCATCATGGACGTGGGTCAGGTACAATCTGTCGACCACGGGCATAAGGTGGCTGAACAAATCCGCGCCGCCAATAATGACGACTTCATCGACGTCCTCGGCCGCGGCCAGCGCCTCCTCGACTGAGTGGACGACTACCGCGCCCGGGGCTTCATACCCCGGGTTGCGCGTGACGACGATATTAAGTCGACCGGGCAGCGGCCGAAACCGGTAGGGCAAGGAGTCATAGGTTTTACGCCCCATAATGCATGGCTTGCCCATCGTCTTTTCACGGAACCAGGCCATATCGTCAGGCAGACGCCAAGGCAGCGCATTGTCGCGGCCAATCAGGCGGTTGTCGTCCATGGCCACAACGTAGGCAATGCGAGGTCGTTGAGTCATCGGCTCTCCTAGACCGCGATAGGGGCGGCGATGCGCGGGTGGTACTGGTAATCGACCAGCTCGAAATCGGGATAGTCGAACCCGAAGATGGAATCGACGGCCGGATTGAGGCGAATCTCCGGCAACGGGTACGGCTCACGAGTCAGTTGCAGCCGCGCCTGATCAAGGTGGTTCAGGTAAAGATGAGCATCGCCGAGGGTGTGGACGAATTCGCCCGCCTCATAACCCGTTATCTGGGCCAGCATTTTGGTCAGCAATGCGTAGGAGGCGATATTGAACGGCACGCCGAGAAAGATATCGGCGCTGCGCTGGTAAAGCTGGCAGGAAAGGCGGCCGTCGGCGACGTAGAACTGGAAGAGGCAGTGGCACGGCGGCAAGGCCATCCGATCGATCTCGCCCACATTCCAGGCGCTGACAATGAGGCGGCGGGAATCGGGCGTGCGGCGAATCGCCTCGACGACCGCGGCGATTTGGTCGATGACTCGGCCGTCGGCCGTCCCCCAGGAGCGCCACTGATGGCCATAGATCGGCCCGAGATCGCCGTTTTCGTCGGCCCACTCATCCCAGATGGTCACCTTGTTATCGCGCAAGTAACCGATGTTGGTATCGCCGCGGAGGAACCAGAGCAACTCGACGATGATCGAGCGCATATGGAGTTTCTTGGTAGTCACCAGAGGGAACCCCTGGGCCAGATCAAATCGCATCTGATGGCCGAAGACGCTCAGGGTGCCGACGCCGGTGCGATCCTCCTTCCGGGTGCCGTTATCCAGTACGTGTCGCAACAGCTCGAGGTATTGCCTCATGCCGAACCTCCCGTTTCATGTGGGTCGAAGTATAGCATCGTGGAGCGCCCGCCGCTATCGTTCCCTATCCGGCAGGTCTATGTTAATATGAGTCCTGATCGCCATGAACGATATTCAAACCTTTTCCCAACGTGTGCTGGACAATGTCGAACGAGTCATTATCGGCAAGCGAGACATCCTGGAGATGTTGATTGTCGCCGTGCTGTGCGAGGGGCATGTCCTGCTGGAGGACGTGCCGGGGACGGGCAAGACAATGCTGGCCCGAGCGCTGGCGGTCAGTCTGGGGATCGACTTCAAGCGCCTGCAATGCACGCCCGATCTGCTACCCAACGACATCACCGGTGTATCGGCCTTCGATCCGCGGCGGGGTGAATTTTCTTTCATCCCCGGCCCGATATTCAGCAATATCCTGCTGGCCGATGAGATCAATCGGGCCACGCCTCGCACCCAGTCCGCTCTGCTGGAAGCCATGGGCGAGCGACAGGTCACGGTCGACGGCGTCACCCGACCGCTCGAACGCCCGTTTTGCGTCATTGCCTCGCAGAACCCGGTGGAGTATGAGGGCACATTTCCCCTGCCGGAAGCCCAACTGGACCGCTTCTTCATGAAGTTAACGCTTGGCTACCTGGATGAAAAATCGGAGAGCCAGATGTTGCTCAACCTGGAACGGGAGCATCCCATCGACTCAATCGGTCCGGTGGCGGACGGCCACGAATTACCGGCGCTCGCTCGACAAGTCTGGGAGATACACGTTGACGAGACGGTGCGCGATTATATCATTGGGCTGACGTTCGGCACTCGCCGCCACCCCGATCTGTTGTTGGGGGCCGGCCCACGCGGCAGCCACGCGCTCTATCGCGCCGCCCAGGCCTATGCCGCGTTGCAAGGGCGGGATTACGTTTTGCCCGACGACGTCAAATATCTGGCCTCTCCCGTGCTGGCCCATCGCTGTCTGCTTCATCCGGAGAGCGCGTTGCGAGGTGTGACCGTGCAAGAGATCGTAGCGAGGATATTGCAGGAGGCGACGCTCACCATCGGAGAGATCTAGCCATGTCCCGCTATTCATGGCTGCTGCTCCTGCTGTTAGCAATCGCCTTCCTGCTGCGTGTCGATTTCATCTTCTACATCCTCTATATCGCCGTGGGTATTTTCGCCTGGAGCCGCTGGCATACCGCGCGAGCGCTGGGCAAGCTGACGGCCGCCCGTGAGTTCCGTCGACGGGCCTTCCTCGGTGAATCGGTCGAAGTCAAATTGACCTTGACCAATACCAGTCGTCTGGCAGTCCCCTGGCTTCAGATTCAGGAGCATGTGCCGCCGGAATTGCGCGTGGAGGAATCTGTCCAGCTTGTGCGAGCGATCCACGGGCGGCAAATGATCAGCCACACCTATCACGTCAAGGGGCTACAGCGCGGTTATTACTCCCTCGGACCGATGCAATTGACGAATGGCGACCTGTTCGGACTGGCCAAACCTCGCTCCGGCTACCTCGCGCCGGATTACTTGACCGTCTACCCCCGAATTATACCCCTGGCGCGGCTGGGATTGCCCTCGCGGCTGCCGTTCGGCACCATTGCCAGCCGGCAGCGACTATTTGAAGACCCGGCACGGCCGATGGGGGTGCGGGATTTTCGGTCCGGCGATTCGCTGCGGCAGATGAACTGGAAAGCCGGCGCCCACACCGGTAAGTTATTAGTGCGCACATTCGAGCCGGCCATCTCGCTGGAAACTGCTATCTTGCTCGATCTGTACAGCGGGTCCTACGAGCGGCGCAACCGACACGAAGCCACCGAATGGGCCATCGTGGTGGCCGCCTCGCTGGCAACCCATCTGATCAATCAGCGACAGTCGGTCGGGCTGTCATCCAACGGCGTGGATCCGCTGCGCCTGCAGGCCGACAAGCGGGTTTTCGACGAAGTGACCGGGCGTTTGCTATTCGATTCGGCAGCGGCCGAGGGTGGTCTGGGGCGCTATTTGGCTCCACCCATCGCACCCCGAAACGGGCGGCCGCATCTGATGAAGATCCTGGAACAACTGGCTCGACTCGACATGCGGGAGACGATCCCGCTTTCGCAGTGGGCGCCATCGGCCTGCACCAATCTTAGCTGGGGCGTCACCGTACCTGTTATCACTGGGCAGGGAGACGAAACGACGTGCAATATGCTGCACCAACTGGCCCGCAGCGGCTTTAACCCCATCCTCATCGCCATCGAACCGACGGCCAACTTCGGCTTTGTACGGGAAAGGGCGCGCAGGCTAGGCTTCCAAGCCTATCATATCGTCAACCAACGAGACCTGTCACTATGGCATCGCCCTGTGACCGGGCCGGCCGAGGGAGCGATCCTGAGATGAGCCGCCCTTCCCGAACGTTGCGCAGGAAGGGCGCTATCGCCGCCGCCGAGCTACAACACAAACCGGCCGAAGGCGAGCGTCTGGCGTTCCGGGTTGACCCGTGGACCCGGCGACTGGTGCGGCCGTTGCTCATCGCCACTCTGGCAACCTCAGTATCGGTTGCCCTACTGGTCATCATTCTTGTCATCTCGCCCGATAAGCCCTGGATGGTCCTCGTCCCCTTATGCTTCCTGGTTGCGCTTGAAGGCGCCTATACCTCAGCCTGGCTGAATAACCCTGACAGCCTCGGCGTCGATCGTCTGGTATACCGACTGGCGGAGGTTCTGCTGATTCTGGTGGCCGTACGCGCCTACAGTTGGATCGTGTTCGGCAATGGCATCCCTTCCCCCGAAGAGATGCGAACCTACCTGACCGCCCCTCTCACCGTCCTCTCGACCGGAGGTTTCCTCACATCAGCCTTTGTGACGCTGATCGGTTGGGCCTTTGCGATATCAACCGGACGGATATTCGCCAAACTGGACGTGAGCCTCTTTGAGGAGCAGTTCTACCGGCTCTCCCCGGCCGAACAAAAGGAGATGGGTGACGACCGGCCGATCGGACAATCGCGCGACCAACTCCTGAACACCTACCTCGGAAATTGGCTGGCCGTTGGCATGGTCATGATCATCCTGGCTGCCCTCAGCACATTTGAGGTCAGGCAGTTGGCCGGTGTGGTCAATCCACTCGATATCACACGCCTGGGCTTGAGTTCCCCCATGCTCGTCGCTCTGATCATCTACTTTCTGGCGGGGTTCTGGCTGCTCAGCCACGGCCGTCTGCTACGAATGAACGCGCGCTGGCTGGCCGACGGCGTGGCCAAGGAAGCCGACCTGGAACGGGGCTGGCAACGCAGTTCGCTGGCGATATTGCTCGCCATTGCCATAGTCGCCGCGTTTCTGCCAATAGGCTCGACCCTGCCGATCAGCCGTCTCCTGTCGCTGGGGGTAAGAGGCATCGCCTACCTTACCGGCCTGATCATCCAGGCCATCATGTATTTCTTCGCGGCATCGATCATGGCCCTGACCGGCAATGCCGAAGAAAGCGAACCCATCCAGCCACCGCAAGCCACGCCATCGCCGATCGTGGAAACGGCCGCACCACCGATTGGACCGACCAACCCGTTCGTCGAGATGGCCTTCACAACGATCTTTTGGACCCTGATCATCGCCATGCTCATCGGCGCGCTGCTCTACTTTCTGCGTGAACGGGGTTACACTCTGCAGCGAGATAGGATAGAGGGGCAATGGCACATCATCGCCGGGTGGTTGCGCGAGATATGGGCGAGGTTGACGGGGCGCGTCCGATTGACAAGCCGTCAGTTACGCGCCCGGCTAAACGCTCCCAAAGCTGCGGTCACCACCCACGATGAGAGCGCAGCTGCCGGAACCAGACGCGGGCGTCCCGGCGCTCTGTCCCCCCGGGATCAGGTTCGTTATTATTATCTGGCGTTGGTTCACCGAGCCGGGCAGCGTGGCACCAAGCGATCTGCCGGAGAGACCCCCCTGGAGTATGCCCGTCAACTCAGGGCCACGTGGCCGGAGGCAGAGGGAGAGATCGACGAACTTACCGAAGCCTTCCTGGAAGCACGCTACACCCCCCGACCGGTTGAAAGAACAACCGCCCAGTCAGTTAAACAACAGTGGCATCACTTAAAGCAGCGATTAAAAAGAACGAGTAGTCAATAAAGAAAACTCTTGCTAAAACTGCTTATTGATTAGGAGACTTTGCATGCAATCTATTGTTGAATGTGTACCGAATTTTAGTAACGGCCGTGACCCGGAAGTCTACGGCCGTATTGTCGAAGCGATCAGCGGCGTCAAGGGAGTCCAGGTATTGGATGTCAGCGCCGATCCGGATCATAACCGCACCGTCGTGACCTACGTCGGGTCACCGGATGAGGCCATCGAAGCGGGCTATCGAGCCATTGCCGTGGCCAAGGAGTTGATCGACCTCGATCAACATCATGGCGAGCATCCCCGCATTGGGGCGACCGACGTCTTCCCGTTCATCCCCATCCGGGGCGTGACCATGCAGGACTGCGTCGCCATGGCCCAGCGGTTGGGCAAGCGAGTGGGAGAGGAGTTAGGCGTGGCTGTCTACCTCTATGGCGCGGCCGCCTCCCGCCCCGAACGTGAGAGCCTGTCGGCCATCCGTAAGGGTCAGTATGAGCTATGGCGGGATGAGGTAGCGACCAATCCCGATCGCACACCGGATTACGGGCCGGCCGTGCCACAAAAGTGGGGTGCGACGGTCATCGGAGCGCGGCCGTTCCTCATCGCCTATAACCTCTACCTGAACTCGGATGATGTCACCGTTGCCGAAAAGATCGCCAAGGCGGTACGCTTCTCCAGTGGCGGCTGGCGATATGCTCAGGCGAAAAGCTTCCTTGTGGAAGGTCAGGCGCAAGTCAGCATGAACCTGACGAACTTTGACAAGACGCCCATCTATCGCGTGCAGGAAGCCGTTAAGCGCGAAGCCGCTCAGCACGGTTTATCGGTGACACGCGCCGAATTGGTTGGTCTCATCCCGGAGAAAGCATTACTGGATAGCGCCAAGTGGTATCTGCAACTGGGCGACCTGCCCGATGAGCAGGTGTTGGAATTGCGCCTCCATGCTTCAGACCAGGAAGAAGCCGATGAATCAGAGGTCATCCATATGGGTCGATTCGCCGCCGCCGTCGCTTCTTCAACACCCACACCCGGAGGTGGCTCTGTCGCTTCGTTGGCTGGTGCGTTGGGAGCCGCCCTGACCCAAATGGCCGCCGGGTTGACGGCCGGCCGCAAGAAGTATGTGGATGTAAACGATCAGGCCGAGAGCATCATCGCCAAGGCTGAGGAGATCCGGCACGAACTGATCGCCGCGGTCGATGAGGACGCAGCCTCGTTTGAGGGTATCCTCCGCGTCGTCCGCGATAAGGAGATGGACGCCGATACCAAGGCAGTCGCCATGGAAGCAGCGACGACCCACGCCGGCGAAGTCCCCCTCCGGGTCGCCCGATTAAGCCTCGAGGCCGTGCGGCTGGCCAAAACCATTGCCACCATCGGCAACGTCAACGCCGCCACCGACGCCTCGGTAGGAGCGATCATGGCTCGCGCGGCCGTCCACGGGGCCGGGCTGAATGTGAAGGTCAACGGAGTCGGACTGAAGAATCGGGAGTTGGCGGCCACGTGGTCGAAAGAGGTGAACGCTTTGATCGCGGAGGCCGAACAGCTGGCGCACGAGGCTGTAGCCATCGCCGAAGAGCGCGGAGGCCTCTAGTTTGACTCTCCAGTTGGGCAGGGCCGGTCGCTTGGTGAGAGCGATCGGCCTTGTTGTGATCCTTGCGGGGCTGTTGCTTGCCGGCTGCCGGACATCTGCGGAAAGCGGCGGAGGAGCCATCACTTCCACAGGTGCCGAGATAGCCCCGGAGCCTTCAGTGGAGCAATCGGTGCATCCTCCATTGTCTACAACCCCAACACAGCCGATAGAGGAATCGTCACCTGCCGCGGCCGTTCCCGGCACCGTGGCGCCGCCGCCCTCGCCGACGAGCATCCAAACCTCAACCCCCAGGGGGACAGAGCCAACCACAACCGGTGAGTCGGGCGACTCCGGCCCTACCGAAACGCCCGCGCCGACATTCACTCCTCCACCTCCGCCACCCGTTCCGCTGGGGCAGCAGCTTTGGCTCCAACGACCCGTGCCGGCATCCGGGCCAACGTGGACGGACAAGTCCTACCCCTATGGCAGCACGCGCGGCGGGTCGTTGCGGCCGCACACCGGAGTGGAGTTTATCGTTCCGACGGGCACGCCGATTCTGGCCGCAGCCGCGGGCACTGTGCGCGTCGCCGGGGATGACGGCACCGTCGCCTATGGCCCGCAGACGAACTTCTACGGCAATCTGGTGATCGTGGAGCATGATACCAACGACGGTTCGGCCCTCTTCACCCTGTACGGCCATCTGTCCGAAGTTCAGGTCGAAGTTGGCCAACGTGTAGCCGCCGGAGATACGCTTGGCTTATCCGGCGAGTCGGGGGTTGCCGACGGGCCGCATCTCCATTTCGAGGTGCGGGTTGGCGTTAATAACTATATGGCTACACGAAATCCTCTGCTCTGGCTTCGGCCCCAATACAGCATGGGCGTCGTCGCCGGCCGCGTGACCAACCCAACCGGCGAGCTGGTATATCAAGCGCCGATCACCCTAATCCGCGCCGACGCGCCCGCGCCCTACACAGCCACCACCTCTTACGCCCAGGGCGAACCCAACAGCGACGACGTTATGAGAGAGAACTTCGCTCTCGATGACGTCGTGCCGGGCTTCTATGAGGTGGTCGTCGACGCAGGTGGCAAGAGGTTTATGACCGAACTGTGGGTCTATGCCGATCGCGTCAACTGGGTTGAACTGACGGTCGGTCCATAGCAATCCGACAAACCAATCGTTTGATGACTATCGGTTCCCGGCAGGCGAAAGACGGTTGCGCCTCACCATAACATAGCCTATCGAGGCGGCCAATATTCCCAACAGTAGCGTCGTCACTGTGATCAGCACGCCGATATCAAACCAGAATTGCTCCGGAAACAGGCGGATGAGGGAATCAGTATAGGCAAACGTCCAGGTGCCGGGCGGGAACAGCAGCTCGTGGAACTGGACGAAAAAGACATCCCAGAAGAGGAGAATGGACAGGGCGATAAGCGCCAGGAGGATGATCGTGGCCAGCCCGGCCAACATCAGGGTTCGCCAGCCGTACGGCCGCGTCCGCGCCGGAATAAGCTGGATGGCCAGGCCGATAACGACGATCAACCCGGCGATAGTGGCCACATTCCTCATCCCGTCGGCGACGACCTTGACATCGATCATGTGGCTGATCTCCGACTCCACATAGAGAGATGTATCGGTACCGGGGAAGCGTAAATCCCTGAGCATGTAGATGACTTCCGACGCCGGCTCGGAGCGCTGCAGATATTCGAGCGTGCCGCGGGCCAGCTCCAGTCGCTGCTCGTTGGTAAAGCCGAACATGTCGGGGGCGATGCGGTTGTATTCAAATGCCGGGTAATCCCAGGCGATGATGGCCCGAATGGTGCCCAGACCCAGGAAGAAGGGCATGGCCAGAATTACCAGCCAGCGAACAATGGTCATGAATGCTTTGTTTTCCAAGGATGCCTGCCTTATATCAAATCTTCGCCAACCGGTAGATTGGCTCTGCCTACTGTTCCAAAGTGCCCAGGCCTGACGGCCCCATCTCCAGCAGATAGCGAATCACGATGGAATCGCTGATGAACTCGATAGGCGCGAGGTCATCGGTCATGACCGTTCCACCCTCGCCCAGCGCTGCCGGATTGGCCGTGGCCACCGCCAACGCCTCGCGTAGCAATGGGTCCGAATCCGGCCCAAGCCGCGCCAGATTAGCGTGAAGGTTGCCGATGGTCGTCGGTTGCTTCGTCGCCACCAGAATTGTATTCAAAGTGCCGGGAACGTCGATAGCGTGGACAGTGGGAAATACATCCCGAAGCGTGGCCCCCACGGCGTCAACCAGGCGACGGTCGTCGGGCACGCGGCCGACATTGATGGCCATCACCCCATCCTCTCTCAGCCGGTCGCTCACCTCGGTGAAAAACTCGCGTGTGGTCAGATGCCAGGGGATGTAGGGCACTTTGTAAGCATCGATTGTGATCACGTCATATGGGCCGGTGAGTTGGGTCAGGTTGTAGCGACCATCCCCGGCAATGGCGTTGATATTCGGCTCGGTCAGATCGAAAAAACGACGACCGGCGTCAATGATAGCCGGATCAAGCTCGATGCCGTCTATCGCCAGTGGGCCAAACACGCGAGTAAACTGCTTGGGAATGGTCCCGGCGGCCAAGCCAACCACGGCCATATTCCGCGGCGGCCGCGGTTCGGCATTGAAATAGGGAGCGGCCAGCATGATGCTCCAAACGGAAATCTCCGGCACGCGACCGCCGTCACAGTAGAAGGAGTGGAAGGCCTGCCCCTCGTTCAGTAACAGGTAGTTGCAATCGCCCTGGCGAACGACCTGGATGTAATTGTAAGCCGACTCGGTTTCATAGAGCTGTCCGGTATAGCTTTTGATCCCACCGCGCAGCCAGAGGGCGATGGCCGGTAGCAGCAAGAGCGGCAACAACAACGTGGCCAACCGGGTATGGCGAACGGCCTTGGACCGCCACAACCCCACCAACCCCACGAGCAATAATAGAGAACCAAACAAGACGGCCGTCGCTCGTGACCCGGCCAGGGGAATGACGATCAGGACCGGCAAATAGGTGCCGAGCAAACTGCCCAAAGTCGAGACGGCATAGATACGACCGCTAATTCGCCCGGCCTCGTTCACATCGCGCACGGCCAGACGGATGGCGAAGGGCGAGAGGCAGCCAAGCAATGTGACCGGAACGACCAGCGCCAGAACGACGAGAGCCAATGATCCGGCCAGCGCGTTGACGTTCATGATCGCCAGAGCCGCCGCCGCCTGTCGCAACACTGCGCCGGTCAGCAGCAGGAAAAAGACGGCGCAGAACCCGGCCACACTGACCAGGCCATAGAATACTGACTGGCGCGGATGGCGATCGGCCAGACGGCCGCCGATGAAATAACCGGCCGTCAGGGACAACAGCACCAGACCGATCACATTGGCCCACACGATGTTGGACGTGCCGTAGACGGCCTGAAGCAGGCGGCTGGCGGTGAACTCGATAGCCAGCGTGCTCATGCCGGCCACGAAGACGGTCAGGAACAGATATCGGCGGTCGTCGGTGAATTCAGAGATAGAACACCTCGCAGTAAGCAAGCACTGTCATTCGCCGGGAAGATCGAAGGCATCACGCATCTGTTCGGCCGTCAGCTTTCCCGTATTGCGAAAGATCATGGTCAGCGGCTGATCATACACGATAAAGCTTTCATCGGCGCGACCGAGGGAGAGAGACGGCCGTTGGGTCAGATAATCTGCCACGGCCGCGGGGGGGTTAAGCCCGGGCCAGCCAAATGTGTCCGCCCGCAAGGTCACGCCAAACAGACTCGGCAAGCGCTCCCCAACCCAAACCAGCTCATAGCCCAGCGCGCCATCGAAAAGCAACTGGTGATACTGCCCGGAGATGGGGAAGCGGTCGGGCAGGCGCGGAACAACGCCGTAACTCCGGTTGGACAATACGGTGAGGTATTCGGCCCCGGCCATCTGCTCCAGATTGGCAGTCAATTTGGCTTCGTCGTCAGCGGCGTCCGGTCCGGTCAGCCAGCTGAGTTCGGCGTTTGGATATTCGTTGCGCGATCGCTGACGGCCGTCGACTATCATCGTCACCGGTAAATAGTCGTCCAGTCGCTCGCTTAGAATGAGGGTGCCGGGCGGTATTTCGGCATAAACCCAGCGCGAGGCGGCATTCCAGGGGTGTTCCTGGGCATAGATCGACATGAAGGCCAGGGCATAGAGGCTTCCCGTCACAAGAGCCAGGGCCGCCAGCGCCCGACGACCGGTAGCCGATCGCCACTCGCCGATCATCCCCGCGCCAAACAGGAGCAAAAAGGGGACGATGGGCTGCATATAGCGCAAAAATTTGACGTAAAAACTGCCGGTGAGGATGAAATAGGGCAGCACCCACAGCAGAAGGATCACGACCGGTTGGGCTTGCAGACGGGCCAACATGTCGCGCCAATCCTTGCTGCCTCCCAGCGGATAACCGGCACACCACACGGCCCATGCCAGCCCCACGAAACCCAACAAACCCAGCACCGGGCCTAACCCCCAGCGCAGCAACATCTCGATGAAATAGAGGTACGGCGTCGTGCCCTCATATTGGCGGGTGAACCCCAAATCGACCTGCCCTCTGACCATCGCATTCTGCGTCATTGTGTTTTGGATAAAGCACGAACGCGAGCGCGGGCCGGTTAATTCGGCGAATGGGCTACTTACCGGTTCAATAGGAGCGCAAGTCCAGTCAAGCAAGGCAAAGGGATTGGTGACGGCGAACATGCCTACGGAGATGATGAGAGGAATTAACAAGCGAGGCATGCGACGGCCGCCTATCGCCCAACCGCTCCACAACAGAGGCAGGAGAAGCAAAGCCGCCGAGAACTTGGAGCCAACCGCCAGGCCAACCATCGCGCCGGCCAGACAGAGATAGACAAGGGCGCGGCCGGATCCAACACCTTTCATTGCATCGTCGTGTGCCAACACCATCGAATAGAGAGCGGCGACGACGAAAAAGGTCATATACGGATCGCTGGCGAAGAAATGTGCCAACTGGATGTGAAGCACCGTAACCGCCAGTAGCGCCGCCGCCAGCAGTCCTACATTCGTCCCGTAGAGCCGGCGACCGAGCAAGAAGATCAGCCAGACCGTGCCGACGTCGAACAGGGCTGTCAGCGCTCGGCCGACGGCCGCCATATGGTGGAACTCGATCCGTCCCGCCCCGTTCAGCACATCGGCCGTGAGTGACCAGTCAGGGGGCAAAAGAGGCACGAGCCATGGCGCGATCTGTTCAGTCAGCCGCGTGGCCGCCACCCCAAGGTAAAGCGGCACATGACCATAGGCATAATCGCGGGGTTGGTCCTGTAAAACAACAATCCCTTCGCTACCAGCCCCGGGAGGCCAGCGGAAGGGATTGAATGTCGATGTCTCCGGCCGCCATTGTGCGGCCCAATTATCTGTCAAGATCGAAGGGAATTCGATCGTCGTGGCGACCCACGTTATGTAACGTTCGTCCGGATGGTGGTGCTGGAAGCCGTCCCAATCCAGACCGGTCAGACGCAGAGCGGCGGCCGATAGCAGAATAACGGCGAGAGCGGCTCTCTGCGTTCGGGTCACGTCAGGGAAAGGACTAGAACTCTTCTTCCTTCTTGCCTCTGGAGATAACTTCCACGTCCTCGGCCGATTCCCCATCTCCGAGGCCCTCATCCGACTCCAGGGCCGTGTACTCGAAGCGAGCGACGACGAGTTCAGGATCGGACAATATCTCGACACCCGCGGGAGCGACAAGGTTCTTCACATGGATAACATCCTCAGGCGTGCGGATGGCCGCCAGTTCGATGTCAATATTGGCTACAAGGTCATCGGGGAGGCACTCGATCTCCACTTCACGCAGCATCAGGGTAACGACGCCCAGGCCGTCAGACTCGGGTTGAGCCTTGCCCGTAGCAACCAACTCGACCAGCGCCGTCAATTTGGTTTTCATATCAACTTCCAAAAAGTCGATATGAACCAGGTCGCCACGGGTGGCATGTTGCTGAATTTCACGAACCAGCACGGTCCGGGTCTTGCCGCCAATGCTCAGGTCGGTCAGGTGGGCTGTGCCGACGATGCGCAGAGCGCGCCGCAGCGCTTTCTGCTCCATCTGCACACTGACGGGCGACTGACGGCCATATACGACGCCGGGGATCCAGCCATCGCGCCGCAGTTGGTTGACACCCTTGCCGGTGATTTCACGCAGTTCCGCTTCAATAACAATTCTTTCGCTCATTCTTTCTCTACCTTATCTGCAGCGGAATCTGATAAAATTTGCGCGACAAACGCGCACGAACGATCGTCATGGACGATCCTTCCGGTCGATAATCAAACAATCACCGATCGATTGATCGTCGATCATTTGATCGTCCCTGCCGCTGCGGTATTATTCCTTACTAAACGTCTAGTCGGCTATAATCTGTGAATACCAGATCGAATATTGGAGTATATCGACAAATTATCGCAAGTCAATCCACAAAAAGGGTTTTCATGAGCAATCAAACGATGACACCAGACAGTTTTTATGAGGGCGTGATGGAATCAGGTAACTTTCGAACTCCGGCTCACGCCCAGAGAGCGACATTCGCCGTCCTTCATGCATTGGGATTCAATTTAAGCGGGAGCACGAAGAAAGATTTGGCCAAAGCCCTGCCCAAAGAGTTGGCCGGCTACCTGACTCGCGGCTGGAAATTGATCAATATCCGCCACAAGAATTTGCTGCTGGATGATTTTGCCAAAGAGGTTGCTCTGGATTCCGGCAATACTGACCATGAAGTTGCCAAGGTGACTTCCCGAATGATCTTCAGACAGATCAAAAGCATGATCGACGATGGTCTAATTCGGGAAGTTACCCGGGATCTCAGCCCCGAAGTCAGTCATTTATGGAAAGTGGCCTAG
>CAYXNH010000005.1:0-38901 GCA_964466135.1 uncultured Ardenticatenaceae bacterium | reverse complement strand
GGGGACCGTCGAGGACGCCGTCGGTGACCTCGATGTTGCGGTCGGCCGGCAGGCAATGCATGTAGATAGCATCTTCCTTGGCCATGGCCATGCGTCGTTCGTCGGTGATCCAGTCGGTGTATTGCTGGCTGATCTTGGCCGATTCGGCGTGGTCCGATGTCGTCAGCATGGAGCCCCAACTCTTGGCGTAGATGACGTCGGCGTCCTTGAAGCCTTCATCAAAGTCCTCGAACACTTCGAACGAACCGCGAGACTTGCGGGCGTTTTCCTTGGCCTGTTCCATGATCTCCGGCATCAGCTTGAACTCCGGCGGACGGGTCAGACGGACGTTCATCCCGAAGCGGGTCATGAGCAGGATGAGGCTCTGGGGCACGCTGATGGGCTTCTGGTAGCTGCTGGCATAGGCGTAGCTGACGTTGATGGTCTTGCCGCGCGGGTCGCCCTTCTTCTCGATGATGGTCATCATATCGGCCAAAATCTGGAAGGGATGGTAGACATCGCACTGCATGTTGAGGACCGGCACGCGGGAGGCGGCCGCGACCTCGCGGATGTACTTGTTGCCGAAGTCCCAGTCGCATTGGCGAATGGCGATGCCGTCGGTGTAGCGGCCGATGATCTCGCCGATCTCCTTGGCCGTGTCGCCGTGGCTGATCTGCGTCGTGGTGGCCTCGATGAATTCCGCGTGGCCGCCGAGCTGGGCCATGCCCGCCTCGAAGCTGACGCGGGTGCGGGTGCTGCTGAAGAAGAACAACATGCCCAGCACCTTGTCGCGCAGATAGGCATGGGGCTGGCCCAGGGCGCGCTTGCGCTTCAGGTCAAAGGCAACGTCGAGCAGGGTGTCGATCTCTTCCTTCGTCCACTCCTGCGTGGTGATCAAGTCACGACCGCGTAAATTTGTTTGCATGGTTTCTCCGATTTTCCTGATTTGATAAGCAGATTAATTTGAGAGGTATGTGTTTAGATTTTGCCCTTCAGCATGAACGGCAGGAGGGCGTAGAACTTGGTGGCTTCGACAACGTCCTCCAGCGGGACGTGCTCCTCGACGGCGTGGGCATAGATTTCGTCGCCGGGGCCGAAGCCGATGCTGGGGATGCCGGCCTTCCCGCGCCAGTAGTTGCCGTTGGTGGAGAAGTCCCACTTGCCGGCCGGGACGTCGCGATGCCACAAGGCGTTGATCGCTTCCTTGCCGGCGACGACGAACGGATCGTCTTCCTCCAAAGCCCATGCCGGGAAGTATTTGTCGTAGACGAAGACCGCGCCGGTGTGGCTGGGTTCATCGTAGACCAGGCGATTGACCGAGAAATCCTTGCGCGTCTCTGCGGGGATCAGCTTCTCGATGGCGGCGATGACCGATTCCGGCGTCTCGCCGAAGGTGACGCGGCGGTCGATGAAGATGCGGCATTCGTCCGGCACGGCGTTGTCGCTGGGCGAGACGCTGGAGATGCGGGTGACGGTGATGCGTCCCTGCCCCAGAAAGTCTTGGCTCGGCAGCGTGGCGTCGCTGTCACGGATACCGGCGATGACCGGCAACATCTTGTAGACGGCATTGTCGCCCATGAAGTTGCTGGCGGCATGGGCGCTGACGCCCTTGCAGATGACCTCCAGCTCGAGGCGACCCTTGTGGCCGCGATAGACGTTCATTTTGGTCGGCTCGCCGATGACGACGAAATCGGGCTTGATATTCTCCCACTCCACGAACGCCTGGCAGCCGATGCCGTCGCACCACTCCTCGATGTTGCCGAGGTAGTAGGCGGTGTAGCCGTCGAGCAGGCCCATGTCACGCGCGATGGCCAACCCGTAGATCATGCCCGGCGTGCTGCCCTTTTCATCCAGCGCGCCACGGGCGTAGAAGTTGCCGTTTTCGATCTTGCCCACGAACGGGTCCCATTTCCACTGGGACGGATCGCCGATGCCGACGGTGTCGATATGGCTGTCATAGAGCAGGATCTTGGGGCCACTGCCGATCTTGCCGACGATGGAGCCGTAACGATCGACATAGACCTCGTCGAAGCCCAGGCGAGTCATCTCTTCGCCGATGCGTCGGCCGACGGCCTCGATGTCACTGTCCATGCTGGGGATGGCCACGATCTCGCGGAAGAACGTCAGCAGTTCCTCGCGGGCCTCGGCAACACGTCGATTCAGTTCACTAATCTGGTCACTCATGTTTGTCAACTCCCACTTCATTCATTACAAAAACCACGGATATTCGGGCGTCCGGTTTCATCAGTAAGGTAATGTCCGTTCCCGGATGGTTTCAAGGTTAAACTCGACGGCGCAGGATGCGAAAACGTAACAGGTCATCGCGGAAATAGGATGCGGCTTTCAGGATGGGTTCGTTTTCGTCGTCGTAGCCGATTTCGTCGAAGGCTATCAGCGGCGTGCCGGGCGCGATTTGAAGCGTCTTGGCCATATCGTTGTCGGCGGAAAGAGGGATGATCTCGGACAGGTAATAGGCCAGCCGGCGGCGGCCGAATTCCTCCAGAAAATCATAGATCGGCCGCTTCAGGTCTTTGGCCGTATAGGACTCCGTCAACAGTCGTAGCGGCAGATAGTTATGGGCCAATATGACCGGCACGTCGTCCTCCAGGAATAGCTTGCTGGTGAACAGCACCTGCTCGCCGGCGGCCAGCGCCAACTCATTGGCGATGTTCCCCGGCAGCCCGCCGGCTTCAACAGTCAGGACGCGGCCGTCCAGCACCTGGGTGGACGGCGTGAGGCCGTGGGCCTGAAGCATCGCCTCGTAGGACCAGATCTCTTCCAGTCGGGAATGGATTTGCAGCACAGGGCTGTTGACGAAGGTGCCCGACCCTTGCCGGCGGCTGATCGTGCCTTCCATCTCCAACCGACTGAGGGCTTCGCGGACGGTGGTGCGGCTGACGCCCAGCAACTCGGCCAGCTCCATCTCGGCTGGGACGCGGCCGTCGGCAAACTGCCCCTGGACAATGAGGTCCTTGATATGGGTTTTGACCTGGTCGGTCAGTGAGGGCGCACGTCGCAACATCTATCTGGACAATCGCATCCAATCAATTTGTATATTGGTATGGTTGTACGACGAATCATACCTTAGAGACCGGGGCCTGTCAAGCAGCTTGACTCCCGCTCGCGCGATTTAGGAATATCAAACTCAGAGGTGGGGCGATGATGCAGCTATCGGTAGCCGGGACGACGGAGATGCCGGACAACGAAGCGGTTCGCGTGGTGATGGAGGCGAGTTGGCGTTTGCAGAGCGGCCGCGAGGATGGTATGATCGGCCTTCATCTTGGGGCGTCGCCAAGTGGTTTAAGGCACCGGACTTTGAATCCGGCATTCGTTGGTTCGAATCCATCCGCCCCAGCTATCAAAGCCCGTTATTATTCGCATCCTCTTTGGATGGAGGCCTCGCCACCGTCCATACCAGTGCCACCAGAAAAGCCAGTCCGCCCAGAACAGCCGTGCCCATGACACCGCCATAGGCCGTGATCACATAGATGACCTCGACCGGCGGAGCCAGCGTCGCGGCCGCGGCATAGACTCCCACGGCGACGGCGGGCAGGATGAACAGCAACGGCAGCAGAACCGGACGCACTGGCCCGGCCACCTCGGACAAGAGGGAACCGGGTGGCTCGCGGCGCTTGTTGATAAAAAGCGCGAAGAGTGTCGCCGTCAGCAACGGCAGCAGCTTTAAGAAGGCCCAAGGCGCGGACGGCATCACCCCGCTGACGAAGAAAATGAGCAGGCCGGTGAATACCACCAGCGCCTCGATCCTCGTTGGCCGAAACGACGACCATCCGCCGCGGCCAAGCAACCACAGGGCCACGGCCAGCACGCCGGTAAAGGTGAAGGCATGGAGGGCAAAATCACCCACCGGCCATTGCCCCAATCGTGCCCCCTGAGCCAGCAGCGTCGGATCCGCGGCGTTTTCCGGCAGCCACCAGGCCATTGCCCACAACCCCCAGAACAGCCCGACGGCCGCACTGCCCGCCGCCAACGCCCGGACATTCCCGACGACCAGCCATCGTCGCAAGGCATACCAACCGAAAACGACGCTAAGCGGGGCGTGCCAGGCCAGGGGCGTGTAACTGGCGCTGAACCAGTTGAGCGGCCCGCCCTCGTACATCGTGCCTACCAGGACTCCCTCGGTCAAAAAGCCGAACACGGCCGCGGCCAGAAACAGAGGCGCGAGCCGCCGCACTCGAAAGAGATCGATGATCCACAGCAGGATGAATGCCGGGAAGAAGTAACCGAGGAGCAGGTCAAGGAAGCTGTAGCCGGTCACGTACCAGAACAGCTTCTCGGAGAACACAATCAGGACGGCGGCCGAGAGCAGGGCGAATCCGATTCGGCCGAGGGTGGGGAGCAGTCGTTCTCTCATGCAACTCCTTTACGCACGTTCGCGCCATGAGTTACACCCCAATTTCGTTTTGGCCATTCGTCACTCACACCTGTCTGCGCTATGATTCGCCCTATGACTCGCAAGCGACTGCCCGAAGAACTAAGCGCTGCCGAACTGGAGCAACTGCTCTATGTTCGCAAGCGTGCCGAGCGGGAACAACGCCTGCTCCGGGCCCAAGCCGACGGCCGCATCGTTGACCCCCATTCCGAGGAACACGCGCCCGATGAAGCGCTCATTGAAGCGTCGCTGGCGACTGCGCCTCGCCGGTCGTTCTGGCGCTGGCTGGTCGATCGCGGTCTGTTGCTGCTGGAGGTCACGGCGGCGGTCGCGTTGCTGGTCATTTTGGTCGGCCTCTGGTCGACCAACCGGCAGCTCAACCGCGAGCTGGCCGCAGCACAGGCGGCCCAAGTCCAGGCGCTGGCCCTGCCGACGGCTACGGCCACCCCGGCCATCGGTGTCGTGCTACTGCCAGGTGGCCACAAGCCGCCGGTTGACGGACGGCCGCCGGAGCCGGGCGAGGCGGGCGGCATCCCTGAACACCTGCTGCCGGTGGTCAACGCCTATGTGCCGCCGCCCATTCCCACCCCCGGCCCGGAGACGGCCCTCCGCCTGGAGATTCCCGCCCTCGGCGGCGATTTTCCCATCGTTCAGGGCGACGACTGGGAGCAGCTAAAGCAAGGCATCGGCCAGTACATCGGCAGCGGGCGACCCGGCAAATCCGGCAATCTCGTTCTCTCCGGCCATAACGACATCTACGGTGAACCGTTTCGCTATCTGGACCGGCTCCAGCCGGGGGACAAGATAGTCATCTCCACCGAGCGACAGACGTATACTTATGTCGTGGACGAGATTAAGGTTGTGGAACCTACCGACGTCTGGGTGATGGGGCCGACCGACCGCGCGCAGGTGACGCTCATCTCCTGCTATCCCTATCGCGTCAATACGCGGCGCATCGTCGTGTTCGGCCGGTTGGCCGATCCCGAAACCACCGGGGGATGATCCGGCTTTGCCGATCCGGTATACTATTGTTTGAAGCGGAAGAACAATCATATGACCAAGAAAACCAATCGACCCAAATCGAAAACCTCCAACAAGCAGGCGGCGAAGGTGGAAGCCGTCGCCGATCAGGCGGAATCTGTTGCGATCCCGCCGGTGGAGCCGGAATCCCGTCCCGCAAGAACCCCCAAGGTGACACGCAGCCAGATCGCGGCCGAGCGCATCGAAGATGAATACGCCTATATCACCGGTGATCTGCGGCGCGTTTTCATTCTGGCGGCGGCGATGTTCGCCTTACTCATCATTCTAAACATCGTCCTTAGCCAATTAGGGGGCTGAATCGGCCTCTCCCTGTTCCTGTTGGGCTGGACGACCGTTTAATTTTTATCGTTTGTCTGATCACCAAGGAGTTCTTATTGACATGGCCAAGAATAATGAAAAAGATCCCAATGCCTGGATATGGACGATTGTGCGAGCGATCATCGCTCTCGCGCTGGGGCTTTATCTGCTGCTGGGAGCCAATAAATCCGCGCCGCTGATTGTTGGCTACGCGCTGGCGATCTATCTGACGGTATC
Source organism: uncultured Ardenticatenaceae bacterium (assembly GCA_964466135.1). GTDB lineage: Bacteria > Chloroflexota > Anaerolineae > Promineifilales > Promineifilaceae > Promineifilum. The sequence continues at coordinate 32,957 of CAYXNH010000005.1, read as the reverse complement.
CGGCGCGTTACAGACTTTTTCCAGCCTTCTCAATCGTGACGCGGCGGGATCAAAAACCGATCGAATCCGCGGTCTGGTCGGCCTGGTCGGTGGCGGTTTGCTGCTGGCGCTGACCTATTTTGGCATCCTGACGCCCGCGGCCGCCTACGTGGTTCTGGCGGTCTTGCTGATCGCCTATGGGGCGCTGGGACTTTTCGAGGTGCTGTTTGATCGTGGCGATCAACGCTTCAATTGGATGCCGCTTTTCATCAATGCGCTGCTGGTGGCCCTTGGCGTGCTGGCTTTTGTATTCCGCTCCAGTGAGCTTAACCTGCTGACCTATTCGGGCCTCATTCTTTTGCTCATCGGCGCCGTCATTTTCGTCTACGGCTACTTCATCCAGAAACCGAATCGGAGCGCGGATTCGGCCGGCGTGTGATTCGTCGCGTGGCCGGGAACGCAGCCCAAGTAACGGTTCATCCTGTCGGAACCCGATTCATGTTGATGTAACCGGCCATGCAATCGGATAGATTGGGAGTGACGAACGGGCGCCCTTCATCACTCCCGCGCCTCTATGCAAGCGAGGCCGCGCGAGCCACGGTCTCGGCCGTGGTCGTCGCCCTGGCGGCGATGTGGCTCTATCGTCGCGCCCTGGGCTTTGCCTATTTCAACGACGACCCCACGGGCCACTTCGCCTGGATGGAAGGGCGGTCGCTGCTGCAGTTCTTCACCAGTTCGGCCGAGTACGGTTACTATCGCCCCGTGGTCTTTGCCGTCCTGCGTCTGACGGAGACGCTGTTCGGCAACGCCGTCTTTCCCCACAACCCGGTAGCCGACCACGTCTTGCTCTGGATACTCCACGGGGTGAACGCGGCGCTGGTTTGGGTGCTCGCCCGGCGGCTGAGCGGCCGCGCGGGCTTCGCCTGGGTTGCCGCGCTCGTCTTCGCCGCTGTGCCCTTCAGCTATGAAGCCGTCGCCTATGTGGCCTCGTTGACCCATCCGCTGCTGGTGTTCTGGTTGCTGGCGACGCTGCTGCTATACGATCGCGGCCAGTCAGCACTTGTGACCACGGTCGCCGTAGAGCAGGGTATAGAAAGGAGACGGTGCTATCGGCCGGCGGCTGTGGCAACCCTAATATTGGGCTTGCTGACCCACGAGAACGGCCTGGTGATCTTTCCCGCGCTGGTGGGGTTGGACTGGGTGACGCGGCCGCGCTCAACCGTCAGCGAGAGGGCGCGCGCGTTGCGGCCGTTCGTCGTGCCGCCGCTGTTGTTCGTCGCGCTGTGGCTATCCATCCCCAAGAACAGCCAACAGGGCTTGAACAGTCCGGCCGATATCGCTGGCAACATCGTCCCGTTTCTTCAGACCCTTGTCTATCCACTGTTGCCCGTCCTCCGCCTCGATTCGGGCAATGTGGTCGGGTTGACGCTGGCGGCGGCCGTCGTCGTTGTCGTCATGGGGTTGTTCGCGTGGCGGGCAGGGGCGACCCGGCTGTGGGTCTACGCGCTGGGCTGGTTTGGGCTGTCGGCGTTGCCCGCGCTGCTCTTCCTTGGACCGGCCTATGTCTATGGCAGCCCGCGCCTCAGCTATCTGCCGTCCATCGGGGTGGGGATGTTGTGGGCGATGCCTGTGTTGTGGCTGGGCGGCCGCCCTATGGCGGGGAAATACACCGTCTCCGCCCCGGCGCGTAGCTTGCTGTGCGCCATCTATCTCGCGGCCCTCACGTTCCCGGCGCTCCCCTTCGTTCGCTGCCAACTTGACTTTTATGATGAGGCGAGTCGATTCGCGCGCGGGATGGCCGATTCCGCGACCGACGCCCCTGCCGGACAGCAGGTTGTTTTCGTCAACGCGCCCTTCTTCTTCAGTTCCACCGCCGACCGACCGGAAGGCTGCCCTTCCCCCTATCCGTGGACGCCTGTCGGCGCTGTTCTCATTCCTCCCTACGCCCGGGCACGCGACTTTGTTCGCTTCAACGGCGGGCCGGATCACGACGTCGCGGCCGTCAGCTACGCCGGTTACGCTCCTGGCTGGCGTACCTCCGGGCCGGAGATCGACGGCCAGACCTTGCGCGCCCACGCGGCCAGGGATGCGGTCTATGTGTTCGATCTGTTGAAAGGCTCCTTCGCCGATCTCTCGTCCGCCTGGCAACCCGGCGTGGCCGGACAAGCCGCGCCGATGGCGGGGTTCGGCGAACTGCTGGCCTTGCTCGACGCCCGGACGACGCTCGAAGAAGACCGGCTTGAGATCACGCTGGATTGGCGGGTTGAGGCGGCGGCCGAGATGCCACTGGTCGCTTTCGTCCATGTCTATGACGCCGCGGGCGGATTGGCGGCACAGAGCGACGCGCCCCCGGGCGACGGCCTGGCGCCCCAGGAACAGTGGCGGCCGGGTGACGGCCTGCGCGACCGCTCCCAAATCGATCTGTCGTCATTGCCGGATGGCCCTTACCGGGTGGTTGTCGGGGTCTATCAGGCGGCCGACGGAGTGCGGCTGGCGGTCAAGGCGAACGGTCAGATCCTCGGCGATGATGTCTTCCCAATCCACACTTTTGAGAGGCCCTGACGAGGATAGAGAGAAAGTACTATCCGTCCCTAACGATCCGCTCACCTCAGGCTCACCCACGATTTAGAAAACGGCAGTATGCTTCTTCATGAAGTCGCCAAGAATGCGTACAGCCCCGGTTCCCCCTCCTGGCCGGGGCTGTACGCGTTTCTGGCGACTTTTTGGTATGGTCACGTCGCCAGGGCGGCCGGATCAGCCGTAGGCCAGGCTTTCGCGAACGCTGATTTGACCGGCGGCATGGGCGGGGATGATCGAGGCCAGGAAGGCGATGCTGATGACGGCCACCAGCCAGACAAGGACGGCTGTGTAATCGTAGGCGAAGTCGAGGCTCACCTTGAAGATCGTCTTCCCCAGCACCGCGGCGATGGGTTTGGCCAGGATATAGGAGAGCGGCACGGCTGTCAGCCAGCTCATGAGGCCTTGCAGGACCCCTTCCAGGACGAACATGGTCATGATGACCGGCGTGGTGCCGCCGATGGAACGCAATACGCCAACCTCGCGTGTACGTTCGACAACGCTGATCGACAGCGAACCCATCAGACCGATGCCGCCGACGAAGCCCATCACGATGGCCAATCCGAACAACATCTGATTAACGATGGCGAAGGTGTTGAAGGCATATTCCCGATCCATCGCCTTGGTGCGGCTGAAGAAGGGGCTGACTTCCATCCCGTAGGATTTTAGATAATCATCCAGGGCCTGCATCAATGCCAGCTGACCGGCGGCGTCGTGTTCGCTCGCCCGGATTAGGACCTGGTTGGCGCGATTGACCCGACGGGTGACATCGACCACGGCCGATGCCGGGGCATAGATGGGGTCGGTCGAGAAGATGTCGGTCGCGATGGCCTGATAGGTGCCGATGATCTCGAAGTCGGCCGCACCCAGATCGCCGAGGTCAACAGTGAGCCGGTCACCGACGACGAGATCGTTGAATTCGGCCGTGTCGCGACTGATGACGGCCACACGGCCATGATCTTCCGGCGTCAGCCAGCGGCCGTCGATGATCAACGGCCGGTACATGGTGCTGCCTTCGGGAATGCCGAACAGTTCCGCGCCCAGCCCGCCGGTGTCCTTGATCTCCTCTCCCTCGCGCATCACCGTTCCCGCCACCGAGTACCACGCCTCGGCTTCGACCACGCCGGGATACTGTTCCAGCAGGCCTTCGATGCGATCGGAGCGATGATTCTGGAAGAAGAAAAGACGCATGTCATACTGGCGGCGATTCAACTCGTTATCCAGTGTGTTGGTCACGGAGGCTGAGAGGGTCAGGACCATCAGGAACATCGCCCCGGCCAGCGTCAGCACCAGTTGGGTCAGCAATAGCCGCCCCTTGCGGCGGAACATGTTGCCCAGAGCGATGGTGTAGGGTGACGGCAGCAGACGCTCGGCCAGGCGCTCCACCACCCGGTCGAATGGCGTGGTGCCGAAGTCGCCGCCCAGGCCGTAGGTCGCCAAGGCCTCGCGGACGGAGATGGCCGCTCCACGCATCACCGGCCATAGCGCGGCCAGCAACGGAGCCACCACCGCCGCCGCCACTTGCCAGACAATGGCGCGCGGCGAGAAGCGGAACACCTCATAGTCGATATTGAAAATATACAGCAGCTTGCCGGTCACGATATGGGTTGTCAATAGCCCCAGAGGCAGGGCTACTACCAGCGAGAGCAAGCCGAAGATGAGTACCCCCACCAGATACAGTCGGGCGACTTCGCGCGTTGTGCCCCCCAGAGCCTTGATGATGCCGATCTGGTCCGTCTGCTGGGTGATGATGGCCATGGTGGTATTGATGACGATGATGACGCTGGTCAACAGGGAGACGACGGCCAGAATTTTCAGCACGATAGTGATGCCCAAAACCGTATCATAGCCCCAATGCTTGTCCGGTTTCTGGTAGATGACCATGCTCGTGCCGATGCCCTGCCGGGCCAATCGATCCTTGATAGCGACGGACCGATCGCGGGCGTAGGCTTCGCTATAGGGCGACACCTGGACGAGGAGCTGGATGTACTTACCATCGGGAAAGCCGAAATAGGCCATCGTTTGCCGGTCGAAGAAGAAGTACGGGTTTCCGCCGAAATCGGGCGGGGGCACGAAGGGGTGGCGGATTATCCCGGTGACGGGAAAGGCGCGATCGGTGCCTTCGACCTCGAAGATGAGGGTTTGACCCAGCCGGATATCGTAGTATTCGCTGGTGATGCGCTCGACGCCGATGCCCTTGCCATCCGGCCATTGACCTTCCTTGAGTACCAGCCGGTCGAAGGTTTGATGCTCATAGTCGTCGCGAGCCACGGCCGTGGCTGCCTGCCATTCGCCGTCTTCCGATGTCTTGAAGCGGACGGTGGCCACGTTCAGGGCATCCACACCGATCACGCCGGGGATGTCGAGCAGGGAATCGGCCGTGTCGCGGTCGATGAACTGGCGCAGGACGATGTTGAGATGAGACGGGGACACCGCCTGGTGGGCCTCGTTCATGCCCGAAAGCAGCAGGTCCGTCAGCCCGAAGATCGTGCCGACGGCGAAAACGCCCACGGTGATGCTGGCCACGGCCAGCAAGGTGCGGGCCTTGCGCTGCCAGAGGTCGAACCAGACTTTATCCCACAAGACGCCCATAGGAATGACGAGTGACGAATTACGAATTACGAATGACGGATTAGGGATGCGAGATCAATGATTTTTCCCGGCTTATGGCGCGGGGATGCAGGGCGGCGGGGACGTCGTTGGTGATGCGGCCGTCGCGTATCTCCACCACGCGCGAGCCGCGCACCGCCAGGTCAAGGCTGTGCGTCACCATGATCATGGTCTTGCCCTGAGCCACCAGGCTCAGAAATAGTTGGAATACGTCCTCGGAGGTCGTCGAATCGAGATTTCCCGTCGGCTCATCGGCAACGATGAGGGGCGGATCGTTGGCCAAGGCCCGGGCAATGGCGGCGCGTTGCTGTTGGCCGCCCGACACCTGGCTGGGTAACTTGTGAGCCTGGTCCGCCAGCCCGACCATCTCCAGCAGCGCCATCGCTCGCGGCTCGCGCTCCTTGCGGGGGGTCTGCTTGACCAGGTCCATGGGGAGCATCACGTTCTTGACCAGACTGAGAGCGGGCAGGAGTTGGAAGAACTGGAAGATGATGCCCAGATGTGCGCCGCGCCAGACAGCCAGCTCGTTCTCGGACATGGTGTGGATCGATTGGCCGGTGACGATGACCTCGCCCTCGCTGGGGTGGTCGATGCCGGTGATCATGTTCAGCAGGGTAGACTTGCCGTTGCCCGACGGGCCTACCAGAGCGACGAACTCGCCGGGAACGATATCGAGCGAGATGCCCCTCAGCACTGTCACCTCGCTGTCGCCCACGGGAAAGCGCTTGATGACGTTGCGCACCTGTACGATCGGTTCCTGCTGTCCGTTTTGGTTGATCATCACGGGGTAGTTTTACAATATTTGTGCGAAAAATCACAATCCCGGCAGGATTCCGACGAGGGCAGGCCTCCGAATCGACCGGTGGCCGGGCGCGATATGCCCGTTACAGCAACAGCGTCGCCAACAGGATCGCCGTCACCCCGCCCCCCAGCGACGAGATCATGTTGACCAGGTCGTTGTTCAGCCACGACCAACCCCGCAGCGGCCGTGTCGTCGTGCCGCAACGATGAACCTGACGCTCGGTCTCCTTGGCACAGGTGTCGCAGTAGTAGATTTGCTGGACGGTCGCGCCCATCAGGCTGTCGATGAGCGACCCGGCCGCGCCGCTGAGCGCGCCGACGAGCGTCACGGACAGGGCAGCACTCCAGGGCAGCAAGCCGGCTACGGCCCCCAACACACCCGCCGTCAGGCCGATGAGCAGGCCCCCGGCGAAGGATACGGTTGTGCCCAGCGGCGACACGCCGCCCGACGTGCCGACCTCGACGGCGCGGCCATTGGTGATGAAACGCGGCGGAGACTTGCTGAGCGTGCCCAGCTCCGTGGCCCAGGTATCGGCCGTCACCGTGGCCATGACGCCGATGAACAGGAAGAACCACGTTGCGCCGGGGACGACGCTCTCCGGCACGATGACGCTCAATACCGCGATCAATGCCCCGGGGCCGCCGTTGGCCATCGCCTGACCGAAATCCCGCTGGTGGCCCTTGTCGAATTTCTCGGCCGCGGCCGCCTTTTCCCGCTCCTTGTAATGGGAGAGCAGGCTGGAGCTGACGAAGAACACCCCCAGTAAGACGCCCCATACCCAGCCACCCAGCCCAAAGATGAGCGTGCCGACGATGAGCGCGCCGATCGCTCCCGAGCGCGAGAGGGAATCGCGCCGGTAGGCGACCCAGGCGATGATGATGCTGAAGAGCAGACCTAATAGTACGGAGAACAGGAGTTCGCGAGACATGTCCCCGAAGTTTACCCAGTCTTGCATATTCTCGCACAGGTGAGATTCGGTGCTGACGGCTCGCGGCCCGCCGCGGAGGAGGACAAAATCCAGACATATGACATTCGTCACATGACAGTCGCCCGCGCCGGATGTATGCTAGAAATAGAGCCAATAGACTTGCTCGAAGGAGGTTGAGCGACATGTCTACTACCTGGCGATATGGTTTACATTGGACGCCACGCGTTCTGGGCGCCCTCTATGCCGTGTTCATCGGCCTGTTCGCTTTTGATTCGTGGGGAACGGGGGCCGGATTCCTGTCGGAATTGGCCGCCTTCCTCGTCCATCTAACCCCGGTTTATCTTATCGTGGGCGCGCTCGCCGTCGCCTGGCGGAACCCCTGGGCCGGAGGAATCCTGTTCATTGCGCTGGCGACGGGGTTTGGCCTGTTCTTTGGCTGGCGGGAAACGAGCACGTTGCTGTTGCTGGCTCTGCCACCGGTGGTTACCGGTCTGCTGTTTATGTGTGACGGATGCCTGAATAAGGCGGGCCTGCAGCCGCGGGTACCATGAATGGGACGACGGCAGTCGATCCCAACGATAGCCGAAGATAATACGGGACGGCGGCTCTTTCCTCGGCCGCAGCTTGACGGCAATTCATGACCGGTTGATTCATCTTGGGCTGGCCATGATTGTGATCTTGACTTTGAAGGTCACTAGAATAGTATTATCCTGCAAGGTACCCAAATGAATCATCAGCAAATTCTGACAAAAATTGATGTAACCTGGTCGGTGTTCAAAGCCTCCTATGCGGGTTTGAGCGACGACCAGATGATCCGACCCGGCGTGACTGAAAGTTGGTCGGTGAAGGATATTATCGGTCATGTGACTGTCTGGGAGGAGGAGGCCATCAAGCACCTGCCTCATATCCTGGAGGGCAAACGGCCGCCGAAATACGCCGATCTGTATGGCGGCATCGACGCTTTTAACGCGCTGAAGACGGAGGAGAACCGCACGAGACCTCTGGTCGAGGTGTTGGCGAGGCTGGATGAAGTCCACGGGCAACTCGTTGCCGCCGTCCGCGCCGCGCCGGATGAGCAGATCGCCACCGAGACGCGCTTTCGCCGCCGCATTCGCCTCGATACCTATAGTCATTACCCCATCCACACTCGCGCCATCCTTGAATGGCGGGAAGCACAAGACATCTAGCAGCCGTTGCAGGGTGGGTTGGCGGCAGATTTCGTCGATGATACAGATTAAGGAATAATCTGTGATACCTGTGGATACACCTCATATGATCGCAATCGTACTCCTCGCCGCCGGACAGGGCGTGCGGATGAATTCCAAAAAACAGAAAATCCTCCATGAAGTCGGCGGCCGTCCGATGGTGCTGCATGCATTTCTGGCCGCCGAAACCGTGGCCGATCGGCCGCCGGTGCTGGTGGTCGGTCCGGGTGAGACGGGCGTGCGGGAACTCCTGGGCGATCGCGCCGCCTATGCCATCCAGCCCGAGGCCTTGGGCACGGGACACGCGACGATGATGGCCGCCGAACTCCTGCGCGGCCGAGCCGACCAGGTGGTCGTCACCTATGGCGATATGCCCCTGCTACGCGCCGACACACTACGTCGTCTGGTGGACGTCCAGCGCGAAACCGGCGCAACCGTAGCCTTGTTGACCGTTCCGGGCGAGCCTGACAGCTCGTTCGGCCGGGTTGTGCGCGGCGAGGATGGCCGGGTCATGGAGATCGTTGAGGTGGCTGAGGCGCGTCAACGGCCGAATACCGCCGAGTTACTGGCCATCCACGAATTGAACGCGGGCGTCTACTGCTTTGACGGCGACTGGTTGTGGGCCAATATCACCCAATTGCCCGTCCGGCAGGCGCGGCGCGGCCTGGAATATTATCTGACCGATATGGTGGGCTTGGCTGTGGCCCAAGGGCGAGCAGTGGTGGCGGTCATGACCGACGATCCTGATGAGGGGCTGGGGGCGGGCACGCGGGCCGAGATGGTCGAAGTGGAACGCGCTTTTCGGCGGCGCACCAACAGTCGTTGGCTCGGCTCGGGAGTGACGCTGGTCGAGCCGGACGCGATCTGGATCGGGCCGGACGTCACTATCGGCCGCGACACGATCATTTGGCCCAACACGTTTTTGCAGGGTCGCACGACCGTCGGGGAAGACTGCGTCATCGGCCCCAATGCGATCGTGCGCGATTGTGTCGTCGGTGACCGCTGCCGGATTGAGCAACTCCTCATCGAAGATCGCGTCGTGCCCGACGACACCACGGCCCGCCCCAACCAATGGCGAAGGCCGCGCAAGCCGCACTCCGATCCAACACAGGTGTGATATGGCCGATCAAATGATTCAGTCGGACGAGGTTCGCGACCAACTGATCGCCGCTGCTCGCGAGGTCAGAGGGCGAGCCTACGCGCCTTATTCGCGATTCACGGTTGGCGCGGCCCTGCTGGCCGATGATGGGCGCATTTATAGCGGCGTCAATGTGGAGAATGCTTCCTACGGGCTGACGGTCTGCGCCGAGCGGAATGCCGTGGGGGCGATGGCGATGGCCGGCGGGCGGCGAGTGCTGGCCCTGGCTGTCTGCACCGAGAATGGGGTGACGCCGTGTGGCGCGTGCCGGCAGGTGCTCAGCGAGTTCGCACCGGATGACGGCGATATCGTCATATGGATTGTCGATGGGGCGGGGAGTGTGCGCGAGACGACGCTGCGAGCGCTGCTGCCGGATAGTTTCGGGCCGAAACATTTATCGTAGAAGGATGCGTTCGCTGAGGAGGTCAGAAACCGGAGTCATGGGGCGATCCGTTCAGGCTCAGTATCGCTTATCCTCCAACTCCTGCATCTCCTCTCTCAATCTCAAATAGCTGTCGTACCGCTCATATGACACGCGGCCGTCCTGCACCGCGGCCAACACCGCACAACCCGGCTCATGGGTATGGGTGCAGTCGCTGAACTGGCATTGGGCCACCAACGGCGAGATCTCCCGGTAGTAGGCATCCAGTTCCCCCGGCTCCAGGTCGAAGAGCGCCAGGCTGCGGATGCCCGGCGTGTCGGCCACGTAGCCGCCGATGTCGAGCGGGATGAGTTCGACGTGGCGCGTGGTGTGCATCCCCTTGCCGGTGGCGTCGCTGACCTCTTTCACGCGCAGTCCCAACCCCTCCTGCACAGCGTTGAGCAGGCTCGATTTGCCCACACCGGAAGAGCCGGCCAGCACGGAGATGCGTTCGCGGAGTCGCTCGCGCAGTTCGTCTATCCCCTCGCCGGTGAGGGTGCTGGTGTGGATGACCGGGTAGCCGATGTTCTCGTAGATGCGAAACGCCTCACGGGCTTCGGCCGGGTCGACCAGATCAACCTTATTGGCGCAGATGATCGCCGGGAGTTGGTTCATTTCGGCCACGACGAGGAAGCGGTCCAGTTTGCGCGGGCTGAAGATGGGGTTGCGCACGGAGAAGACGAAAACGACCTGATCGGGATTGGCGACGAGCACCTGCTCACGATCGGTCTCAAGGTTGCGGGAATCACTGCCGGCCGCGCGCGTTCGTGACAGCGCTGAGGTGCGCTCCGCGACAGCCTGGATCAGGCCCGTTCCATCGGGGTTGACGGTAAATGTTACCCGGTCCCCGACGGCGGCGATGTCGGTGCGCTGCCGTTCCTGCTTCAGGCGGCCGCGGATCCGGCAAACGACCGGTTCTCCGCCGTTGTCGGGTCGGACGGTGAAGAAGCCGCTCTGAGCCTTGATGATAAGGCCGGTCGGGTCGAGCAAGTGGCAGTTGCCGGAGGGTGGCGGTCAGTGGCCGGCCCACGCCGACCACTGACCACTGACCACTAATTCAAACGCTTTTTGAACTCGGCCGTCAGGGCCGGGATGATCTGGAACAGATCGCCGACGATGCCGTAGCGAGCCATCTTGAAGATCGGCGCGTCGGGGTCTTTGTTGATGACGACGACGACCTTCGAGCTGCGCATACCGGCCTGGTGCTGAATGGCGCCGCTGATGCCGGCGGCGATATAGAGATCGGGCGCGACTGTCTTGCCGGTCTGGCCCACCTGATGATCATAGGGGATCCACCCGGCGTCGACCGCGGCCCGCGAAGCGCCCAGAGCCGCGCCAAGCACGCTCGCCAGCTCGCGCAGAGGTTCGAAGCCTTCCGGCCCGCCCACGCCACGGCCGCCGCTGACGATCTTGCTCGCGTCGCTCAGGCTGACCTTGCCGCCCTTGCCCTCGAAACCGGTGATCTTGGTCGGGATGGCATCTTCGGTCACGACCGCAGCGACCATCTCCGGCGTGCCGGTCTTGCCTGTCGACTCGGCCTGGGTGAAGGCGCGGCTACGCAGAGTGATGATCTGCGGCGAGCCTTTCACGAAGGTATCGCTCAGCAGCTTGCCGGTGTAGACGCCGCGCGTGGCCTTCACGGTGCCGCCGTCAACGGTCAGATTGACGGCCTCGGCCACAACCCCGGCATCCAGATCGGCCCCGACCCAGGCAGCCAGGTCGCGGCCGCGGGTCGACGCGCCCAGGATGATCACATCCGGTTGGCGTTCCTTGGCCAGCTTGACGACCAGGGGGCCGAGAGCTTCCAGGCGGCCGCCCTCGAACGTCGCGTCGTCGGAGGCGATGACCGCGTCCACACCCAGATTGAAGGCGTCGGCGGCCACGGCAGTGATACCCTTGCCGAAGACCAGGCCGGTGAGCGAAGCGCCCAGAGCGCCGGCCACGGCGCGAGCCTCGCCGATCGCCTCGCGGCTGATCGCGCTGACCGCGCCATCACGATTCTCCACGAATACCCAAACTCCGCCGCTCATATGACCTTCTCCTCAAACAGTTTGTTGACCAGGATGCGCGCCTGCTCGGCCACACTATCGGCGACGATCATTTCGACTTCGCCCTCGCGCGGCGGCACAGGATAGACGTTTGACCAGTCGGTCTTGGCCGCGTCGGGGCCAACCCCAGTGACGCCCACATCGCCCGCCGACCAGTTGGGGATGACGGCCTTGCTGGCTTTGCGAATACCCATGAACGATGGATAACGTGGTTCGTTGATTTCCTTCACCACGCTGATGACAACCGGCAACTTGGCCGTGACCGTCTCCTTGCCGTCGTCGGTCAGGCGGTCAACCGTGATGCTGTCGCCGTCGACCGAATGGATGGCCGAGACGTAGGTCAGGGGCGTCCAGCCGAGCACGCGCGCGGTTTGGACGGGCACATGGCCGGTGTCGCCGTCGATGGCCTGCTTGCCGAACAGGGCCACCTTGACGTCGCCGATCTTGCCGATGGCGGCGGCCAGCGTGCGGGCGGTGCCCAAGGTATCGGAGCCGACCAAGGACGGGTCGGAGACCAGCACGGCCTCGGTGCAGCCCATCGCCAGACAGGTCTTCAGCGCTTCATCGCTGGATGGGTCGCCGACACAAAGGGCGATGGCGTCCGTGGCGCCCCGATCTTCCTTGAACTTGATCGCCTCCTCGACAGCGTATTCATCCCAGGGGTTGACGATGTTGGGCTTGCCGCCGGGATCTTCCCAGCTTACCACACCGTCCTTCACCGAAAACGCGGCCGTTGTGCTGGGCGTTTGCTTTACACATACGACTACTTTCATAAAATCAACCTCCATCAAAGCTTGAAAAAGGGTTATACCTTCGTTATTTGTTCAATCGGGACAGGGTCGGCCGCCCGCAAAAAATGCAAAAGCCCGTAAAGCGGACGATTCGCCGAGGTGTCCCTTGACGATAACCTATCCGACCATAATAATCGGCATGGTGGGTGGCGTCATGTGCCATGTGTCAGTATTTCTGGTGACACTTGACACCTTTAGTATAATGGCGCAGCGCGTTATGGGCAATGGATCGAGCGTTTCAGATCAGCGCATGGCGTTGGGTTTTATCTCTGGCATGGCGATTTTTCGGAGAAAGAATGGATTCCACCACGAATGGCGATCCGCCACAAGACCCCAAACCGCGGCCAGCCGCCGGCACGAGATCGCGCTTCAGGCCATGGCGCCGGCCAGTGGCCACGGCCGAAGATATCCAAGACCGTCGCTACAGACAGTGGGCCGAGCTTTGGGCGACGATTGTCCTGACGCTGGCCACGCTGGCGACGTCCTGGGCCGGCTACGAGGCCGGCAAATGGAACGGCATACAGGGGGCATTAACTCAGCGAGCGACCCTCATGTATATCCAGTCCAGTCAATTGACGATCGAGGCGCAGGAAGCCATGATGATCGATCTCCAGGTCTTCACAAACTGGTCCAACGCCTACAAAAGCGGCGATACCGTGCTGGAGCAATTCTACCGCGACCGAATGCGTGTCGAGTTCCGCCCGGCGTTTGACGCCTGGCTGGCCACCCAACCGCTGGAAAACCCGGACGCGCCGAGTAGCCCGTTTGCCATGGATGATTATCACCGGGCATTACTTGATGAGGCCTCCGATCGGATCACAGAAGCCGGGCAACTTGGCCTTAGCGCGGAGGTTGCCGGGTCCTTTGCCGATGAATATACCCTGTCGATTCTCATCCTGGCCGGCGCACTGTTGCTGGCCGGACTGGCTCAACGCTTTGAATGGGTGGAGTTGCGCATCGCGGTCGTCGCCATATCCCTGCTGGTGCTGTTGGCCAGCATCATCAACATCGTTCGCCTGCCGATTGTCTGAATGAACCGGGGTTTCGCTGTAAACGATATGCACATTTGGCCGGTCTGCGTATAATTTCATCGGTCATAGCCGGAGAGGATCTGTCGCCGGGCAGCATCCTCGTAAACATTCATACGAGGGGTAAATGCATATGACGATGATGAGAACGATAGCGCGCTTTCTGGTGGCGGGGGGCGCCCTTGTTGCGGCGGCATTCATGGGCGCCAAACGAAAGGATGCCTCGGTCGCTTCGCCTGTAAGCGAGGCGGCCGCTCCCTCCGGAGCCACGACACCCAATATCCTTCTCTTCAGCATTGACGATCTGGATGCCGACACATTGCAGCGCATGCTCGATGCCGGCCAACTCCCCAATATCAAATCCAGAATCGCCGAAGGTGGCGTCAATTTCAGCAACGCAGTCGTATCGACCAGCATCTGCTCCCCCTCACGAGCGACGTTGCTGACCGGCAAGTTCAGCCATAACCATGGCACATGGCATGTCGTCGGGGATGAGGGGCCGGAGCAGTTTGATGACTATCTGACGACGACGAACAATAGTTACCTGCCGGTTTGGCTCACCAATTCGTACTATCGCGCCTTTGTAGGCAAGTTTCATCTTGGTTCGAAACATCCTGGCTGGGATTTCTATCGCCCGGTCGAAGGCTATGATCAGCGGCCGGGAATGTATAGAGCAAACGAGGGCGGCCGCGACGTTTGGCCGGACGTGTATCAGACCAAATATGTCGGCGACGAGGCCAAACAGGCCATCCAGGCGTCGGGGGATCGTCCCTTTTTCCTCTACGTAGCCCCTATCTCGACCCATGTGGCCCTTTCCAGCTGGTCCCAGAAGCCCGATCAGGCCCAGACAACCTATACGGGGACGCCGGTTGCCTTCTCCCAATTTCCTGAAACCCAGACTAACGGCTGGCGGCAACATCTGGTGACGGTTGATTTTAGCGGCGGTGCGCCGAACTATTTCTGGTGGTCGCGCGACAGCCGTCGACGGGATAGTGGCTGGGGCATTTGGTCCAGCTCGGGCGATGGATCTACCGTGGCGCCCAACACCGGCGACGGATCCGTGGTGGGCTGGAATATTATGTTGCCGGCTGCGAATACCCGCCGGCAACAGCTGGTGCGGCAGCGCGGCAGTCGGGTAGAGTTCTATGCCCGTGATCTGGTGGTCGGCCAGCCGGGCCAGCCCTGGACGCTAACGACGGATGAATCCACTTTGGCCGGCACAGGCTCCATGCCCGTTGTGGGCTGGTCGGCGGTGATCTTCCCCAGCGGCACCATTCGCCAGCAGGTCGTGCGCGGCGGCGAGACGATGGGTTACGCCAGCTACGTGCGCCATCGACATCCCATCACCGGCATATTCTCGCCGTGGCGCCTTGACCCCGACTGGGGCGAGCCGGTGGTGTTCGGCCGGTTGGGCGGCTTCTCCATAATCCCGACGCGAGGATCGCGTTACATCGTCAAGTTGATCCTGAGGCGGCCGGGAGCCACCCGGTATGAATGGTGGCAAAGCGGCGAGCTGATCGATTATCAGGAACTGGCCATCACCGGCTCGGTCGACGGCAGCCTACGCAGCGGGCCCTCGCCCACCTTGCCGGATGAAGGGGATGTCTTCCTCGATCCGGCGATGGAATATTCACGACTGGGAATGGTTCCGCCTGACAGGGAAAGCAACGAAGAGGATGGGGGAACGGGATCGACCGGCGTGGAGCCTATCGTCAGAGAGATCCATCCGTACTTCGTGATGCGCGCCCATGCCGAAGGAAACTGGTCGCCTGTCGCGCCAGGTCAGACGTATAACTATGGCGGGAATTTTCCGGCCGGCAGATTGCGCGCCGGTCGCGACCCCAATGGCTTCACACCGTCCGCGCCTGCCTATGGGTTGCCGACGGGCAAGGCTTCTTTCAACCGGCGGGTTGATAATTCGACCCCCTTCTTCGGCGAGGCGGCCTGGCCGAATCTGAAGGAACCCGTGCCCGGCAATCGAATCCAGCAGGACTATCTGGGTCGATTGGTGCTCGACCGGATGGAGCAACTCATCACGATCGATCGCATGGTGGGCGAGGTGATGGATGCAGCCGGGCCTAATACGATCGTCATCTTCACGTCCGATAACGGGCATTTTAATGGCGAGCACCGACTGGGCAACAAACTGGCGGCGCAAGAGGAGTCGATCCGGGTGCCTCTCTACATACGCGGACCCAACTTTCAGCCGCGCACGGAGACGAGACTGGTGGCCAATCTCGATATCGCGCCGACGATCCTGGATTGCGCGGGTCACAACTGGCTTGATCGCACGATCAACGTGGACGGCCGCTCGCTGCGCCCGTTGCTGGAGAACAAGCCCAATGTGCCATGGCGACGAACGATGTTCCTGGCCTACCATCGGCCTCGCGGCGATGTCGATGTTAGCTCATCGGTCGATTGGCGATTTGGCCTACCGGATTATCTGGGGTTGCGTCAACTAAACGGGAACCCGCGCATCAATTCGACCTACGTGCAGTATTACGACGATATCGTCGATCTGTCGAAGGTCAGCGATATCGAACATTATAATATGGACGTCGATCCTTATCAGACAAATAATCTGGCCACGAACAAGATCAATGCCCTGGATTTGCTTATGCGCGAGTTTTATCGTACGGCCGGGCCTCGCTGCCGGGTTCTGGATACACAAGGAAGCTAGATGCCTGGTGCGCCGGGACATTTTCGTTGATGAAGGTTCATATGAGCTCCTCGCATTGGGATAATGGCCGGGCAATTAGCGTTGTAGTTCCAGTCTATAACAGCCAGGATACATTGGAGGAACTTATTGATCGCCTCAAGGCTACACTCGAACCTATTACATCGAGCTACGAGGTGGTTTTGGTCAATGACGGCAGCCGGGACCGGAGTTGGGAGCGCGTGGAGAAGCTGGCGGCCGGCCATCCGGAGGTGCGGGGCATCAACCTGATGCGCAATTACGGCCAGCACAACGCGCTGCTGGCGGGCATTCGCGCCGCCCGTCACGAGACCATCGTGACGATGGACGATGATCTGCAACATCCTCCGGAGGAAATACCTTTTCTGCTTGAGAAGTTGAGCGAAGGCTATGACGTGGTCTATGGCACGCCCAAACATTTGCCGCATTCGCTGTGGCGTAACTTCACCTCGCGTTTCACCAAGCGGGCGATGGCCATCGCGATGGGCATCGGGAACATCCAGGATATCAGCGCGTTTCGCTGTTTTCGCACCGAGTTGCGCAACGCCTTCTCGTCCTATCAAAGCCCTAACTTGCTGCTCGATGTGCTCCTCTCCTGGGGTACGACGAAGTTCGGCGTTGTCGCGGTGGATCATCATCCGCGAAAGGTCGGCAAATCAAACTATAACTTCATCAAGTTGTTCAACCAGATGCTGTTGATCCTCACCGGGTTCAGCACCGCCCCGCTGCGCGTGGCCAGTCTGGTGGGATTTACCTTCACCTTGTTCGGATTGGTCGTGCTTGTCTATGTGATCGGCCGCTATGCCCTTCAGGGCAGTGTGCCGGGCTTTCCATTCCTGGCTTCCGTGATCACTGTCTTCTCGGGGGCACAGCTCTTCGCCATCGGCATCATTGGGGAATATCTGGCGCGCATCTTTAACCGCAGCATGGAACGCCCGACTTATGTGATTCAGCAGGAATTGGGAAGCGAGTAGTATGGCACCGATTCGACTGCGTCAGGATGTCACGATCGGGCCGTTGTTACCCGAATATGCCGACGCGATTTATCGCTGGGTGTGCGATCCAACGGTAAGCGACAATCTGGGACTGCGCCATACACCTTCACTGGAGCGAACCATCAAGTGGCTCCGCTATGCCGAGGAGGCCGACGACGTTCAGGGCTTTGCTGTTTTGCTCGGCGGCCAGCATGTCGGCAATGTGGTTATCGACCGGGTCGATGATTATTTGTTCATGGGCAGGCTATCGGTCTATATCGGCGATTCGGCCGCTCGTTCGGCGGGTGTGGGCATCACGGGCATGTATCTCGCCATCCGGCACTGTTTCAGCCAATTGGGCCTGCACAAGATCTGGCTAACCGTCCACATTCGTAATCATCCGGCTATCCAGACCTATAACAAGCTGGGGTTCATGCTTGAAGGTATTTTGCGAGATGAGTTTTGGCTTCATGACATGCGAGTGTCGGCCCTGTACATGGGCTTGTTACGTTCTGATTTCGAATCCCTGGTGATTGAATGGGTACCCCTCCATTGAAAGTTGTGATCCTGCAGCCGTCCTATATCCCATGGCGGGGGTATTTTCATCAGATACAAAAGGCGGACCTGTTCGTGTTCTATGATGATGTCCAGTATGACAAGCATGGCTGGCGCAATCGAAACCGCATCAAGACCCCTTCCGGCAGCCGTTGGATAACGATTCCGGCGCTGTCCGGGGGAGCGAGTGTCGATCATCTGCTGATCAAGGATATTAAAATCGATTGGGCTAAGGAGTGGAGCAATAGCCATTGGCAAATCCTGCGGCAGAATTACCGCGAGGCCCCATGGTTCAGCCGCTATGCACCATTGCTGGAAAACTTCTACCAGCGACATGATGAATTTCTGGCGGATATCACAATCGATTTGACGATTGCCTTGGCCCGTGAACTGGGGATCGATACCCGATTCATGCGATCATCGACCCTCAACGCCCAGGGCGCCAAGACCGACAGACTGCTGGATATCCTCACTCAAGTGGGGGCCACACACTACATCTCCGGCCCTTCCGCCCGAGGCTATCTGGACGAGGCGAAGCTGGCACAGGCTGCGATTACACTGGAATACATGGCGTATCAATACCCTGATTATCCGCAACTGCACCCCCCATTTGATCCGCAGGTGTCGATCCTGGATCTGCTCTTCATGATGGGACCGGAAGCCGCCGACTATATTTGGTAACCCCGAGAGGCCGACATGTCAACGTACCAGATCCCTTTTAACCGCCCCTGCATCGTCGGCAAAGAGTTATACAATATCGCCCAGGCGATCCTGAGCGGCTACTCCGCCGGCGATGGGAACTTCACCAGGCGCTGCCACGCTCTTTTGGAAGCCCAGATGGGCGTGCCCAAGGCATTGCTGACGACGTCATGCACCCATGCGCTGGAGATGGCGGCGTTGCTGCTGGAAATTCAGCCGGGTGATGAGGTGATCATACCCGATTTCACCTTCGTATCGACCGTTAATGCCTTTGTGCTTCGCGGGGCAAGGCCTGTATTCATCGACATCCGGCCCGACACCCTCAATCTGGATGAGACGCAACTGGAGCGGCTGATCACACCCCAAACGCGGGCAATCGTGCCGGTGCATTACGCGGGAGTCGGTTGCGAGATGGATGCCATCATGGAGATCGCCGACCGTCACAACGTTGCTGTTGTCGAGGACAATGCCCACGGCCTGTTCGGCAAGTACAAGGGACAAAACCTGGGCACGTTTGGCGCGCTGGCGACGCAGAGCTTCCACGAAACCAAGAATTTCACTTGCGGTGAGGGAGGCGCGCTGATCATCAACGATCCGTCGTTCATCGAACGGGCTGAAGTGGTTCGCGAGAAAGGCACCAACCGCAGCCGGTTCTTCCGGGGGCAGGTGGATAAATATACCTGGGTGGATTTGGGTTCAAGCTACCTGCCCTCCGACATTCTGGCCGCCTATCTGTTCGCACAACTGGAGGCGCGCGAGGAGATTCAGGCTCGGCGAATTCGCATCTGGCATACCTATGAGGAGACGTTAGGTGATTGGGCGGCCGCTAATGGGGTACGGATGCCCATCGTGCCCGACCATTGTGAGCATCCTTCCCATATGTTTTATCTCTTGTTGCCGTCGCTGGAACATCGACAGGGGCTGATCGATCATCTGAAGGCACACAGCATCCTGTCGGTCTTTCATTATTTGCCGTTACATCTGTCGGAGATGGGGCGCAAATTCGGCGGTCGCACCGGCGAGTGCCCGGTGACGGAAGATGTCAGCGACCGCCTGGTGCGATTGCCGTTTTTCAATGATTTGAGTGAGACGGATCAGGATCGCGTGTGCGCGGCCGTGAAGGACTATCGCTGTTAGCCGGATGGCCGGTGATAATACGTGTTGGAATCAAGGAGGCATCATTAACATGAGCGTCCACGTCATGAGCCGGGGGGCAGCCCCCCCTGAAAAGCCATTCCTGAAGAAATATTCCGGCACGATTCTGTTTCTTGTGCTCCTGGCGGCCGTCACGTTGGGGTGGACGGCGCTGACGCCGAGCGTGATGGGCGACGAATGGATCTATTTGGTCGACCATATCAGGAATGGTGGGCCTGCTTGCCCTGAGTTAGCCATTGGGGCGCGGCCACTGAGCACGTGCTGGATGGCTTTTGTCTATCGGCTGGTCGGCACGAGCGCGGGCGGTTTCCATGCGTTTGGAATCGTCATGAATTTAATCAGCGCGCTGTTGCTGCTGGCGACGCTGGATATTCTGTTGCCCGATTGGGCAAGCTACAACGGGGCCGTGGTGGCACTGTACATCGTATTTCCCGCCGATATGACGCGCACGTGGCTGGGCGGCAATATCGTCATCGGGTCGGCTCTCTTGCTGCTGGTCGCCTGGCCTATGGCACGTTTCTGGCGAGACGGACGCTGGTGGGCCTGGCTGGCGGGTATGGCCGCGGTGGCCATCAATCTGGGCTTCACTGAAGTGATGGTGGGCGCGCTCATCGCCTTGTCGGGTCTCGCTTTTCTGTTCGGACGGCACCGCACATGGCTCCAACGACTGGGTTTGTTAGCGCCGGCAATCGCGGCGGCCGGCTTCAGCCTATGGCGATGGAGTTGGCAACAATCGGTAGGTTATGCCTACGGACATGATGTCAGCCATGTGACGACATCGCCTCTGCTCTTGCTCTATCGTCTGTACTTCGGCGCCCGGTACCTGCTGGGCGAGAGCTGGACAACCACTATTCTGGAGCTGCAACCCTTCTTGCCGGTCGACGGCCGCGTCGCCAGGGTGCTGGGGTTTGGTATTCTTTTCGGATTGGTGGCGCTGGCCATCCTGCTGGCGCGCCGAATCAGCCGAAACTCACACCGGTTCGACCCGGTAGCGGTCCGTCAGGACGTGGGGATGGGCGAGACGCTTGATTTGCTGAAGGCCGGATTGGTGGGACTGGTGCTCCTGGCAGCGGGATTTATTCCGATCATTCTGGCTATCGGTACAGGGACCGGGTACACAGGTTCTCGCGCCTATCAGATACCGAGTATCGGTGCGTCATTGGTCATCTGTGCGGTTCTGTTCATCATGAGCCTGCGACTGGAGCGGACGCCGTCGCGCGCCAGGTTTATTGCTCTGGCCGGGCTGGCGCCGCTGTTGGTTGTGGGCATCACCGGACACATCATGGTGACGCGGCAGCTGCGCGAGGCGTGGGCTGAACAGAAGCTGATCTGGAACTCCCTCTTTGAGCAAGCGCCTGATATCGTCGATGGGACGCACGTTCTGGTTTTGCTGGATGGGTCTGACATCCCGGGCAGAGGGCCACGCCCCATGATCAGCGGCCCGTGGGGAATCAGCAGCGCGCTGCAACTGTTTTATGACAAGGAAGAGTTGAGCGCATCATTTGTGCCGGCCTCTCCATCGCGGACGCTCAGCATCGGCGACGGGGATTTGCTGGTGTTTGAAAATGCCAAATACACCAGCTTCCCGGCCGAGGAAACACTGGTCTTTGTCTTCAACCGGGCCGATCAGGAACTGGTTCCGCTTAAAGAGTTGGAAAATGACGGCAAGGTATTATCATTAGGTGTGAATCGTATTATCGACGCACCGGCGGCCGAATCGGAATGGCGCCGGCTGGTGGCGGATTAGTCATCGGCGGTGGGGAAGCCCCAACGAAGCAACAAAAGGATTTGATATGGATTTTTCGTTTTCAGACCAACACAAAATGATCGAGCGGACGGTATATGATTTCGCCCGCAAGGAAATCATGCCCGTCATTAAGGAACATGACCGCAATCACACCTACCCCCACGAGCTATTGCCCAAGATGGCCGAGCTGGGTTTTCTGGGCATCTGCCTGCCGGTACGCTATGGCGGCGCGGGGATGGATTATCTGTCGCTGGGGATTTTATCGGAGGGGCTGGAGTTCGCCGACTCATCGGTGCGCGAGACGATCGCCGTCCATCTGGGGTTGCACGCGCTACCTATCTTCCAATGGGGGACGGACGAGCAGAAGCGGGAATTTTTGCCGCCTCTGGCGACGGGTGAGCATATCGCCTGCTTCGGTCTGACGGAGCCGGGCGCGGGATCGGACGTGGCGGCGATGGGCAGCCGGGCCAAGCGCGACGGCGACGACTATATCCTGAACGGCGAGAAGATGTGGATCACGCTGGCCGATGTAGCCGACCGTTTTCTGGTGTTCGCCAAGACTGCGCCGGAGCGGGGGGCCAGCGGTATGACCGCCTTTGTCCTGGAGCGCGGCTGGCCGGGCCTGACAACTGGCTCCATCGAAGGCAAGATGGGCGTCTGGGCCAGTAACACGGGCTGGATCAATATGGCTGATGTGCGCGTGCCGGCCTCCCACCGGTTGGGTGAAGAAGGTGAGGGGTTCAAGATCGCCATGAGCGCGCTGGATAACGCGCGCTATGGCGTGGCGGCGGGGGCGGTGGGCATCATCAAGGCTTGCCTGGAGGAGTCGATCGCCTATGGCCGACAGCGCAAGACGTTTGGTCGGCCCATTGTGGATTACCAGCTAGTGCAGCAGATGCTGGCCCATATGCAGCAGGGCATCGACATCGGCCAATTGCTGGTGTGGAAGGCGGGCTGGCTGAAGAACCAGGGGATTCGCAATACACGGGAGACGAGCGCGGCCAAGTGGTATTGCACCGAGGCGGCCCGGCGCGCGGCCGATGACGCCGTGCAGATCCACGGCGCGTACGGCTATTCCAACGAATACAACGTGGAGCGCCATCTGCGAAACACCAAGAGTTCGGTTATCTACGAAGGCACCTCGCAGATTCACACGCTGATGCAGGCGGGCTACGCGCTGCGCGATCGCCACGACCGGCCGATGCGCTGCGAGATGCCGGCCTATGACCCCGATTATTGGGAAGCGGAAGTTTAGTTCGATCGGCTGGTTGGTTGAAAGCGCCGGATGCCCTTATCCCGGGCTACGTCCGCCTAAGGGGACGTCAGGGCGCCGGCGTTGTCCACGATCACCGGTACGGCCACCTCATCAAATGTGCCGTCATTCCGAATGACGGTCAGGAGCAGGCTGTAAAGGCCGTCGTCGACCAGGGTCGTGTCCCAAACGGCAAGCTCGGCCGCGTCGACGGGTGCGGAGCCACGCTCCACGAGGTTTTCCATCTTCTCCGGCATGAGGTCGGGAAAGACGGCCAAACGGTAATAGGCGAAGTCGTCACCCCCGGCCGAGCCGACCACCGGCAATTGGCCGCTGACGACGACCCACGGCTCCAGCTTTAATTCGGCCGCTCCCGACCGAGTTGGTATCGGTCCGATGGTGTCATATTCGGTGGGCGGCAATTCAATCCCGGCCGCGGCCGCCCATTGAGTGGCTTCCGGCGGCATGACGGTGTAGACGCGCCGCTCGACCAGGTGAGGCGGGGTGTAGATCGTCGCCAGCCGCCCCGTCTCGCGATTGACCGCTACCTCGCGAGTCAGGGTATCAAACGCGGTCGGTTCCGTGCCGGGGACGAACCACTCGCGCACTGTGGGGCAGCCCACCTCCGGCGACGGCAGTAGCCCCGACAAATCGCAGACATCGACTGGACGCAAGGACGGCGGCCGCGACCAGCCGGTTGGTTCGGTTCCCACTAGGGCATGCTGCATTAACGCCCGCCATAACGGCGCGGCATCGGCGTCCCAGGTCGCCCCATCCCCGCTGATCAGCACGCCGATGAGGCGGTCCGGCGTGTAGCCGATCGTCCAGGCATCGCCCACAGCCGATTCCCCGCTGCTCACCGCCACTGCCCGTCCGTCGGACAATTCGGGAGAGGCGGCACAGGTGATTAGAGCGCAGCGAGTGTCGTGGTCGGCCAGGATATCGGTTAGTAAATAGGCCAGTTCGGCGGCCAAGGCTCTCCTTGTGGCCGTCTCGTGCGTGTAAACCTCGCGCCCGTTCGCATCCAATATCCGGACTATCGTGGTTGGGCGATCAGGATCACCGGCCATGCCGGCCATCGCGCCGCCGTTGCCGATGGTTGCGAAGGCGCGGCCGATGTCGAGCAGAGACGCCTCAAATCCGGTTTCGGCGAAGGACAGATCATCCGGCCCACCCGGCTGCAGCCCCAGCGCTCGGGCGGTCTCGCGCACCAAACCAACGCCGACCCAGCCCAAGGCCTCGGCCGCGGTCACCGCTCGATCGGCCGCAAGCGCCTGCCGCAACCTGAGCGGGCCAAGATACAGGCCGTCGGGGTTGACGGGCGAGTAGGATCGGCCGTCTTGCAGGTAGACGGACGGCACATCCATCATCGCGCTGGCCGCCGTATACCCCTGGCTCAATACGGTCAGGTAGATAAACGGCCGAACCAGCGTGCCGATGGAATAAGAGGTGTAGGCGGCGTGGCCCGTCATCGCCTCGATCTCGCCCGTGACCGGATTCAGGACGATGACGGCCGCTTCCGTTATCGCCCCATTTGCATCGGCCGGCAGCGCATCCGCGCTTGGGCAAGGTGGCGCTCCCTCCGGCCCCAGACCTTCGGTCGAGTGGGTCATGAGGCAATCGGCCTGGGTCTGGAGCGCCATGTCGAGTGTCGTCTCTACCTGCCACCCCCCGGCTAAAAGACGCGCGGGGCCGAGAATTGCCTCCAGTTCGCGGCGTGCCAACCGGGCGAATTCAGGCGCGACCGATTGACTTCCCGGAGGCGCGGCCGTCGCCGTCGGTTCCTCGCGGGCGGCCGCCTCGTCCCGGGGAGTGATGGCGCTCATCGCAGTCATGGTTGCCAGGACGGCATCTCGCTCCTGTCGCGCCACCTCCGGGTCGTCGAACGGGTTCGCCGCGGGCTTTTGGGCCAGTGCCGCCAGCATGGCCGCCTCACCCAGGTTGAGGTCGGCCGCGCTCTTGCCGAAATAAACCTTGGCCGCGGCCTCGATGCCATAGGCGAGGTGGCCATAGTAGCGAGTGTTGATGGCCCATTCCAGCAAATGCCGGCGGGAGGAGGTTTCCTCCAGTTGCCTGGCCAGCAGCCAATCCTGAATTGCCGGGCGGGTGTCTCCGGGCTGGGCGGCCACGCCGTCGCGCAAGTGGTCGGTGATCAAATCGCGGATGATGGGCGAATGACCATTACGGAGCGTGCCGGTGTGCAACCATTCGGCCCAGACCGAGGAGGCTGAAGGCGTTTCGGCGGTGAAGAATTGGGGATCTGCCGCTGCCAGATAGGCGGCGATGACGTGATCCGGCAAGGTATCGATAGACACCCATCCGGCCCCACCGGTGCGTGGGTCGGTGATTTCGTCGATGAGGGCGGGATGGCGCATGTCGCCGGCATCGGGCGCCCCTCGGGCGAACAACTGCGTCGTTGCCTGGGTGGGCCGGTAACGGGATGCCAGCTCCTTGAGTGTGTGGATGTTGGGCAGGCCGCGCGTCAGGAGAAACGCACCGGCCGCGCCACCGGTGGCCACAGCGAGCGGGAGAAGGATCAGGAGCGAAAGCAGCGCCAACGTGGCCGTCGTCACGATGCGCCTAAAACGACGTCCGGGCCGGTTGGCCCATGACGCTCGCTCCCGGCGACGGCGAACAATATCGGTGGCACGCATGACGGTCATTGTCGCAGTTTGCGTTCGGCCGGGCAAGCCCGTGGTAGAAGCCTTGGTCCTGATGTTGCACCGGGCATTGCCACTGGTTTGTGTCCCTTGCTACAATTTGAGCACGATGGTCGATCAACCCATGTCCGACGAACTGAGCGAGGATAACGTAAGCCGCGCCTTGACGACCGAATGGTTCGGCCGCCCCTATCTTTATACCCCTGTCATCGACTCCACCAACGACCGCCTCAAACAGATGGCCGTCGATACGGCCGTCGCTTCGGGAACGGTCTTGCTGGCCGATTATCAATCATCCGGCCGCGGCCGCATGCAACGACGTTGGGAAGCGCCTCCGGGCACCTCGCTACTGTTCTCGGTCATGCTTCGGCCCGGTTGGCACGCCCGGCAGGCGACCTGGCTGACAATGCTGGCCGGTCTGGCCGTGGCTGAATCGATTGAATCGGTCACCGGCTTGGCGACCCAACTCAAGTGGCCTAACGATGTCGTCATCGCGCATGAGGACGGCCTTGACCATGATGTCCAATGGCGCAAGGTGTGCGGCCTGCTACTCGACGTCGCTCTCGCTCCCGACGGCCGCGTGGAGAACGCCATCCTCGGCATTGGCCTGAACGTCAACATCCCCAACGATGCTCTGCCGGATGCTTCGACTCCGCCCACCAGCCTGTTGGTTGCTGCGGGTCGCCCAATTCTCCGGTTGCCCTTGCTGGTCGATTTGCTTGGCCGGCTGGAACACCATTACCAGGCCGCCATGAGTGGTCAATCCCCCGCCACTACTTGGGCGGAGCGACTGGTGACGCTTGGTCAGACGGTTCAGGTGACGGCTGTCGGTTCGGCCGGGACGCTGAATGGCATGGCGGAATCTGTCGATGAGTGGGGCCAACTGCTGGTGCGGGACGAGGGCGGCGTGGTACACACCATCGTCGCGGGCGATGTGACCTTGCGCCGGCATTGACATTTGGCCTGGGTCGCGTTACGCTATGTCAAGTAGTTTCTTTGGAGAACAGGCAAATGACCGACAACACAAGTGAATTCGAACAGAGAGAAGCGGCAACGGCCGATAGCGATCAGATGATTGCCTATCGCGCTCCCCGTGGTACGTGGGATTTCACTGAAGCGCAACGGATCGCCCTCTCCTTCCTCATATGGCTGAACATCATCGTATTCGTCGTCGGGTATCTGGCTATCACCGGTCAGGTATCTCTCTGATCGGACCCCCAAAAAACTTCTGCCTTCCGACACGTCGACAAAGACGGACTGGCCGCGGCCGGACGAAATAAAAACTAATCAGGGTGCGGCCTACGGCGTGCAAATGACCGATGCCAGGTAGAGAATCGCGCCGGAAGACCGACCGTTGCTTTGCATGAGGGTGTCGGTGGTGATGCCGCTAAAGGCGGCGATGCCCGACCACGTGTCGCCTTCCTCGACCACATACGGCCGCCAGCCACCGCTGCAGCAAGATGGATCGCCCACCGGGATGCGAATGACGTTGCCGGGAACCAGCGATATTGATGAAATACCGTGTCGCGCCATCAGGGTGATCGATGTGACAAATTTGCGGGATATGCTGAAGAGGGTGTCCCCCGACTGCACCGTGTAGTCTGTGAACATGATGCATGAGGCTTGGGGGATCGGTGTGACGGTCGGCGGCGGCGCGGTGGGAAGAGGTTGAATCGTCGCAGCCGGTGGTGCGGTGGGCAGGATGGCCGGCGTGCCTGTGGATAGCTGCAATAATTGCTGCCCTCCAATGCCCTGCTCCAGAGGAACCAGGTAGACCTCTTGTTGAGGGTCCATGGCTATCCGCACTTGCCGACCTTCGACCAACACGTCGGAGGAGCCACGCGGTAACTTCGGCCGTGACTGCGCGTTAACGACCAGCAAGCCTCCCAACGCCAATAGTATGGCGGCCAGGATGATCATCGTTAATTGAGGCAGCCGGGAAAAACAGCCCGAAGATTGAGACGACATATTTTCCTGTTGCGATGCCCACGCGCTTCTTCAATAGCGGTTGATTTGTGATTATGTTACACTTGCCTTAGCTTGGTGGCAACCTCCGCAGGTCCGATTCGCCGAATTGCCACCGTTTGCCCTCAACCCATAGAAGAAGAATCCACAGATTTTACCGATTCCACAAATAGTACCAAAGGTGAAACCGCCGGGTTTGTGGCATCCGGAATCTGTTGATCCACCAGGAGTGATACAACATGATCCGAAAGCGGCCACAACTGGAGGAGTTCGAGGCCATGAGTCTCGCCCCATATGCCCTGCGCAGCGCCGAGTCACGCGGCCGCGCCTATCCCGAACCGGAATCCGCCACCCGCACTGCCTTCAATCGCGACCGGGATCGCATCATCCATACCACACCGTTCCGCCGGCTAATGTACAAGACCCAGGTGTTTGTCTTTTTCGAGGGCGATCATTACCGCACTCGGTTGACCCATACTCTGGAGGTGTCGCAGCTGGGCCGGGCGCTGGCCCGCGGCCTTGGGGGCAACGAAGACCTCACGGAGGCCATCTGCCTGGCCCATGACCTGGGGCACGCGCCATTCGGCCATGCCGGCGAGCATATGCTCAATATACTCATGGCTGATCACGGCGGCTTCAACCATAACACGCAGAGCTATCGGATCGTTACCGAACTGGAGAACCGCTACCCTGATTTTCCCGGCCTCAATCTGACCTATGAGACCCGAGAGGGGATGCTGAAACACGAGACGGATTACGACGTCAGCGAGGCGGCCGAATACGAGCCGGACAAGCGGGCCTCGCTGGAGGCGCAGATCGCCAACCTGGCTGACGAGATCGCCTATGATGCTCACGACCTCGATGATGGCTTGCGGGCCAGACTGTTCACCCTGGAGGAACTGGAGGAACTGGCTATCTGGCGCGAACTGTGCGATTTCGCCGGTTGGAAGCCGGGCATGACCTTCACCTCAATGCACCGGCATGAGATCATCCGCGAGCTGATCGGCCGGTCGGTTACCGATGTCATGATCCGGACGGATGAAACCCTGACGTCGAATCATATCGATTCACCGGAGAAGTTGCAGCGTCACTCAACCAACGTCGTTGGCTACTCGCCCGAGTTCGGCCAAAAGGTCCGCGCGCTGAAACGATTTCTGTTTGAGCGCATGTATCGCCATTACCGGCTGGTGCGCATGCAAACCAAGGCCGAGCGCTTCATCGCCGACCTGTTCGAAGCCTACGTCAAGGAACCGCATATGTTGCCCAACGAGACCCAGGCCAGACTGTCTAACCGACCCGTGGAACGAGTGGTGGCCGACTATATCGCGGGCATGACCGACCGTTATGCTCTTGACGATTGGCAGCGATTATACGATCCCTATATCCGGGCCTGAGGCCACCTGAGCCAACAAAAAAGTCCGGCAACGAGCACGCTGCCGGACTTTTAATTTCTGGAATCCAATCCCAATCTAGTAGTTGAGCAAATCATCCTCGTCGGCGGCCGACTGGGTGGCGACGTAGTCGCCCTCCTTGGCCCAGGCCGACAACTCGATAGTGAAGCGGTCAAAGTAGCTCGCATCGGGCATATCGGCGTTGTTGCCGTATTCCAACTCCGTGATCTCGGCGTTGATGATCAGCGAAGCCGTCTCCAACACGATGGTCTCATTCTTGCGCGCCAGCACTGGCTCGCCCTTGGGGGCCAGCTTGGCCTTCAAGGCATCGTCGAAGAAGGCGTGGTCGCTCATGATCACCTTGGTGATGGTGCGAATGTCGTTCTTGTCGAAGAGCCAGACCTCGAAAGCAGTCACGTTTTTGGGCGTGGTCGCGCCCAGCGTTTCGGAGGTGCCCACGCCGCATTCACCCAGGAAATTGCCGGCCGCATTTTCGATGCTGAAGGCATCATCGTAAGTGTCATGACCGCGGGTATAGGCCGTGCGGAATCGGGCGATGGGGATAGCCGTCGGTTCGGCGAAGGTCTCGGCCGTGGCCATGCCGGCTTCGGCCAAGCCTGGACGCCGTGGCGACGGACCAGACTTGCGGCTCGCAATCGGTTCCGCGTCACTATAGGTCACGCCACCTTCGTCGGCCGCGCCTTCCATGATCTCTCGCCGGCGATTCCAGACGTAGAAGATGGCCAGCAACAGCAACAGCAACAGCAGGCCGAGTAACAGTAAAGGCAGCATATTTGAGCCGCCCTCGCTCGTCGTTGTGCCGGAGATGGTGCCGGGAACGGCGGCCGTTGCTCCGGGCGCGACTGACGTACCCGCCGATACGCCCGCCCCAACCAGACTGCCGCATCCGGTGCCGTTTACGATGGTGGCCGCCGCCACCAGTCGTTCCTGATCGGCCGGATCGAGGGAGGTTTTAGCCAGCTCGCAGGCGACCGCATCGCCCCCCCAATTGCCTATTGTATTGCGCAGTCTTTCCTGATTATTATCGAAGGCGTAGAGTTCGGCCGCGTTGCGGACCAGTTGAGCCTGATACTCGGGAAAGAGGCCGGAAGGATCGGCCCCGGTATACTCAACGGGAAACAGACCCCAGCCAAGTACCACAAGACCGATGATTAGCCCGGCGATAAATGCTATCAGTGCTGTCAAGCCGGGCCGTCGATTGATGATGTCCATAGTTTGTCACCTACCTGCTTATATCCTCGCGGAATGGATTTTTCGAACCCGTTCACCCGACTACCCGGCGCGCTCGGCAATCCGCGCACTTCAACCGACCTGAGCCGTCTGTTCGGATTCCGCTCTTAGGCGACATCCCCTCTTCTGCTGGCAACATCTTACCATAACTCGAAATACGCGACAAGAAAAATGATCAAGCCCGAAAATTGCCTGTTGACAAACATGAGGGTGAGGCGTTATCATATACTTTGTAAGTTAAGTTAACTTACTTAGTCGATTCGCGACCCTTATGGAAAAGGCAACCCGCCGCCACACCAGAGACCATAACAGCCGCCTCGTCTTGCGTACGATCTTCAACAGCGGCCGTGTCAGCCGGGCCGACATTGCCCGACACACCGGTCTCACCCGCCCTACCGTCTCTACTATTGTCAGCGACCTGCTCGAAAGCGAGCTGGTTGTTGAAACGGGCCAGGGTCCTTCGGCCGGCGGCAAACGCCCCACACTCCTGTCTGTCAATAGCGACGCTCGTCACTTGCTGGCACTGGACCTCAGCGGTGATGAATTCCGCGCTCTGGCGTTGAACCTGAATGGCGAGATCGAAGCGCGCGCCGGCTTGCCGACCCATGGCGCGCGCGGCGATGAGGCGCTTCGGATCGTCTTTCGTCTGGCCGAGGATATCCTGGCTCAGACCGACTCTCCCCTGCTGGGTCTCGCCGTGGCCACCCCCGGACTGGTCGATCCCGACAACGGCATCGTTCTGCGCGCCGTCAATCCGGGCTGGGTCAATCTGCCCTTGCGTGACTTGCTGGAAGATCGGTTCGGCATCCCGGTCCACGTGGCCAACGACAGCCATATGGCCGCGCTGGCCGAATTTACCCACGGCGACGCTCTCGATAGTGATAATCTCATCGTCATCCGCATCGGGCGCGGTATCGGCGCGGGAATCATATTAGGCGGTCGCCCCTTCTATGGCGACGGCTTCGGCGCGGGCGAGATCGGCCACGTGGTCGTCAACCCCGGCGGCGATCTTTGCACCTGTGGCAACCGGGGCTGTCTGGAAACGACCAGCAGCATCCGCGCCATTCTGGCCCGGGCGGCGGCCGTCGACTGCCCTGAATCGCCTCTGTCCGGTTCCGGAGCGCCCACCTGGCTCCATTTTCACGAAGCTGTATTGGCCCATGATCCCGCCGCCGTCGATATCGCCGTCGACGCCGGGCGCTATTTGGGCGCGGCCGCCGCCAGCCTCGTGGGGGCATTCAACATCCGCAATATGGTCCTGGCCGGGCGTCCGGTCGATTTGGACGGCGTTTTTCTCGACGCCATGGTGGCCGAGATGCACCAGCGCGTTCTGCCGGCCATGGCCCAGGCGACAAACGTGCGTTTTTCTTCACTTGGCGTGCATAAAGCCGCCGACATCGTCATGCTGGGCTGTTCGGCCCTGTTGTTAAATCGGGAGCTGGGAATCGCATGACATTGCGCATCGGTCTCGATATCGGTGGAACCAAAACGGCCGCTCTGGTGGTCGACGCACACGGTCGCTCGTTGGGCCGGGCGGTTCGGCCGACCGATGTCGCCTCTCCCGCCCGTCTCGTCGCCGGCACGGTTGCCGTGGTCGAAGACGTTCTGCGCGATGCCGGACGAGACGCGAATATTTTCGCGGCCGGCGTTTCGGCCGTGGGCGTGGGCGTGCCGGGACAGGTTGATCCGTTGAGCGGCACGGTGCGTCTGGCCGTCAACCTGAATCTGCGCGAGCCTTATCCGCTGCGCCAGGCCCTGCAGGAAGCTCTTGACGTACCGGTCGCGCTGGAGAACGACGTGCGCGCGGCCGCCTGGGGCGCGTATCACTGGGCCTGCGAGAGAGAGCCGTTGAGCAGCCTGGCTTATCTGAGCATCGGCACGGGCATCGCCGCCGGCCTGGTTCTGGACGGCCATCTTTATCGCGGCGCCCACGGCATGGCCGGCGAAATCGGTCACAT
Organism: uncultured Ardenticatenaceae bacterium; assembly: GCA_964466135.1. GTDB lineage: Bacteria > Chloroflexota > Anaerolineae > Promineifilales > Promineifilaceae > Promineifilum. Next base: position 1,128 of record CAYXNH010000005.1, on the reverse strand, counting down.
CCCCTTTGACCCCACCGGCCCGCGCTGCGTCTGCGGCGCCTATGGTTGTCTGGAGACCCTCGCCGCCGGTCCGGCCATCGCCGCCCGAGCTGCGGAACTGATCCCCGACCGAAAAGAGGGATTCTTGTCCACTGTTGAGGTGTATCGACTGGCGGCCGCGGGGCATCCCGCCGCCCGCCGGATTGTCGAGCGCGCGGCCGGTTATCTGAGCCGCGCCGTCTATCTGTTGTTGATGGCTTACGACGTTGAAAAGGTGGTCCTTGGCGGCGGGGTGACTCGCGCCGGCGCAGCCTTTGAACGTCCCTTGCGAGCGGCGATGGAGGCCATGCGCCACGATTCGCCTTTGACGGCCGCGATGATGCCCGATGAAAAGGTCGTCATCATGCCGTCTGATTACAATGCCGGGGTTATGGGCGCGGTATATCTGGCGCCTGCCCCGACATCAGAGAGATTAGCAGGAGGTAAATGAGAAGAACAACGAAGCAATCCACCCCCCATTACCTGTTTGAGATCGGTTTTAGTTCGGGTATAAACCCAATATCAGTCCCTTTACGGAGGAAAGAATGAAACGTTTGGTATTAGTAGTTTTGATGGTAGCCTTGACGGCCTTCCTGGTCGCCTGTGGCGGAGCCGCGCCCACCGTGGAGCAGGTCGCCCCCACTGTTCAGGCCGTGGTTGAGCAAGTTGCTCCCACCGTTGCCGCCGTCGCCACTGAAGTGGCGGCCCCGACCGAAGCTCCGGCCCCGACCGAAGCCCCAGCCCCGACCGAGGCCCCTGTAGCCGAGGGTTCCTTCCTGGAGCGCGCCAAAGCCGGCGAGTTCAAAGGCACGAAAGTGAGCCTGTGGGGTGTCATGGTTGACGAGGAAGCCACCAAGATGGAACTCGCCCTGGCCCCGTTTGAGGAAGCCACCGGTATCGATGTTGTCTACGAAGGCTCGAAGGAATTCGAGACCCAGATCAACGTCTCCGTCGACGCGGGTTCCCCGCCCGATGTTGCCAACATCTCCCAGCCTGCCATGGCCCAGCGCTTTGCTTCCGCCGGCAAGCTGGTAGACGTCAGCACCTTCCTGCCGCGCGAGAAGCTGCAGGAGACCTACATCGACAGCTGGATCGACATGTCGACGATGC
>CAYXNH010000004.1:0-39709 GCA_964466135.1 uncultured Ardenticatenaceae bacterium | reverse complement strand
CCGCCCAACTCCAGGGCGATCAATGGGACGGCGTGATGAATTATGGCGGCTTCATTCACCCGCTATGGTATTGGTTTAATGGCTATGCGCAAAGTGCGCATGGCTTCTCTGAGCCGTTGACGGCCCCCCATTGGCCAACAGCAGCAATGGTTGAGACTTGGCTTAGTCGGTTGGCGGTCGTTCCCTGGGTCGTCGCCATGCAGCAATTCAACCTCCTTGACAGCCACGATACGTCGCGCATCCGATCGGTACTGAAGGGGAATGACGCCTTGCATCGACTGGCGACGGCCGTACTGTTGACATTTCCCGGCGTGCCTGGTCTCTATTACGGCGACGAGATCGGCATGACCGATTCCCCGGAATTAGCGTCGCGAGGTTGCATGATCTGGGATGAAAGCCGCTGGAATAAAGGACTACACGAATTTTATAAAGATATGATTCGCCTTCGACAACATTCCACGGCTTTGCGGCGTGGCGGATTCCAGATACTCCTGCTGGAATCGGAGACCGTGGCTTACCAGCGGGAAAGCCAGGACGATCGGATAATTGTTATGGCCCATCGAGGGGAAACACCTCGACCGGCCGGCTCTATACCTGTTTCTCATGGCGGGATCATGGAAGGCACCCAATTCACGGATGTGCTATCAGGTAAGGTATTCGTTGTTCAGGACGGATCGCTGTGGCTTCCTCTCGTCAACCAAGGGCCGATAATCTTGCAGCAGACAAAATGAACCGTTGACTCGGAGAGGGTAGCAAACGTTACCTCACGATGATGTGGATCACCACCCCACGGCCGTTCCGTCATTTCGTGGCTCACTGCCGCCGATATATACGCCTGATTCGGGATCGCGTAGAATGACTTGGCCACCGCCGAAATGGAGCGGCTCATTCAATGGTCGCAACACATGGCCCCTCCGCGTCAAATTATCGCGTACACGCTCATCAATCCCCGATTCCAGAGCAACCTCCAATCCCTGCAACCAGTTAAATCGCGGCGCGTCCAATGCCGCCTGCGGGTCCATGCTGAAATCGACCAGATTAACCCCCACCTGTAGGTGTCCCTGAGGTTGCATGAATCCACCCATGACGCCGAAACTCGACCACGGCCGACCGTCATGGGTGATGAATCCGGGGATAATCGTGTGGTACGGCCGCTTGCCCGGCGCCACCTCATTGGGATGTCCTGGCTCCAACGAAAAGTTCGCCCCCCGATTTTGCAACTGGACGCCCGTTTTCCCGGCGGTTATGCCGCTCCCGAAGCCCATATAGAGACTTTGAATCCAACTCACCATGTTGCCGGCCTCGTCAGCCACTGTCAGATAGACGGTGTCCCCTTGGCTATCGGGTCTGCCTGGCCGAGGCTTAAGGGCAACGTCTCTATTAATCAGCCCTCGTCGGTCGCGTGTATAGCGTCCACCGAGCAGGCTATCCACCGGCACATAAGCCTGTCGAGGATCGGCGACATAAGTGTGGGCATCCGCAAACCCCAGCTTCATGGCCTCGATCAGAATGTGGTAATAGTCGGCCGAACCGTACGGTATATGACCCAGATCAAAGCCTCGAACGATATTGAGCGCTATCAGGGCCGCCAGTCCTTGACCATTGGGCGGAATCTCATGAAATGTAAATCCGTCATGATAGTCGATGGAGATCGGCTCTACCCACTCGGCGCGATATCTTGCCAGATCATCCTCACTCATCACGCCCCCATCGGCTCTAACAGCGGCAGCGATCTGGGCCGCGATGTCGCCAAAGTAGAATGCGTCGTATCCTTTATCAGCCAAGGCCTCCAGCGTGGCGGCAAACTCAGGGTTCCTGAACATCTCTGTAGAATGTGGCGCACGGCCGCCGGGCAACCACACGCGTCGCGAATCCGGCAGGCGGCCAAGTAGTTCCTCCGATTTCCTCCAGGCTGAGGCAATGATTGGACTGACCGGATAGCCCTGCCGAGCGTAATCGATCGGACGCGCCAGAAGCGTATCCAGCCCCATTGAACCAAATTTCTCCAGCCCCAGTTGCCAGCCGCGCAGGCTTCCCGGGACGGTCACCGGCAAACCACCATGAACTGGAAACGACGAATATCCCCGTGCTCGCAAGGAATCAGACGTCAGCGCTGCCGGAGCCGGGCCACTGGCGTTCAGCCCATACAGCCGTCCATCCTTCGCGGACCAGATGAGGGCGAACGCATCGCCGCCGATACCGGTCGAACATGGCTCCACCACGCAAAGGGTGGCTACGGTAGCCACGGTTGCGTCGATGGCATTACCCCCTGCCTTCAGAACATCCAGTCCGGCTTGAGCCGCCAGCGGCTGGCTCGTGGCCACCATCCCGTAGCGAGCCACAACTGCCGACCGCCTTGAAGGAAAAGAAAAGTCGGAAAATTTCATTTTTATGTAACCTATTGACAGCGAACATGTGTTCGTGTTATACTCCGAACAAATGAGCGGATTCCCGACCTTTGACCGGCATCCACCGCTTGGACAGAAGGAGTATCATACATGAGCGAAAAGCCATTATCCAAACGTCAGCAGAATATCCTGGAGTTCACGAGCGGTTACATGGATGAAAATGGCCGTCCGCCCACCATCCGTGAGATCGGCAAGGCCGTCGGAATCAATTCTACCTCTGTGGTGAATTATAATCTCGGTAAACTGGAAGATAAAGGCTATCTCGACCGAGATCCCGATGTCTCCCGCGGTCTGCGTCTGACTCAAAAGGCCAGGCAATACAGCTTATCTCTCGGCATCGCTGCCGCTTCCATCCGGGATGCAATCGACCGCCTCGTGAGAATTCCGTTGGCCGGCGACATTGTGGCCGGTCTCCCGGTGACAACCTTCCCTACTTACGATGAAGAAGACGCAGTCGAGCTAAGCCGTTCGATGCTATCCGAAAAGCCCGAGGGATTATTCGCATTGCGAGTCCGAGGGGATTCGATGATTGACGCCATGGTCAACGACGGTGATATCGTCATCCTTAAACCCCAGTACGAGGCGCGCAACGGGGACATGGTCGCCGTCTGGCTGCGCAACGATACCACTACCCTCAAGCACTTCTACAACGAAGGCAAGAGGATTCGGCTGCAACCGGCTAATCCGACGATGGATGCCATTTACGTCGATCCGGCTGAGGTTCAGATTCAGGGACGCGTATTAATGGTATTGCGACAGACTCACTAATCTGAGGATCACCCAAAAAGGCGATCCGATGGGATCGCCTTTTTTTCTCTCAATTTATAAGAACATATGTTCTTATGCCAAAGAATGTGGAATTGTACATGGAAGAAGAATCATCCTCGGTGGCTAGCTTGCGACATCAACTGAATGTTCAATCGCAGCAAATTAACCGGGTACTTACTCATCACCAAATTCAAGCCGCTGTGACCGGCGGCTCGATTCGGCCACATGTCGTCAGTTTTGACCTGCAAACCCGACTCTCCGCAGGCCTGGAACTTGCCCGCAACCTGAAGGATGATCTAATGACCGCATTGGGGGTCAGCAACATGGCCCTCATCCAGGATGACGGCCGATGGCAATTGCGTCTGCCCCAACCTGATGATGCTCCTGTTCCTCTACTCAAACTTCTGGCGACAGCATCGTATCTACCTCCCCTCGCCGCACCGATCGGTTTGACTGAAGACAATACACCGATGCTGCTGCCGTTTATCCCCTGCCCGGGTATGCCCAATGTCAGCCATGTCCTCATTGCCGGAGGTCCCGGATCGGGCAAGACGACTCTCCTTCGGACGATTGCCGCCGGATTAGCCCTGACCAATCGTCAGGCTGGTTGTCAGCTTCAAATTTTGGATCCAACCCACAACGAAAACGCGGCAAATCGATCACCATTGCTTCCCCTAGCCTATTTTCCCCACATGTTGACTGATCCCTCTCTCGACCCTGATAGTTGTGCGACCATCATCCATTTTCTGTCCGAAGAGGCGACTTATCGCAGACGGAATAGAGTCCGGGTGCCACATGTCATCGTTCTGGTCGACAACATCCTGGCCTATCTGGAAGGTGTCGACCACGAATCAAGGAGTGATCTGCTGCGTCTTCTACAATACGGCGATCAGGCAGGCATCCATCTGGTGATGGCCATTGATCGGATTGACCACCCTTTCCTCGGTTCAACTTATCGCGCCGGAATTACCACTCGAATTATTGGACAAACCGCCGATATCGCCGCGACAAAAAGGATCATCGGCAGATCACTTGACCATGCTCAGCTCCTCAAAGGCTCGGGCGATTTTTTGGCTGTCACAAGCGAGGAAGTACGCCATTTCCAGGCTGCCTATATCGGTGACTATGATTTGCACTTGAAACTGAGCGAACTAGTTGAATCGCCACTCCCCCGGCTTCTGGCTCAGACCTATAGCAATCGACCAGGGATAGTCGTGAAACCCCCAAGATTGGCCAGTTTTCAGATCCATGAAGGCAACATTGACATTCAGGAAGATAAAGCCGACATCATCCCGGCAATCGGTGAATAACTCTTTATCGAACGATCTGAACCATTAAACAATTTGGAGAGAGTCATCATGAAAACAGGAATGCTTTGGCTCGATGCAGATGCTCGACGCACCTTCGATGAGAAAGTTCAGCGAGCAGTCGATTATTACTTTCAAAAGTACGGTGATACCCCTGATTTGTGTCTCGTCAACACCACCTCGTTTACCGAGGATGAAAAAAGGGTCGGCCCGGTGAAAATCGAAAGGACCCGCACGGTTCTCCCCCACCATTTCTGGGTAGGCATCAGCACAAACTGAACCCACACTATATGGGCAAGGATGCAGCCGAGAAATGTGGTGGCCGCCTCTGGAAAACTTGCTATCATCCTCTCATGGATCTATGGCACGAGTTTCACGGGCCGAACGCCGGCTATGTCCTTGAGCTTTACGAGAAATTTCAAAAAGACCCCAATAGTGTAGACGCCGCCACCCGGGCGGCGTTTGAGCATTGGCGGCCACCGGATGTCATAGACGTTCCTGTCTCTGGTGACGGCCACGTCTCGACATCGATAACAGGCGCGCCTGAACTTCTCTTACCGGCAACCGAGAAACTGACCGGTGCAATCAACCTGGCAACGGCCATTCGCGAATACGGTCATCTCGCTGCCAACATCGATCCGCTGGGATTGGCCAATCCGCCGGGCGATCCCGATCTCCAGCCATCTGCCCACGGCATTAACGAATCCGATCTTGTCTCGCTTCCCGCCTCTCTCATCGGCGGTCCCGCGGCCGATGGAGCGATGAACGCGCACGAGGCAATCGACCGCCTCCGGCAAATCTACTCCTCCACGATTGGCTATGACTATGATCATATGCGGTTACCGGAAGAGCGCGCCTGGCTACGCGAAGCGGCCGAGAGCCGTCGCTTCCGTCCACCCAACGACCCATTAGATCCGGCAGTGCTAATGCGTCAGCTGACCAAGGTCGAAGCCTTGGAACATTTTCTCCATCGCATATTTCCCGGCAAGACGCGCTTTTCCGTTGAGGGACTGGACATGATGGTCCCCATGCTCGACATCATGCTCGGCGAATCGGCCCAGGCGGATATCTATAATATCCTGATAGGCATGGCTCATCGCGGCCGCCTCAACGTGCTGGCCCACATCCTTAGCAAGCCGTACGCCGAGATCTTTCAGGAGTTCCGCGACACGGTCGGCGAGGAGCACGGCGCGCGCGAATACCTGGGCTGGACAGGCGATGTGAAGTATCACGCCGGAGCAATTCGCTCCATGAATGATGGCAGCCCGGTGAATCTTGTCGTGACGATGGCTCCTAATCCCAGCCATTTGGAGCATGTCAACCCGGTAGTCATGGGCATGGCTCGAGCGGCCGGGACGCGGGTGGAAAAACCGGGTCGGCCGGCCTTCGATGCTCACGAGGTCTTGCCCATCCTTATCCACGGCGACGCCTCTTTCCCGGGGCAAGGAATCGTAGCCGAAACGCTCAACCTGCAACGGCTACGCGGCTATCGCATCGGCGGAGCGATCCATATCATCGCTAATAACCAGGTCGGCTTCACCACTTCCCAATGGGAGGGTCGTAGCACGCTCTATGCCAGCGACCTGGCCAAGGGATTCAAAATCCCTATCGTCCATGTCAACGCCGATGATCCCGAGGCTTGCGTCGAGGTAGCGCGCCTGGCCTGCGCCTATCGCGAGAAGTTCCAGACCGACTTCGTCATCGATCTTGTCGGCTACCGTCGTTATGGCCATAACGAGGGAGATGAGCCACGATTCACCCAACCGCGAATGTACGCGAAGATCGATGAGCATCCCACCGTGCGCAAGCTTTGGGCGGCCGACCTGGAGCGACGCGGGCTTCTCGAACCCGGGCGGGGCGAACAAATGCTGCAAGAGCAACTGGATGTCTTCAACGAGATTTTCCAAGAGCTGCCTGATGAGCCTGCGGCCACTCTGGAGCCACAACTACCACCGCCTCCAGGCGGTGCTGCCCGCACCGCTCGAACGTCGGTCCCGGCCGATCTTCTGGTCGAACTGAATGAGGCTCTACTCGCGCTTCCCAATAGCTTTCAACTCAACAAGAAGCTGGCCCGCACACTGGAACGACGTCGGGAAGCCTCGGCCGATCCCGACGCTATCGCAGTCGACTGGGCTACGGCCGAAGCTTTGGCGATGGCTACCATCCTGGTGGACGGCACGGCCATTCGCCTGACTGGCGAAGACGTGGAGCGCGGCACCTTCAGTCAGCGTCACGCGTTGTTACGCGATGAAAGCACGGGATCGATCTACGTTCCTCTGCAAAACATCCCCCACGCCCAAGCCGCCTTCGAGGTGCGCAACAGCCCGCTGTCGGAAGCCGCAACCATCGGCTTCGAATATGGCTATACGGTTCAGTGCCCCGACCGACTGGTGATTTGGGAGGCGCAATACGGCGACTTCGCCAACACCGCTCAAGCCGTCATCGATGAGTTCGTTGTCTCCGGCAACGCCAAATGGGAGCAGACTTCCTCGCTGGTGTTGCTGTTACCCCACGGCCACGAAGGCCAGGGACCGGATCATTCGACAGGCCGGCCGGAGCGTTTCCTCCAGCTAGCGGCCGAGACGAATATCCGCATCGCTAACGCCACCACGGCGGCGCAATATTTCCATCTGCTCCGCCGCCAGGCCGCCTTGCTGAAGACCGACCCGCTGCCGCTGGTAGTTCTGACGCCCAAGAGCTTGCTCAGGAATCCGAGAGTATACTCATCCCTGCGCGAACTGGCCGAGGGAAGCTGGCAGCCTGCAATTGACGATGCGCAGGCTATGCAGAATAGCGCTGCGGTCCGACGAATCATCCTGTGCAGCGGCAAAATCTATATCGATATGATCAGCGACCCTCGGCGCAAGGAGCGCGCCGATATCGCTCTGGTGCGCGTGGAGCAGCTATACCCGCTTCCCACGGACGAAATCGCAGCCATCATCGCCGGCTACCCCAATGCGGCCGAGGTTGTCTGGCTGCAGGAAGAGCCGGCTAACGCCGGAGGATGGGACTCAATCAGTCAGCGGCTGCAACGACTGCTTGACGGTCGATTGCCGCTAATTCTTGTTTCTCGGCCGCGTCGAGCCAGCCCGGCCGAAGGGTCGATGAGCATGCACATGATGCATCAAACGACTCTGCTGGATCGGGCGTATGAGCTTCCCCAAGAGGTGATGAACGAATGACTACAGAAATTGTTGTGCCCGAACTGGGTGAATCGGTCGTCGAGGCGACGGTCGGCGAATGGCGCGTGAAGGTCGGCGACACCGTGAAGATCGGCGACGTCGTTGTGGAACTGGAGACGGATAAGGTCGATGTTGAGGTCGGGGCCACGGCCGCCGGCGCCGTGACCAGGATCCTGCAACCCGCGGGCAGCGACGTGCATATCGGCGACGTATTGGGGGTGATCGACGCCAATGGAGCTTCATCAGCCGCACAGCATGTTGATGCATCCACAGCTCACCCCCCTGCAGTGGAAGATGGGAAAAGCGCACTTGAGAAGGATAAGGCGACACCCGTCGCCCGGCGTATGGCCGAGGCCGAAGGTGTCGATCTGAGCCAGGTAACCGGCAGTGGCACCGGCGGCCGCGTCACCAAACAGGATATCGCCGCACGAGTGGAGCCAAAAGAGGAGCAAACGCCTTCGTTCGTACGAACCGTTGCGCCACCGCCACCTCCACCGCCGTCCCTGTTCTCGTCCACTGGAGACGACGGCCGCGAGGAGCGCGTCCGCATGTCGCGTCGCCGCCGCACCATCGCCGCTCGCCTGGTGGAGGCCCAGCATACCGCAGCCATGCTGACGACATTCAACGAGATCGACATGGGCCCGGTGATGGATTTGAGAAAACGGCGGCAGGAAGAGTTCGTCAAGCGTCACGACGTCAAGCTGGGCTTCACGTCCTTCTTCGTGAAGGCAGTCATCGGCGCGCTGAAGGCTTTTCCGCGGCTAAACGCCGAGATTCAGGGCGACGAGATGGTGTTGAAACATTATTACGACATCGGCATCGCCGTCGGCGCGGAAGATGGCCTAGTCGTGCCGGTCATTCGCGATGCTGATCGTCGATCATTCGCGACCATCGAGACAGAGGTTCGGGACTTCGCCGTCAAATCCCGCGAGGGCACACTTTCTTTGGAGGACCTGCGCGGCGGATCATTCACGATCACCAACGGCGGGATCTTCGGCTCAATGCTTAGCACGCCCATCCTCAACCCGCCCCAGGTGGGCATCCTGGGGCTGCACAATATTCAGGAGCGGCCGGTTGTGCGCGACGGCCAGGTCGTCATCCGCTCGATGATGTACGTGGCTCTCAGCTACGACCACCGGATCGTTGACGGTCGTGAGGCGGTGCAGTTCCTGGTGCGAGTGAAAGAGCTGATGGAAGACCCGGAGGCGTTGTTGCTGGAAGGGTAATCGCTCCGCGGAGCGATTCGCCCTGCCCGATCAATCCATTTAATTGAACCTTTCGACTGCTATGCCCATCGGTAAGACAGGCAATAGCGGATCGATAGCAAACGACAGGCGGCCGTGTGCTTCGCGCAGGGCCGCCTCGACATCCCCCGGTGTATCGCCGCGAGCGAAGATGAATCCCAGATAGCTGTCGCCTTCCGGCAGCGGCACAATCGGGTAGTTGGGCCGAGCGGTGATCTCGATGTCGTCGATGAGCGGCAAGGCCAGTGCCTCATCAACTCCTGTCACGCCCCGGAAAAGACCCGCCTGTGGAATAGGGATCATCATCACCCCGGCCGCCCGATCTCGCTGGTGCGTATCGTCCAGAGGCAGGCCCGCCGCCTGCCGAACGATTAGCTCCTCCAGTGTGCCATTCACGCCAAAGCGCAAGACCTGCGAGCACAGCCCGCCGATGGAGCGGCCGGCTACCTCCAGAATCCACACGCCCTGATCGTTGACCCGCATCTCGGCGTGAATAGGCCCGACCCGCAGGCCCAGAGCGCAGGCGGCCGCGGCCGTGGTGGCCTCGATGGCAGCCTGTGTAGAGGGCGGCAAGCGCGAGGGCGTGACGTAGATCGTCTCCTCGAAGAAAGGTCCGTCCAATGGATCAGGCTTATCAAACAAGGCCAGCACAGTCAGTTCGCCGTCATCGAGCATGCCCTCCAAGGCAACCTCGAAACCGGGCAGGAAGCTCTCCACCAGGTAGGGGCGTGGTTCGGCCGACTCCCGACTGATGAGTTTCACCAGCCGATCGATGGCGATCATAAGCTCCTCTGGGGTATCGGCCCGGATGACGCCGCGACTGCCGTTGAGATTAACCGGCTTCACAACACAGGGATAGGGAGCGAGCGCGGCAACTTCGGCTGGATTGTCGGCCGTGGAGAACAGGCGGAACCAGGGCACAGCTACCTCGCCGTCGCGCAAGCGGCCCCGCATCACCCATTTATCACGAGCAGCCTCCGCGGCCGCAGGATCGTTATGGGGTAGCTTCAATGCAGCGGAAGCGGCGGCGGCGATGAGGCTGCCACTGTCGTCGACGGCCATCACCGCCGACAAGGGATAGGCGGCGGCGAAGGTGACGATGCGGCGGGTCGACTCATCCACATCAGCGAACGTCAGAGGCAAGGCATCGGGCCACTGGCCCGCCAGTTCGTCGGGCAAATCGACGCCAGTGACTACCTCGATTCCGAGATGTTCAGCCGCGGCCCGAAACGCCTCCAGCCGATAGGAACGCACAGTGGTCAGCAGCATGATGCGGCCGAGCCTGTCGTCCTTTACAATATCATCATCGATAGGCATAAGGCGATTATAGCCAAATTATCGTGGAATGAGCGAAGGGCGGCTCGGTCTTTTTTTACATTGGCCATGCCCTAAATTACAAAAACTGCGGTATAGTACATTCCGTTAATGCAGTTCTTAAGGGTCAGGCTTGACCCGTGACCGATATCGACGATGGCAGTAAACATTGTAAATTTAGACCGCTCCGCCCAAAATCTACCTGCCCCATGAGCAATTCAGGAGAAGTAGATTGAAATTATCTGACCTTTTCACCTTGCTGAATCGCCACGAGCGACCTTCTAATATCCTCGTTTTTCTTTCAGTTGCCCTGATGTCGGCCATCGCCGGCTGCACGACTCTCACGACTATGACGACTGCCTTCAAGCCGCTGCCGACGGTCGCCTTGCTCGTGGCCGATACCGCGGGCGATAACGAGGGCCCCCCAGCGATCGCCGGCACCCCGGCCGGTTACATCCCGGCAGCATTTGGCAGTGTCTACGACCCGATGCCGATGCCCTCAGAGACGCCCGTTGCAGTCGCCACATTAGGCCCTCCCCTGCCCGCGCCGACGATCGTCGTCGCCGCCCAGCCGGTAGATTTCGAGGCAGCCCGAGCAACGGCTCAGGCACAGGGCAAGGATATCGCCTTCGTCAAGATCGGCTTTCATCGCGGGCCGAGCGGTAACGCCAACGGTTGGGGTGATTATGTCCGCAGGCTTAACGACGCTGGTGTGCCTGTCTTCGTGAAGAGTGTCGACAACGGCGGGGTGATCTGGGAAGTGCAGGAGATAATGAAGGAAAACGAGGCCGAAGGACGCTACGTGCCTCATGTTCTCGTCTATCGCTCGACCGATAAGGGCTTTGAGGACATCTATTACGATCTGAGCCTGTCTCCCGAAGAGGCGGCTGCGTTGAGCTGGCAAGCTAATCGGGATGCGCTCCCCAAGGAACTGGACAAGGAATATTTCTGGGTCGAGACATTGAATGAGCCGGGACGCTACGGGTTCGACGGCAACTTGCAGATCGAGCGACTGGGGCGCTTCTCCCTGGCCACAGCTAAGCTGGCCGTGGCCGAGGGCTACAAGTATGCCGCGTTAGCCTTTTCCACGGGGATTCCGGAGGTGGGCGACTGGCCAACAGCGACGACCACCCTGGTCAATCCCAACGACTGGGAAGACCCGGCCATGCTCGAATTCCTGCGGTATGCCGGCCGGCACAAGGATCAGGTCGCCGTGGCGTTGCACGAATACAGCCTAACCGTGAAGTGTATCGCGCCGCCGTGCAACGAATCCCCGGAGGAAGGCGAAGCCGATTTTATCCCCTACCCGTACCTTGTCGGCCGCCTTCAGGCCTTGTTCGACACGGTCGACCGGCATGGCATCCCGCGGCCGACGGTCATGATCACCGAATGGGGTTGGGAATACGGCGCCGTGCCTGAACCCGAAGAAGCGATGGAGGATATCGCCTGGGCGTCATGGCTCTATGCCGCTTATCCCGAAGTCCTGGGAGCGGCTATTTGGTACCTGGGAGGCCCATGGTGTTGCGACATAGACGACCAGACCCAACGACTGATTGAACCATTGACCAATTTCGCCGCCAGTCACTATTACATTATCGATCCCGGCATCGGCCGGATCGATCCCTTCCTGTTCTCCCCCAATCCGCCGACGCTGCTGGAGTTGAACAGGGAAGATTGGGCCACACCTTTCCCACGGCCTCGTTCAATGCCCTAGAGGGATCCGTCCTCTAAGCCAGAATATGCCGGGCGATAACCATTCGCTGAATCTCGCTCGTTCCCTCGCCGATGGTCATCAGGCGAGTGTCACGGTACATACGTTCGACCTCGAACTCGGAGCTGTAGCCATAACCGCCGTGAATCTGGATGGCGTTGCGGCAGACTCGCTCGCTGACCTCGGTGGCAAACAGCTTGGCCATCGAGGCCATTTGGCCGTACGGCCGTCCCAGACCTTTGAGCCAGGCTGCCTTATGGACCATCAATCGGGCCGCCTCGATCTCGGTAGCGGCGTCGGCCAACATCCATTGGATCGCCTGGAAATTGGCAATAGGCTGGCCGAAGGCTTCACGTGCCTGGGCGTACTTGATGGCTTCCTCGTAGGCCGCTCGGGCCAGGCCAAGAGCCAGCGCGCCGATGCCGACGCGGCCGCTGTCAAGTGTCGTCATCGTCTGCTGCAGCCCACGTCCCTCGACACCGAGAAGGTTTTCGGCGGGCACACGCACCTGGTCAAAGGTGACGGCGTGAGTCGGCGATCCATGCAGCCCCATCTTTTTCTCCGGCGGGCCGATGATGACGCCGGGGGTATCGGTGGGTACGAGGATATGACTCAAGGCGTTGCTGCCGGTGTCACCTGTACGGCAAAGCACGACCATCAGATCGGAAATCGAGGCATTGGTCATCCACATCTTCGCGCCATCTACGACCCAGGAGTCCCCATCTTTGACGGCCCGTGTGCGGACGCCACCCTTGAGGTCGGAACCCGCACCAGGCTCGGTCAGGCTGAGGCAGGCCAGCTTGCCCTGCCCGCTTGTCAGATGAGGCAGCCAGCGCTGTTTTTGCTCTTCACTGCCATAGGCGACGATAGGGCCGAGGCCGAGGCCGTTGTGGGCGGCGATAGCCAAAGCCGTCGAACCACAACCCCAGCCAAGCTCCTCGATAACGATGGCCACGCTAATGGCGTCGAGCGCCGCGCCGCCATACTTCTCGGGCACTTCCAGCCCCAATAAACCGAGCGGCCCCATCTTGCGAGTGGCCGTCCAGTTAAACTCACTTGCTTCGTCCGTATGCCGCGCTCGCGAGCGCACTTCGGCAGCTACGAAATCATGGACAACGTCGCGCAGCGCTCGTTGTTCGTCATTTAGTTCAAATTCCATGTGTTTAATCCCTCTTTATTGGTGCTTCAGGGAGCCTTCCTACATTCACCCGGCCACAGCCAGGGTCACCAGCAGCAATTGTCCCAACCCGGCCGGGAGATTCGTTACATCGATAAATTCATCGGGTCGATGGGCGTTTCCGGAATGGGTCAGCCCCAGACATACCGCCTGATAACCTAAACTCAATGGGATATTGGCGTCGGTGCTGCTGGCCAGGTAGCGGACCTCATCGGCCGCAACCAACTCCAGGGAAGCTTCGGCGTATGCCACAACCGGCGATTGTCGTTCGATGCTCCCCGCTGGGCGATCGCCAACTTGAATCATCTCGATATGGACGGCATCACCGGTGGCCATGAATTTTTGATTCATTCTCTCGACGATCTCACACACCTGATCGACCAGCTGCGACAACTCATCAACTCCTTCCGACCGGAGATCGAGCCACAGTCGGGCTGAGTTGGCGATGGAGTTGATCGATATACCGCCTTCGACGATGCCGACATTATAAGTCGTTCGCGGAGCCTCCGACACGGCCAAACCGTCTATGGCAGCGATGAGATGGCCCATGACGTGGATGGCGCTCGGCGTGCCGAATCCACCCCAGGAATGGCCGCCCGGCGCGGCAATTTCGACTCGATAACGTCGCGAGCCGACGGCCTGGTGAACCAGACGGCCGAATAAACCGCCCTCAACCACCACATAGGTCGCCCGGCTGCCGAAGCGTTCGACAACGGCGCGCATGCCGTAGAGGTCGCCGAGGCCTTCCTCGCCAACATTGGCGACAAAATGGATATCGGCCGCATGTGGCAACCGATGGTCGATGATCGCCTGCGCGACCAGCAAAAGCCCAGCCACTCCGGTAGAATTGTCGCCGATTCCCGGCCCGTGAACGAACTGCCCCTCGCGTCGAACAGTCAGATCAGTTCCGGCTGCGAAAACCGTGTCCAGATGGGCAGTAAGGACCAGCGGCTCCCGGTCGGCGTCTCGTCCGGGCAGTCGGCCATAGACGTTGCCTGCCTCATCGCGGGTCACATCCTTCAAACCGATGGCCTGAAACCGGCCTTCGGTGTACCGGGCCCGCATCTCTTCGGCAAAGGTGGGTGACGGTATCTGCTGGATGGCAATGATCTGGTCGACTGCGGCATCCAGACCATCCTGGAAGCCTTCCAATGCTGCACGGACCTTCGGCCGGCGTGAAATGGCGGAAATATCGTTCATGTAGTCCTGTAAGGTTCAAATATTGGAACCATGCGAGCCGGGACGCGGCCGAAGACATGGATACCAGATTCCGTGTGTTTTTCCTGGTCGACCTGGCCGCGCTCGTGGAGCAGAGAGAGAAGGTCGCCCCGCTGATAGGGAAGATGTATCTCGATCGGTTCCAGCAAGCCAACCATCGTCGCCTCGATCAGGATGAGCAATTCGTCGATTCCCCGGCCTGATTTGGCTGAAACGAGTACTGACGGAACAACCAGATCGAGTTGTTGCCGGATTGCCTCCGGGTCGGACAGCATATCGACCTTATTCAGGGCGACGACCATCGGCAGATGATCGGCCTCCAATTCGGCCAGTGTATCTTCCACAGCCTCGATCTGCTCCAGGGCGTTGGGATGGGTCATATCGACCACATGGAGCAACATGTCGGCATCGGCGATCTCTTCCAACGTGGCACGAAAGGCGGCGACGATCTGCGCCGGTAGCTTCTGGATGAAGCCCACCGTGTCGGTGAAAAGGACCTCGCGGCCGCCGGGCATGACGATCCGTCGTGTCGTCGGGTCGAGTGTGGCGAAAAGTTGGTCGGCAGCCAGCACGGCCGAAGGAGAGTCGGGGTCGATCCCGCTCAGCGTGTTCAGGAGTGTGGACTTGCCGGCGTTGGTATAGCCAACAATCGCCACGACCTTCAACTCCGTCTGCTGGCGCTTCGAGCGATGTCGCTCGCGATGGGCACGGACATTCTCAAGCTCCACCTTGATTTGCGAGATACGACGGTTGATTTCCCGGCGGTCTACCTCCAATTGGGTCTCACCAGGACCGCGCAGGCCTACGCCGCCTGTCGCGCCGCCCGCACGGCCACCGGCCTGTCGCGCAAGATGCGTCCACATTCGGGTGAGACGAGGGAGCCGGTACTCCAACTGGGCCAATTCTACCTGCAACTTGCCCTCGCGCGTCTGGGCGTGTTGAGCGAAGATGTCGAGAATGAGCGCGGTACGATCGAGAACTTTCACATTCTCGCCGAAAGCCCCCTCCAGCTCCCGCTGGTGGCGCGGCGACAACTCATCGTCGAAGATGACAACGCCCGCTTCAAACTCCTCAACAAGAATTTTGACCTCTTCGACCTTGCCCGGGCCGATATAGGTTGCGCTGTTAGGCTTGTTGAACCGCTGGATGGCCTGCCCAACAACGTCGATCCCGGCCGTATCCGCCAGTCGAGCCAACTCCTCCAGGCTGTCTTCCACAGGTAACAATGGATGGCTATCGCGTAATTCCGTGCCAACCAGGAACGCCCGTTCCTGAGGCGAGGAAGTGAAATACTCTTTTGCTGTCGTAGGCTTTTTCTCCAATTTTGCAGTTGGCGGTTATCCGCTTAATCAACCAGCCCGGCGACGTTCATCGCGCGGGGATGTTCGACCTGATATTCAAAACGTACACTTTTCTTCTCGGTCGGGGTCAGTTCCAATTGCCATTTCAATATATGCAGATCCGAACGATCGATCGGCTCCGGGGAGGTAAGATCAAGCCGAACCTTGATCTGGTCGTGACGCGAGACGGGATATTGATCCTCGACGATGATGCGGGCCGGCGTCGACAACAAGTTCTCAAGCTTGATCTCGTACCCGTAAACGAGCTGGCGCTGGTCGCGCAACAGACGCTTGTCCACATCTCGGCGAACCAGCTCCCGTTCGACAGTGATCCGTTCTTCCGTGCCCAGGATGAGTTTCGCCTCTCCACCGGCAGGGATATAGTCGAGATGATTCCGACCGATATATTCTTCGCCGACATAGAGATTAACTGGTCCAGGCAGCAGAGGTGCGCCAAGGGTATTCGTCAGCGTGGCGCGACGATAGACTGCCTCGGTATGGCGCGGGACAGCCAGAAAATCAAGTTGTGGAGTCAAGTCAGCCTGTCCAACAGTCAATTTCTTGGGCGTGCCGTCGCCGGGAATATCGACGCTGCCGGAAATGGTGAACGTAACGGCCGTTCCGCTCTCTTGCGTGGCAGCCACCTCGATCTCGGCCTCCATCGGCACAGGCGCGGCCGCAGCCATCATAGCCGGCATTGGCGAGGTTTCGTCGACCGCGGCCGAGTCCATCATATCCAGTCGCGCGCTCTTGGTCATCGGGTGAGATCTGGCCATCCGTGGCTGAGGCGGCTGGTACTCATTGATGTACCATGGTTTGATCTCCGGTACACGCTGATTGAGCACCGGACGGGCCGTGGATACCGATAGCTGTACGCCTTTCCAATCCTGGCCTGTATTCTGGGTGATCTCGGCCAGACTGGTGACGGCGACTACAGTCTGTTCGCCTGACTCATGCAGGCGCATGTCGTACAACGGTCGCCAGCCTGCGGAATGGACAACGTAGCTTAGTTCAACCTCAAAATCACCCGACGAGAGCCCTTCAACTTCCAGCCGAACCTCGTAGCGTTGTCGCGGACGCGCCGAATGAAGCTGATCCAGCTCGGCCTTGAGCTTGGTTAACTCATCCTGACGAGTACGTCGCTCTTCACCCAACTCCCGTCGATCGGCGCGTAGCCGGGCATCTTCCTCCTCGAAAAAACTCATGAGCACGGCCTGGTTCTCAACAGTGGTTCGGCCACGCGCCAACCCCCAAGCATAGTTATCGGTGGCCTTGCGCATGCCGTCCAGGTGATCAATCGATGCCTGTTTAACGGCCGCGCGATCGTCAAGCGCCCCTAATTCGGCCGAGACCCGCTCGATCTCCTTCTCCAGGGCGACCACCGCCTCCGATGGCGCTTGCACGTAGTGGCGACGACGCACATCCACGCTGCGCAAACGCACCCGAGCCGTGCCCCGTCCGGTGGCGCGGACGGATTCCGGATCAATCGCCAAGGGCAACTCTCCGATGATGATTTGGTGCATACCCTCCGTCATTTCGCAACGGCCGTTGCTGGTTACCCTGGCTCGATCCGGGTAGACAACAGCCGACATGACAGTAGCCTCAACTGGGATTTCCATACTCTCCTCAATAATGCCCGCTCGCAGACGGGTCGGCAACAGGTATTATGGTCAACTTCAGGTGTATTGGGCGGCGACGGCAGCTTGCTGATCGTATCCCAGGCCATGCTCACGCGCAAAGCGACGCAATGCGGTCAAGGCGCGCTCCGAATAATAACGTCCACGGTCTTCCTTACCCGGTCGAGGCGGCAACGGCGGCAGAATCCCGAAGTTGGCTTTCATAGGCTGGAAGTCCTTCGCCGCCGCATGGGTGACATAGTGGCTCAGCGCCCCCAGCATCGTTGTTGGCGGCATGATAACCGGATGGCGACGATGCAGGAGGCGAGCGGCGTTGATCCCGGCCAACAGACCCGTCCCCGCATTGCCGACATACCCCTCTACCCCAACGATCTGCCCGGCAAAAAACAGATCGGCACGATTGCGGTATTGCATCGTCGGCTGAAGCATCGCGGGGGAGTTAATGTAGGTATTGCGATGCATCATCCCGTAACGAGCGAATTCAGCGCCGGCCAGGCCGGGGATGAGCCGGAGCACGCGCTTCTGTTCAGGCCAGCGCAGATTGGTCTGGAAGCCGACAATGTTATAGAGGGTGCCGACGAGATTGTCCTGCCGCAATTGGACCACCGCATACGGCCGCCTGCCGTTGCGCGAGTCGATGAGGCCAACGGGACGCATGGGGCCGAAAGCCAGAGCCTCATGGCCGCGTGCAGCCAACACTTCGACGGGCATGCAACCTTCGAAGAAATGAGGGTCCTCACGCTCAAATTGCTTCAAGGTGATAGTCTCGGCCGCCATGAGAGCGTCCACAAAGGTCTCATACTCCTCGCGGGTCATGGGACAGTTGATATAGTCGCCCTCTTCCTGTTCCCCTCGATCATAGCGGGACTGCCGGAAAGCAATGGACATGTCGATGGTGTCAGCCTGCACGATGGGCGAGACGGCATCATAAAAATAGAGATGATCCTCCCCGGTCAGACGACCGATATCCGAGGCCAACGTCGATGAGGTGAGCGGCCCGCTGGCGATAATGACCGGCGCCTGAGGGATGGCCTTCATCTCCTCCTCGATCAGAGTGATGCGCGGATGGCCGTCGATGCGCTCGGTCACCAATCGGGCAAAGGCTTCACGGTCAACAGCCAGCGACGAACCGGCGGGAACGGCCGTCTCGGCCGCGCAGGTCAAGATGAGTGAGCCTAGGCCGCGCAACTCAGCCTTCAACAGTCCCGGAGCCTTATGCGGCAAATCCGAGCCAAGCGAATTGCTGCAAACCAGTTCCGCCAACCATGGCGTCTCGTGCGCCGGGGTCTGGACGCGCGGTCGCATCTCATAAAGAAGAACGTCGACACCCGCTTCGGCCGCCTGCCAGGCGGCTTCCGTCCCGGCCAGTCCACCGCCGATGACGATCAGTTCATTAGTCATGAAGGTATTCTATCACAGGGAGAGATCAGGCCGCCTTCTTCTCCAAACGCTTCAAACGATGGCGCAACTCGACATGGACGAGACGGGCGCGCGGTGTCAACGGCCAACGCTCGACGAGAGCCATCGCCCGACGTGTCCACTGTATGGCGGCAGCCACATCGCCTTCACGCCACTCATAATACTTGGCCAGTTCAAGATGGGCAGCCACATCATTGGTACTGGTCGACGCGATTTGCTGCCAGGCCATGACAGCATCCTCACGGCGCTCCCGCTGCTTGTAAAGCTTCCCCAACTCATGGAGCGCCTGATGATAGGCTTCCAGCGGCAGATCGCCATCCAGTGCCGAGCGAAGTGTGTCCTCAGCCTGATCGTGCAGCCCCAGGCCGACCTGCCAGCGGCCGAGGCTCAACTGGTCGAGGGGATCATCACAGCGGGAAGCCGCCAGTTGGCGAAAGATGCGCGAGGCCAGGGTGACCATCGATAGCATATCCATCTCGTTGTGATAGAACACTCCGGTCAATCGTCGCGCATCACCGGAGCGCAGGTAATCGAAGTAAAGCGAGGGAATCATCCATCCCGGCACGTCGTCCTGCGTTCGTTGCAAGCCAAGCAAGCTCTGTTCCAGCGAGCCCAAGGCACAGGAGCCTAGGCGCGCCCGGTACAGGCGGCGCGATGGAGCCAACAGATCGATGTGGGGCATTTCCGGCAAGCGACCGCGCCGGCGATTCATCAGGTAGCGGTTGCCCAGCAGGGGGACATCGAAGGATTTGCCGTTAAAGGTGATTAACCCCGCCTTTCCGGCCAGGATGTCATCCAGCTGACCAAGCATTTCCGGCTCGTCATCCTGGTCACGCAGGAAATATTGCCGGACGACGAGCACATCACTCTCTTCTGTCTGGCCATCGACGGTCGCAGTGTGCGGCTCAAAGAAAGCAACGCCAACCATGAAAGCCAGAGTGCCGGCGCCGGCCAACCCCGTCGTCTCAGTGTCCAGAAAAAGATAATCACGAAAATCATTGCCCGCGATCCGCTCATCAAGCCGATATGGCACGGCCGCAGCCGGTTGGACGGCCAGCAGATCGGCCAGTGTATCCTCTCCATGACGGTAATGTAGCGGGTAGACGTGATCGACGACGAAACAGGCACCCTCGTCCGATCCCATCAGACGGCCACCGGGCACGAGATGCTCAAGCGGGGGTGGCGAACCAGGAGCCTCATCCCGTGGAAATCGATCGCCGGTCACAGGAACAGCGGCTGGGCGGATATGCCGCGCCCCTTTGGTAACACCCAAGCGCCGAAGGAGGCTGCCTAATTCATCGGTCATTTGTTCGATTGTACGTGCCCCGGGGACGTGAGACAAGGAAGTTAGTGATTAATAATAGTGGGCTAGGGATGGAGCATGCCTCAACTACCTTTTCACATCATTCGGCATTACAATAGGATGAACATGGGCGCAGAAAATCCTTTTTTCCATCGTGGAGCTATCCGGCATATCGAGGATTTCGTCGGTCGCGAGGCTGAAATCAACCAGATTTTGGGCCTCTTGCGCAATGGTCAAAGCGTATCTCTCATCGGCCCGCGCCGCATCGGCAAAAGTTCCCTTCTCCTGCACCTGTGCCATCCTGCAGTGCGCGCCTCGTTCCGGTTGAGTGAATCGGACTATTTGTTTGTGATGCTCGACTGCCAGGAATTGGCAGGGTCGCCGCCCGAAGAGGTCTACGAACTATTGCTGAGCGGTCTGCTGGAGGCGGCCGAACATGCCGGCCTGGACCTTGAAATGACCAACGAACCGGGCACATATCGTGCGCTGGATCGTGCATTGCAGAAAGTCCATCAACGAGGGACAGCGGTTGTGGTGTTGCTGGATGAATTCGAACTACTGGCTGCCAATAACCGCCTATCGCCCTATTTCTTTGCTCGTTTGCGCGGGCTAACTACCAAATATGGCCTGGCCTTTTTGACGGCAAGCCAACGGCCATTGTTCGCCATCACGGCCGAGGAGGCCGTCCTTAGTTCGCCCTTCTTCAACATCTTCGTCACCCTGCCCCTCGGCCTGTTCAGCGAAGTGGAGGCGCGCGAGCTGTTTCGCCAACGACTGACGCAAACTTCGGTCAAGCTTTCGCCGGAAATGGTGGACTACCTAATTGGGTTGGCTGGTTTGCATCCGTTCTTCCTGCATATCGCCGGTTATCATGCCATTCAGGCCGTCATCAATGAGGACATCAAGGCAGACGACAGCCTGAACATCGCCGAGCGCGATTTCTCCCTTCTTGACCACTCCGTAGAAATAGAGGCGGAATCACATCTCAGCTATTTATGGCAGAATTTGACGCCGGAGGAACAGCACGTGCTGGCCATCGCCGATGGCCCTATCGAAAGCTTGCGGCAACTGGAGCAACATTGCCTGCTGCAACGCGTCGATGAGGAGTATTATTACAGTAGCGAGATCTTGCGTCGCTTCGTGCGGCGGCAGGATGTGCCTGGGCTGGTGCAGGCCGGGCCTTTCGTCATCGACGAACAGCGCCACCAGGTTTGGGGCAACGGCCGCGAGCTAAGCCTGACGACCTCGCAGTTCAGCATTCTGGTGCGAATGTGTCTTCATGCCGGCCAGGTCGTCCGTGGCGAGGATCTGGAACTGACTGTTTGGGGCGATGTGCTGGTCGATGATCCAGACCGGCTGAAGACCTTGATCAAACGCCTGCGTAGAGCCATCGATCCGTATGGCAACTGGATCATCAGCGAACGAGGAGTGGGTTATGCCCTCCGCGCGCCGGAAGAATAACCGGATCATTCCAGTGCCGCCTTCTGCCTTGGTGTCCACCCAGGGTACTCTCCACGATCAAGTGACGCATTCAAGCTATCGTCGTTTCCTGCTGCGCCGGTGGCCCGCATTATTGCTTCTATGCCTGTCATTATTCCTGCCGACCGCCACCGACGTAGACGCCCAGGATCGGAGCCGCCTGCAAAGCTTTTGGCAATACGCGGCGTCTGGACGACTGGACACAATCGTGACGGCCGATGTCACCGGCGATGGAGTCGATGAGTTTCTCGTCCTCGATGAAAACGGGCAACTCACGCTTTTGCTCGCCGACGGCAGTCAGGTGTGGACACATTTCAACTCCGATCCGGTAGCCGCTATCGGGGTTGTCGACATCCTCGACAACCAATCGCCCGAAAGGGAGATCGCCGTGGCAGGCACGGGTTACCTGATGGTTCTGGATTCGGCCGGCGATCAAATCTGGCGAATCTCTCTCCCGGACAACACCAGTCCCGTGGCCATCGAGGCCCTGGATTTCCAGTCCGATGGGAACGGCGATCTGCTGGTGCTTCTGGCATCCGGCCAATTGCTGGCCTATAACGCCGCCGGTGAAAATATCTGGCAATTCGCGGGCCAGGAAGATCCCAATATCAACGTGAATCCCCAGATAATCGTCGCCGACTTCGATGGTGACGGAACAGATGAAATCGTCATGGGTCTTTTCACCCCCCGACGGTTCAGTGAAATCATCTATCTGGATAATTACACCATTGCCTGGCGACAACCTATCTCACGGCGCGTTACGACGCTGACCGAAGCACCATTCGACGCCGATACCAGTTACATCGCCGTCGGCACCAATTTCGGCCAGTTGGAACTCTATTCGCCCGAAGGTGTTTCAACCTGGTTTCGCACGGTCAATCGACCCATTGTCAGCACCACATTTGTCGAGTTGCCCGATGGGCCGGCTCTCGTCGTCGGCACGGCCGCCGGTAGCGTCATCGCCTTTTCACACGAGGGCCGCCGGCTGTGGACAAATAATATGGCCAAGGACGGCAATCGCGCGATATTGGCCCTCCTGCCGGCAAATGGTGGAGCGATGGAAGGACGAGCTCCTTTGGGCGTGATATTGGAGCCTCTCCCCAATTCGACCCAGGTGGCAGACATCTATCTCCTGGGCAATAACGGCCAAACATTGGCCAAGATCAATGACACCGATTTGCCCGATCTCACGCAATTAACAGACGTGAACCGCGACGGGCATTACGAGTTATTGCTGCCGCGGTTTGCAACATTGCAACTATTCGGCCTGGGCGTGGGAGACAGCGAATACATCAAGGAGTGGGAATATACGCTCAACGCTGCGCCGACAGCTATGCTGATAGCCGATCTGGATGAAGATGGCGAAGAGGAAATCGTCGTGGGCACGCGCAACGGCCGATTGCATGGCCTGGGTTTGGACAGCACGATTCTTTGGCTAAATTCGCCCGGAAAAGAGATAGTCTATCTCCATACGATCCGTCATTCCCTGACTGCCCCGCCCCAAATCGTTGTCATCAGGCGGGAGCAACCGGAGGCTGAACTCTCCAGTGAGACAACGAGAACCAATAGCCGGCTGGAACTTCGTGAGGCAACCGGCGACCGCGTATGGGAGACAATCATCCCCGGGCAAGTAACATCCTTAGCGGTAGATGATCGTCTTGGCTCCGCGATGTCTACTATCCTCGTCGGCACCCAGGAAGGCCAGATTAGCGCCTATGATCTGGACGGGAATAGACGCTGGGAATTCCTCGCGGCCGATCTGACCGGTGGAGTCCAGCATTTGGCCGTGCTGGATAATGGTCCCGCAGGGTTAAACTCGATCATCGCCGCGGGCGAACGTGAACTTATCCAACTGGACCTATCCAACGACGGCACCTCTTCGTCGCCATTCGCCACCCTGAATAGCGACATCGAGGCTCTATATCACATCAGCCTGCCGGGCGGGCCGGAAATGGCTGTGAGGGTAGTCGCCTTCACTGCAGATGGCCGCGTGCACGGTCTCAACTATCAAGGGCTTGAATTGAGCCAATGGGATTGGCCTGTGTCATTAGTCGCACCTCCGAATATGGTCAGACTCACCAGTGCAAGGGCAGCGGAAGCATTTCAGGAAATTATCGCCTCATTCATGATAGCAACTGAAGACGGAGCGCTGGAACAGTTGAACCTGGTTGATAACCGGCCGACCATAACCTGGTCGATCGGCGAACTGGGCAATATCCAGGCTCTGGGCTGGGCTGATCTAAATCAGGACGGGCGACCAGATACCGGCCTGATCGGTTCGCGTGACGGCAACATCCGCCTCTATGAGCAACTGCAAACGCGAAGCCCGCGCCGCATCCTTGAACTATCGCTAACCAGCAGCGTATTCGATGTAGCGCTGCTGAAGCGCACCTCGCGTCAATCACCTGATTTGCTGGCTGTGACCCAAAATGGTTTGGTCCGCCTATTCCGGGAAGAAGAAAACCGGCCGCCATTGTTGACAAAACCGACTGTGGAAGTGGAACGAGGCCAGTTCTCAATCGGTGTTTCAGTCCATGATGTAGAGAATGATGCGGTCGCCGTCCAGTTGGAACTGCATGATGAAGCCAGCGGGACATGGGTTCCTCAATCAGAACAACGACTGCCCACCGGAAACGGACAGTTATTTTGGCCGGGTGTCATCCCTCTCGAAGGCACGAACCGGATCAATTATCGCTTTCGCTTCAGCGACGGATTCTACCGCGGGTATATCACGCCGCCGCTTGGCCCGGAAGTCGTCGCCGGCGCATCGACGAACGAGTCCTTGCTGGTCGCCGGTGCATCACTCGGGTTTCTGGTGCTGGCCGGTCTGGTCTTGTTCATGCGACAGGAACAAACGCCGGCAGCCCAGGCCGCCCGGTTTTACAAGCAATTGGCCCAGGAGCCGGAAAACACCCTATCAAAGCTCGAACAAAGATATGCTTTGGAAAGCGGATCACCAGACTTTCTGCTGCAACTGGCCAATCGCGCCCGACAAGCCGGGGATCAGAACGTGGCCAATCTGGCCGACGGGCTGTTTCTGTTGGGCAACCGGCCACAGGCGGGACTACCGATCATCACACGCGCACTGGATGATGTTGCCAACTCCGGCAAGGACTGGGACGGTCTATACCATCGGCGCCTCATATTAAAGACCGGTCAGGCCTTGCTCGAAGCTCCTTCCATCACGGAGCTAAGCTTGTTGCGACCGCAATTCGCCCACGTCCTGACTGTGCTTGAGGAGCGTAAAGAGTGGTCGCCGATCCTGGAATCTCTCCTGCCGGTGCTGACCAATATGCGCGACAGCGAACGCGTCGATGCGGTGGACGATCGGCTGGTATACCTCAATCAGGCGACCGTCCGTTTGCGACAGGTGCAGGAGCAGCTGAGCGAACATCCCTCCAGCATCGAGCGGACATTAGTGCGAGCCATCACGCGTCGATGGACAGGATTGCTAACAGCCGAGATCGAGGATCACCGCGGCCGCGCCGAGTTGGAAGTCACGCTAAAGACCAAACGATTGGCGCCCAACGGCAGCACCTATGTGGCGATGGAAATTCGTAACACCGGGCGCGCTGCGGCCGAAAATATCATCGCCGTTCTGGATGAGAATCCCGCCTATCTGGTCCGCACAGAGGCGCAAACCATCCCGTTTCTGCCATCCGGTCGGACACGGCAGGTGCGGTTCGTCATCGAGCCGCAGGCGGAAGAACGCTTTCGGGTGGCGATGTCTCTGACTTACGACGACCGTAACCGTCACGACAAAACCACGGCATTTGGCGACATGGTTTATTTATTGCCGCCTGTTCGCGAGTTTACCCCGACCGCCAACCCCTATCTGCCGGGGACGCCCTTGCGCAAGGACAGTTCTCTGTTCTTCGGCCGCGAGGAACTGTTCAACTTCATCGCTGAGCATGCCGGCATGCAGAGTCAGCGAAACGTGTTCATGCTGGTGGGACAGCGGCGAACCGGGAAAACATCTCTCCTCCTGCGATTGGAAGACTATTTACCGCCGCAACTATTGCCGGTTTACATCGATTGCCAATCGCTCGGCGTGTCGCCCGGCATGCCGGCAATATTACAGGAGTTCGCCTGGCATATCGCCGACGCATTGAGTGGTAAAGGAATCACCATCGACGTACCCGAATTCGATGAGTGGCGGGCGGATCCGGCGCGTGTTTTCCAACGCGAGTTTTTACCGGCCGTACGTCAATTATTGCCCACGGATACGATCCTGTTACTGGTCTTCGATGAGTTTGAGGCATTCGAGTCCATGGTCGCGGACGGCATCCTGCCGCGGACATTCTTCCCCTACATGCGCCACCTCATGCAGCATAGTCTCGGGCTAGGGTTCGTCTTCGTCGGAACGCGCCGTCTGGAGGAAATGAGCGCCGATTACTGGTCGGTCCTGTTCAATATCGCTCTCTACCGCAAAATCGATTTCTTGAGCGAGGAAGCGGCAATGCGACTCATTTGCGATCCGGTCGCCCCGAACATTATCTATGATGATCTGGCGATCGATAAAATATTGCGCGTCACAGCCGGCCATCCTTACTTCCTCCAACTTGTCTGCTACACACTGGTCAAGCGAGCCAACCAGCAGAAAACGGGCTATGTAACCATCTCCGATGTAAACGTGGCCCTGGATGAGATGTTGCGGCTGGGTGAGGTGCATTTCGCCTACATCTGGCAACGGGCGAACCTGGCCGAAAGGGCGGTGCTGGCGGCCGCGGCTCATCTAATGGATCGGAATGAGCCTTTGCATCCGGAGGTATTTGCCGAGCACCTCCAGTTATACAGCATTGAGCTGGACCCGACCGAGGTGACCCATGCGCTCAACGCGCTGGTCGAGCGCGATATCATGCGCGAAGTGATGGAAGAGGGAAAGGCGCTCTACGAGCTGCGTATCGGTCTGGTTGGGGAGTGGGTGGCACAAAACAAAAGTATCAGCAAGCTCCACGTCCATCTGGAGAGCTAACGCGATAGTCGTTCGCGAGCCGCGCAAGTTGCAGAAGAATAAGGGGGTATCCTGGTAACAGTTAGAGTTCTTTTGGTCGCCAGACACCGACAAGTTCGTATGTATCATCCAATTCGATGTCTCGCCAACTCTCAATGGGTAATCGTAAGCAGGCCAGAGCGGCCGTCGACATCGTTTCATCGCGACCGCTGAGTTGTTCGACCAGTTCCTGAATGCCCGGATTATGGCCGACCATCATCAGGGTGGTGATATGGTCACTCGTTCGACGGGCCAGATCGATATAAGTCTCCGGGTCGGCGAGATAAAGGTCCCTGGTGTAAAGGATTTCACCTTCGAACGAAGTCGACTCGGCCACACTGTCAGCCGTCATGGCCGCCCGTTTGGCGGCCGAGCTGAGGATAAGATCGGGCACGAGATCGAACGAGATGAGCAGCTTGCCCATGCGAGGAGCATCATAGCGACCGCGATCGTTCAGTGGCCGATCATAATCTGAGAGCTTGTCGTCGCTCCAGCTCGACTTGGCGTGGCGTAATAGTAACAGCGTTTTCATAGGTTTCCCCCGGCGGCCATCCTGGCCAATCGAGGGATCAAGAAGGGGCACTCGCGCGCCCCTTCAAGTCTGCAGTCTCTCGTCAGACTAGAGTTCGTCGACAGAAGCAATGATCCGGCCGACTAATCCATAATCCTTGGCTTGCCCGGCCGACATCCAGAAATTGCGGTCGGTGTCTTCTTCCACCTTCTCAATGGATTGACCCGTCTGGCGGGCAAAGATCTCATTGAGGCGTCGGCGCATCTTGAGAATCTCCTGAGCCTCAATAGCGATATCGGACGCCTGCCCCGTGGCGCCACCGGCCGGTTGGTGCAGCAGGAAGCGGGTGTTCGGCAAGCTGTATCGATTTTCCAGATCAGCCGCAACATAGATCAACGCGCCCGCGCTGGCGACCCAACCCGTTCCAATGACCTTCACTGGCGACTGGACGAATCGAATCATATCGAAGATGGTATCGCCGGACTCAACATGTCCGCCAGGAGAATTGATGAAGATACGGATCTCGTCATGAGACTCGGCATCCATGACCAATAATCGCCTGGTCACATCCATGGCCAGATTCATATCGATGGGACCGTAAATAAGAATCGTACGATTCTTTAGCAGGCGATCATCCATGGATCGGGGGTGATCGCCCTTCTTCCCCGGCTTGTCGTCATCATCTTCATCCGGAACCTCGACCGGCTCGATTTCGGGCATGTCGTCATCGTCATCATCATCCAAGAGGGGAGTGAACCCCGTAAGTTCGTTCATATATTTTGTTCTCCTCGGCGTCGGTTTTCGGACGCTCCAGGATTCATTATAGGAAAGCAAAGACAATTTACAAACTAGCGGCGCAAGTTTGAAAACGCCTTCATACCGGGGTAGATGGCAGCATCACCCAGGTCCTCTTCGATTCGCAGGAGTTGATTGTACTTGGCCGTCCGGTCGCTGCGAGCGGGCGCGCCGGTCTTGATTTGCCCCGCATTAAGGGCGACAACCAGGTCGGCGATGGTGGAATCCTCGGTTTCACCGCTGCGATGGGAGACGACGGCCGTCCAACCGTTCCGCTGCACCAAATTTACGGACTCAATGGCCTCGGTCAGGGTTCCGATCTGGTTCACCTTGCAAAGCAAGCTATTGGCCGCCTTGCGCACCAGAGCCGTCTCGATCCGTTTTACATTGGTAACGAGCAAGTCATCGCCAACGATCTGCAGGCGGTCGCCCAGACGCTCAACCATAAGCGCCCAATTATCCCAGTCGTCCTCATGAAGCCCGTCCTCAATGGAAATGATGGGATATTTATCAACCCAAGACTCCCAGAAGTCAACCATCTCACGGCCGGTCAGGGTCTTGCCCTCAACCTTCAGGTGATACTTGCCGTCCTCATAGAACTCAGAAGCGGCCGGATCCATGGCCAGCATGATCTGCTCTCCGGCCACATAACCCGCCTCTCTGATGGCTTCCAGAATCAGGTCCAATGCCTCGCTATTGGCCGAAACACGCGGCGCAAAGCCGCCCTCATCGCCAACGGTTGTCCCGTAGCCCTTCTTGCTGAGAACTTTCTTGAGGCTGTGATAAATCTCCACACCCCAACGCAGTCCCTCACAATATGTAGGTGCGCCAACGGGCATGACCATGAACTCTTGCATGTCTGTCGCGCCGGCGGCGTGCTTGCCGCCATTCATGATGTTCATCATCGGCACAGGCAGAGTCCGACCGCCGACACCGCCCAGATAACGATACAGAGGCAAACCCTGGCTCGCGGCCGCGGCATGGGCAACTGCCAGCGAGACACCCAATATCGCGTTGGCCCCCAGGCGTTGCTTGTTCTCAGTGCCGTCCAGATCGATCATCGCCAGATCGATGCCCGCCTGGTCAGTGGCCTGCCAGCCGAGAAGCATCTCGGCGATCTCGTCATTCACAGCATCGACCGCCTGGAGCACACCCTTGCCATTGTAGCGTTTCTTGTCGCCGTCGTGTTTCTCCCAGGCCTCATGAACGCCGGTAGAAGCGCCGGAGGGGACCATCGCCCGACCCGTCACACCTTCGTACAGGGTTACTTCGACTTCAACAGTCGGGTTGCCGCGCGAATCGAGAACCTCGCGCGCATGTACTGATTCAATGTAGTCCATTGAAGATCTCCTTGGTTTGGTAAATAGCTGAAGAGTTGTTGCGGCACCTGAAACTATACTTAATCCGGCCCCTTCTCGCAAGAATCGCCATCCTGTTCTCAGACTGCCTAAGCCACACGATGGGCTTGCTAATGCGTTGGTGCAACGTTATAACTTCAACCATGATCGATGTTGCCGAATCCCAGCTAAGCCGTGGCCTGTTCGCACTTTGGCAGGGCGTCCTTGACGATCTGCGGGATGTCTTCGATCTTCATTATGTGTGCGCTAGTTTCTCATCTCACGCGGCCAAACACCTGAGCAGTCGCGCGCTGGTGGCGTTGGCCGATGGCGACGGCCATATCTACAATCTGTGGATTTCAGAACCCGACGGATCGATCGTCCAGGAGCGGTGGCCCGCAAGTGATGCCGGTTTTGGAGATCTGCTGATTGGCGATCAGCCTTTGTTTCTGGACAAACTGGAGAGGCCCGCATCCGAGGTCATATCCAGTCGATTATGGTTACACACTCGCCGCAAGTTGTTTGTGATTCCCATCACGGGGGGAGATCGAGCTTACTCGCCCCATCCGCCTACTCTCCTGGTCTTCATCGATCCGCCCAAAAGCGCCCTCAGCGATCTTCCGATGCTGCAACAGATCGGCAGCTTGTTTCATGTATTCCTGGATCGGGCCACGCTGAGGGAGTCGGCTGATCGACATGCGGTCGAGTTCGCCGTAATCTCGGATATCAACCAGGCATTAAGCGCGACATTGAATGTGCAGGAAATATACCAACTATTGACCGGGCCGATCCGGCAGACGCTTAACGTCGAGGCCTTGTCCATCGGCCTCGTGGAACCTGTCACGGGAGATATTACCTTTGTCGAGAACCTCATGGGGCCGATGTTCAAACGTTTACCGCCTGTGCGACTTAGTCGTGGCCAAGGAATCGCCGGTTGGGTAGCCGAACATAAGGAACCGGTCACCATCAACAATACCTATTCGGATAAGCGCTTTTTTTCGGAGGTCGACCGCAGCTCGGGGTTTCGAACCAGGTCGATGATCTGCATCCCCCTCACCGTGGACGACCGAACTATCGGTGTGCTGCAAGCCATCAACCGGCTGACCGGTGAATTCACCGAACATGATTTACAACTCATTCAAGCGATGGGCGGCCCATTGGCAGCGGCGATTGAAAACGCCAACCTGCACCGGGAACTTCTGGCCGAATCACAACGAATTGAGACACTACTTGAGCAAATCGATATTGGCTCAGTGACAATCAATCGCGACGGCATCATCAGCCGGGCCAACAGCGCGTTCAATGTCCTGCTCGGCGAAGGCAGCGAAAACTCGGTTGGAAGTTTGCTTAGTGAGACGTTGCGAACCCGACGGGGCGATCTTGATTCACTGGTATCACAGGTGTTCAACTCGACGAGTGATCTGTTGCTGGCGGCCGACATTGTAAGGGTCGATGGCCGCGAGGTCCCCGTGGTGGTCAGTGGCACTGCCATCGGAGCCAATATGGGTGATGCGGATGAGGCGATCCTCATCTTCAGCGACGCGACCCAGATCCGTGAGGTGGAGCGCATGCGGGATGATCTGTTTCATGTGATCATCCACGAATTACGAACACCTCTGGCAACGATCCTCATGTACGCGCGACTGCTGCGCGGAGGCAAGGCGACTCAACCGGACAAGGCCGAACGTTTTCTGGGCGTCATCGAGCGGGAAAGTGACCGCCTGCAACGTATGATTCGACAGATGCTGGATTTAGCCAAATTGGACGCGCGCGAGATTCGGCGAGGATCGGAAGCCGTAGAGTTGAATCCGATTATCGCGGAGGTACTCCCTTCTTTTGCTGAGCGCGCCGTCCATAAGGGCTTGCTCTTCCGCCAACGGATCGCCCCCGACCTTCCGTCAGTGTCAGGTAGCGCGGAGGTAATCGTCCTGACGTTAAGTAACTTACTGGATAATGCGATTAAATTCTCGCCATCAGGTAATATACTTGTTAGCGTCAAAAGCGAGACCAACGCCGTCGTGATCGATATCAGTGATGAGGGTATCGGCATTCCCCCTGAATCGCTTCCCTATCTGTTTAAGCGCTTCTATCGCACTCAGGTATCCATCGATCGCGGCTTCGCCGGTACGGGACTGGGTCTCTACATGGTAAATGAGAGTCTGAAGAACTATAATGGAGAGATCAGCGTGCAGAGCACGCTTGGTGAAGGGTCAGTGTTCACCGTCCGGCTGCCAATCGCCCGGACCTGATCCACGAAAAGATATTATGCGAAACAACGCGATCTATCTGGATCATGGCGCCACGACCCCCGTCCACCCTGCCGTCGTGGAAGCCATGGCCCCCTACTGGAACGGAACATTCGGCAATCCCTCGTCACACCACCACACGGGATTCAATGCCGCGCGCGCGGTGGAAGACGCTCGCGAAACGATAGCCGATCTGCTGGGCACATTGCCGGAGACTATCATCTTCACCGGCTGCGGGTCAGAGAGCAACAACCTGGCCATGCGTGGTGTGACGTTATCCGCTCGCGCCAATGGCCGGGGCAACCACCTGATCACCAGCGCTATCGAACACAGCGCGGTGCTGGAAACAGCCCGACAATTGCGTAATTATTACGGATTTGATCTGACAATTCTGCCAGTGGATGAGTTCGGTCGGGTGCGGATAAGCGATGTCGAAGCGGCACTGCGACCGGACACAGTTCTCATCAGTGTGATGGCCGCCAACAACGAGATCGGCACGCTTCAACCCTGGCAAGAGATCGGTGAGTTAGCCCGTTCGCATGGGATCACCTATCACACCGATTCCGTTCAACTCGTGAGCATGCGACGATGGAATCTCGCGCAAGAGCCTGTCGATCTGATGACCATCGCGCCCCATAAATTTTATGGGCCAAAAGGAGTCGGAATCCTTGTGCGGCAGTCCGGCGTCGATCTGGTTTCGTCCCAGACCGGGGGCGGCCACGAAGGCGGGCTACGGGCGGGGACTCTCAACGTACCCCTAATTGTCGGCGCGGCCGAAGCTTTGCGCCTGGCCACAGACGAACTTGAGCAACGCCATGCTCATGTTATCGCCCTGCGCGACCGACTCATGTTCGGGCTAACCAAAGCCATGCCTGATAATTGCATCATCACCGGCCACCCTGTCGAACGGCTGGCGCATAACGCGAGTTTCGCCTTCCGTCATGTCAGTGGCAACGACCTGTTAATGCATCTGGACATGGCCGGTATCGCCGCCAGCAGCGGATCCGCTTGCAGCAGCGGCGATCCAAAGCCGTCGGCCGTGTTACAATCGCTGGGGTTGGGATCTGAGTGGACTACCGGCGGCCTAAGGCTGACCATTGGCCTGCAGAACACCTCAGAAGAGATCGATTACGTGATCGAAAAACTGACAAAAATTATCGAAAGGCTTTCGGCCGTTGAGTCCGGTTTCGCGGCGGCTTTATCCTGATTATCATGAACCCTATACCACCCATCGGGACCGGCAATAACGATCGGCGACGAATTGTCGTGGCCATGAGCGGTGGAGTCGACAGCTCCGTCGCCGCGGCATTGCTGGTCGATCAAGGCCATGAAGTCATCGGCATGATGATGCGACTGTGGAGCGAACCGGGAAGCGGTACCGATGTCCCCACCAATCGCTGTTGCACGCCGGATCAAATGGCCGACGCCCGCCGCGTGGCCGACCGATTGGGTATCCCGTTCTACGCCATTGACGTACGCCGGCACTTTCGGCAGGTGATTGTTCAATTCTTCATCGATGAGCATGAGGCCGGCCGCACGCCAAATCCATGCGTAGAGTGCAATCGACAGATACGCTTCACCTATTTACTGGAGCAGGCGATGGCCCTGGAGGCTGACTACCTGGTGACGGGCCATTATGCCCGGGTAGACCAAACCAACGGGAAGTACCGCTTGCTGCAAGGCATCGATTCAAACAAGGATCAATCCTATGTCTTGCATACGTTGCGACAGGATCAACTGGCTCATGTTTTCTTCCCCATCGGCGAATACACCAAACCCGAGGTGCGGGAACTGGCGCAGCATTACGGCCTTTCGGTGGCCTCGAAACGGGAAAGCCAGGACCTCTGCTTCCTGAAAGACGGTGATTATCGACGATTCCTGCGCGAGAACAGCATCCAGGTTCGAATCCCGGGGCCTGTTCTGGATGAAAACGGCCACGAGTTGGGACACCATGAGGGATTAGCCTTCTACACCATCGGGCAGCGGAAAGGCCTCGGAATTGCCGCGGCCGAGCCGCTCTTCGTCTTGCGCAAAGATCCCGCACGCAACGCTCTCATCGTAGGGCCGCGTGAAGCGTTGGGCATCCGCGAGCTGACTGCGACCGGAGTAAACTGGATCAGCGGCGAGGCTCCGACTGACCCGATTCCCGCCCAGGTTAAAATCAGGTATAAGGCCGCCGGAATCGAGGCAACGGTTCAACCGCTAGAGAGGGATCAAGTCCGCGTGCGGTTCACAGAACCGGTATTTGGCGTGACCCCAGGACAAGCGGCCGTGTTCTATCATGATGAAGTCTGTCTCGGTGGCGGGCTTATCGTCGATGAACAAGCCCATAGTCCGGCCGAAACCCGTCACGTCGAGGAGGTTGCGCTATGATGACGGAGATTCCCAGTTCTGCCTCCGGACTGGTGTTAGGTTTTCTATTGGCC
This sequence comes from uncultured Ardenticatenaceae bacterium, assembly GCA_964466135.1. GTDB lineage: Bacteria > Chloroflexota > Anaerolineae > Promineifilales > Promineifilaceae > Promineifilum. Next base: position 5,894 of record CAYXNH010000004.1, on the reverse strand, counting down.
GGTATCTACGGCGGCGTATTTCATGCTATCTTCGGTGGTTCGATCCGGCGAATCGCGCTCTATTTGTTAGTGGCCTGGACGGGATTTTTCATCGGCCAGTTCATCGGTGACTTTCTGAACTTTGAGTTATTAAAGCTTGGGAAGATCCATCTCATCAGCGCCAGTCTTGGAGCGTGGATCGCATTGTTTGCCACGTGGTGGCTGATGGGACAGGAGCCGGAGGGCAATTGAGACCCACGCACAATCTTGATATACTAGGGAGTTGGGGTTAATGTGATGAACGAGGCTTATTACCAGGTCCCGCCCAATACGCCGAATTCGGCGTCTCATAACGAACCGCTAATTCCACGCGGTTATATCATCGGCGGCATTATCGTGACGCTGGTCGTCTCGGTGTTATTTATCGCCCTGCTGGTGTATCTGGCAATCAACTATGCGGATACGATCCTAATCATCCGCGATATTTTCATCATCGCCCTCGGACTGATGTCATGTTTATCGGGGATCGTGCTGATATTGTTGCTCATCAGCATCATCAGGCTGATTAACATGATCGAGTTCGAACTGAAGCCCATTTTATTAAAGACGAACGACACATTGAGCACCGTTCGGGGTACGACCGTATTCATGAGCGAAAATGTCGTCGGGCCTGTGACCAAGGCCAGTAGCTATGTTGCGGGATTTCGCCGTGGGGTCGCGACGCTATTCGGTGATCCCAAACGAAATTTGAGCAAGTAGGTCGCACACGACGATCGATTTAGGAGAAATGAGATGAACGACAACAGCAATGATCTGGGGGCTTTCCTCGCCGGTTTTGTCATCGGGGCGCTGGTAGGGGCCGCTACCGCCTTGATTCTTGCCCCTCAGTCAGGTCCTGATACCCGTCAGAAGTTGGCCGACGTCGGCGCCGATCTGCGCCACTCTGCCGACTCCGTCACACGCGAATATCGCGATAGAGCGGGCGACCTGATTGCCGACACGCGAAATCGCGCGCAAAGCCTAACGGAACAAGTACAGGAACAAGTACGCATCGTCCTGGATGAAGGCAAAGAGCAGGCCGGGCAAATCACCGAAAGCCTGAACAACGGGGAAGTAACCGATAAATAGTGCCTTACCTTTCGGGGTATTGCCCTTTCATCTAGTGAATAATCGTTCAACCCATGAACGATCGCGTTAGCCAATAAATACCCTCATCGGGATCACCCACAATGTGGCGTTTCCGATGAACCGTAAGTCGTCTCAAATTGCATATCTGGAAACGCGGAGCAGCTTCACCTGCCCGCGCGGCAAATAAACGCTAATGGTGCAAGCTGTCGAATCAACTCGGGCGGACCTGTTGAAGGGTTTGCCGGGAAGTCAATCCAGTGACGTCGATCGCGCACGTCTAAGCAAGGCGATTCAATTTGCTATGGAGGCGCATGGCGACAAGCGGCGGCCATCTGGCGAAACTTACTTCGAACACGGCCGCAACGTCGCCATTGCCTTGGGCGAATTAGGCATTGATGATCCAGATTCGGCCGTCGCCGCATTGCTCCACGACATCCTCCTGCCCCACACAGGTATAACCGAAGCCACATTGACCAAACAGTTCGGGCCAGAGGTAACATCCCTCGTCAAGAGCATCCAGACCTTGAGTGAGCACTCCCGGCAAGCCAGTCGCACCAATCCGGCCAACGATATCGTCACGGAAATGGCCCAGAATCGGGATACCCTGGAGGCCATTCGCAAGGCCCTCCTGTCGATTATCGAGGGCGATATTCGGATCATCGTGATCCGAATGGTCGACTCCTTGCAGGATCTGCGGCGCGCCGCCAAAATGCCTCGGGACATGCAAATCCAGGTTGCCTATGAGGCGATGCATATCTATGCACCACTGGCTAATCGTCTGGGCATCTGGCATCTGAAGTGGCAACTGGAAGATGCGGCCTTCAGCTTTCTGGAACCGGAGAAATATCGCGAGATCGCCCGGCGCCTGGACGACAACCGGGAATTGAGAAGCATCAAAGTCGAACGGGCGGCCGCGCGCCTGCGCAAGCGACTGGCCGATACGGGACTTAAGACGACCGTCACCGGCCGCTCCAAACATATCTACTCCATCTACCGCAAAATGGTGCGCAAAAACCTGGGGTTTGATCAAATTTATGACATCCAGGCCCTGCGCGTCATCATCGAACCCCCCATCAGAGGTGACGATGATGGGGAGACAACCAACGGAAAAGATAAAAAGCATCGACATGAGAGGGAGGATCTGGAGCGCGACCTTTGCTACCAGGTGCTGGGTGCCGTTCACAGCCTATGGCAGCCGATCCGAGGCGAATTTGACGACTACATCGGCTCGCCCAAGCCCAACGGCTACAAGTCCCTTCACACGGCCGTGATCGATTCGGAATCCGGTCAAAAGCTGGAAGTCCAGATTCGCACCCAGCGCATGGATGAGGAAGCCGAGCGCGGCATTGCCTCTCACTGGGCCTATAAAGAGCAAAAGGCCAAGGTCAGTTCCTCGGTTCAAAAGCAGATCCAGAATCTGCGGGAACTTCTGTTCACCTTACAAGAGGATGAAGACGACATCGAAAGCGTGACAGACGTGGGCAAAATGGAGGAACGCATCCATGTCTTCACACCCAACGGAAAGGTGATCGATCTGCCCGCCGGATCGACGCCGATCGACTTCGCCTATCAGATTCACACCGACCTGGGCCATCTATGCCGCGGGGCGCGGGTGAACGGCAAGCTGACAAGCCTCGACTATCAACTCCAATCAGGCGACAAGGTGGAGATCATCAAGGGCAAGCGCGGCGGCCCCAATCGGGACTGGATGAATTCCAGCCTCGGTTTCACTCGCAGCAGCCGCACGCGCAGCAAAATCCGTCAATGGTTCCGTCAACAGGAACGTGAACAGAATATCGCCCAGGGACGCGAGGTGATTCTGCGGGAACTGAAACGGCTGGGGTTGCCCGATGTCTATTCGGTCGAGGATATCGCCCACGCGCTGAAATATGACGATATCGATGAATTCCTGGCCAAGGTAGGCTTCGGCGACATCCAGTCAGCCCAGATCGCCGGCGCGATCGCCGTCATGCAACAGTCACTGCGTGGTGATGATCAGGACCTGCTGCCTCTCTTCACAACGCCCGGCAAGCGTCCCAAGGGATTGACTATCCACGGGGTGGAGGGACTCTACACACGCATGGCCAAATGTTGCAACCCCATTGCGCCCGAGCCGATCGTCGGCTACATCACCCGAGGTCAGGGCGTAACTATCCACGCCCAGAATTGCGAGCAACTCCAGAGCATCTCCGAGAAGGAGCGGCTGATCGAGGTCGATTGGGGAACGGATAACGAACGCTACCCGATTCCTATCGTTGTCACGGCCTACCGCCGAGGGACGCTTATCGAGGACATGGTCAACACGTTACGCGGCCGGCAAATCAACGTCCCCAAGACCAAACTGGTGACGGTCGACAACATCATGAAGGTCTACCTCATTGCGGAAGTGGCCGATATCAATCAATTGAATTGGCTGCTGGCCAAGTTGGAAAACCTGCCAAAGGTGATTAAGGCTCAGCGTCAAAGCTGGTCGTAGGTTTCGATTCATCGCTCCCGGCCGGGAGAACCACACCCATCTCATCCAACCGCACACGTGTCTCCGACTCACCCTCGCCCAGGATGAGTTCCCACGTTTGCATGTTATAGCGGAAGGGCTCCAGACGGCCGTCCTCGGCCAACATCACGAGATCGCCCCATACAAAACGGTCATCACGACCCTGCAACCTCAGTTTCGCCGTATGCCAGCGACAGTAATATACAAGCGGTTTCACGGCTTCCTCAATCCTCCAACGCCTCGTATTGCTCGAAGATTTGCCGGTAGGCGGGCGATGTCTCCATAAGAGTCATATGGTCACCGGCCGCTTCAAGCAGGCCATTGCGCATGACCAGGATCAGGTTGGCCCACCTAATCTGGGACAGACGATGGGTGATTAGGAAGGTCGTTCGATTCTCGGCCGCGCGACGAATGGCACGCTGAATCTGATCCTCCGTGGCGCTATCGACCGCACTGGTGGAGTCATCGAGAATGAGAATCCGCGGGTTAGTCAGGAAGGCGCGTGCCAAAGCGATTCGCTGGCGTTGCCCGCCGGACAGAGTCACTCCTCGGCCGCCGACGACTGTATCGTATCCGTCCTTAAAGCTCACGATAAAGTCGTGGGCCTGGGCCGACCGAGCGGCCGCTTCGATCTCCTCCCGCGTCGCCCCCGGAGCGCCAAAGGCGATATTATCGGCGATGGTGCGCGAGAACAGGAAGATATCCTGTTCGATGATCGAAATCTGCCGGCGCAAAGCGGCCAGACTCCAGTCGCGGACATCGATCCCGTCTACCAGGACGCGTCCCTCATGAGCGTCATAGGTGCGATTGATCAGCTTGGTCAACGTGCTCTTGCCCGCTCCGGTCTGCCCAACGATAGCGACCGTCTGGCCCGGCTCGACCGTGAAGTTGATCCCCCTGAGGGTGTCAACGCCGGGCACGTAGCCGAAGGTGACGTTTTCGAAAGTGACTCGCCCGGTGATTATTTCAGCGTAACCATTCGGGTTTTCATCCAGGTCGGTCTCCTTATTGATCAGCTCAAGGATACGGCGCGCACCTGCCAAACCCAACGACACTTGGGAATAGGCCATCAGGGAGATGTTGGTGGGAAAATTGAAGAGCGAGAGGAGACCCATGTAAGCCACCACATCGCCGACCTGCAACTGACCCGCCCGCAACAGGATAATGGCGTGAACAAAGCCTATCACCTCAGTGATGCCGAGAAGTAATAACGGCAGAAACTTGGCTTCCTCCCAGCCTTGGGCTACGGTTGCATCACGATATTCGCGCGCATTGGTCTCGAAACGGCCGACTTCGTTCGTCTCCTGAGCCGTAGCCTTGACCATCTCGATACCGTCAATCGCCTCGGCCAGCCGAGAATTCATAACACCGAAAGACAGACGAACCCGGTCGGCGATCTTCGACAGGACATTCATGTACCGGGCCAGCGCCAGCACGTAGGTCACAATGAAGAAGGTGGGCGCCAGCATGAGCTGCCAGGAGTAGCGTGGCGCCAGGATCAAAGGCATGATTAGAAAATTAGCCGATCCGACAACCAGATTAATCCCCGGATACATCATCAGATTGAGCTGCCGGACGTCATTGGTGGCTCGCGCCATGGTATCTCCCACGGGTTGCAGATCGTGGAAGGTCATGCTCTTGCCCAGCAAGCTAACGTAAAGCTCCTGACGCGAATCGCGCTCGATTCGCTCACCGATGACTGCGCTGGCGAAGTTACGGCCCAGTTGGAGAAATGAGCGAACAACCTGACTGATAATGACGCCGAGCGCGGCCGCTCCGATGGTGTTCAGGTTTGGCGGTGTGGCGAGAGCGGCATCGAAGGCCATGCCGATGAGGATGGGCATGACCGCAGCCAACGCCGCGTTCCCGAATGAACCGACCAGCATCACGATAAAGAGGAGCCAATGCCTGGCGGCATGGGACAGAGCCCAGCGACCAGGGGATTGGCGATTGGTCGGCTTGGCAATTTGAATTGCAAATTCACCCATTGAAATCACTCACACAAAATGGAATCGGAAATAAAAGATCAGATCATCTCCGGGAAACAGGAATCGGCGATAAGACCCATGATCTCCGCCAGCACTTCCTCGACTGTTCGGCCAGTTGTGTCGATAAGGATCGCGTCGGCCGCCTTACGCATGGGCGAATGTTCCCGGCTGCCGTCGATATGGTCCCGGCGCACCACATCGGCCAGAATGGCCTCAAAGCTGTCGTCATGTCCCCGGCGAAGGCGGTCATGCAGGCGGCGACGCGCTCGCTCTTCCGGCGTCGCGGTGATGTAGAGTTTCAGCGG
>CAYXNH010000003.1:25029-40911 GCA_964466135.1 uncultured Ardenticatenaceae bacterium | reverse complement strand
GGAGTATCTGCTGGCAAGTCGGTAATTTTGTCGAAAAAGGCGAAGTGTTTCCGCTCGACATCTACTACTACCCCATCTTCAAAAGGCTAGGCCTGCAACTGCGCAATCGGGTTATTTGGCATTTCGAGCACGGGCTGCACACCAGCAAGCGTTTCTCCGGCCGTTATGAAACACTTCTATGGTTCACGAAAACCGGAGAGTATACCTTTAACCTTGACCCGGTTCGCGTCCCGTCCAAATATCCGGGAAAACGCCATTACAAAGGGCCGAATAAAGGCAAGCCGTCGGGTAATCCGCTAGGCAAAAATCCATCAGACGTCTGGGATTTGTTGGCGCAAGAATGGGATGACGGCTTTTGGGAGATTCCAAACGTCAAGGCAAACCACCCCGAAAAAACAATCCATCCTTGTCAATATCCAATCGAATTAGTCGAGCGTTGCGTGCTGGCCTTAACCGATGAAGGAGACTGGGTCTATGATCCATACGCAGGCGTCGGCTCGGCTATGATAGCCGCGGCCAAGCGGGGACGGCGCGGCATGGGCAGCGAGCAGGATGAAACCTACGTTGCCATTGCCCGCGAACGACTAGCCGCTTTCCTGAACGGTCAGCTGAAGGTCCGCCCTCTTGGCCGTCCCGTACACAAACCTACCGGGCGAGAACGCATCTCAAAAATCCCGACTGAGTGGGAAACAGTCGAACAAAAGCGACTGCTGGAAAGAGGGGATGAGTATCAATGAGAATTGGTGGCATCTATTCTTTCAACGGCGGCGAAGAAACAATAACAACCCATTACAGGGTTGAATTAGACGAGGTTTATAGCGTTATTGGCTCGATCAACGCTGAGAATTACAGGACAAAAACCAGCCGGGAGAAAACAAGCCCCGGCCGCATCCTGTTTAGCCCAAGGCAGTTAAACCGAGCCTACCGTGAAGCCTTCAGTGAACGGGATTGGTACAACCATCGGGTTTTGTGCGAATATCCAACGAGTTACTATACCTCTGGCTATACCCCTGGGGAATCAGTTCGTGGCGCATTTCGAGAAATGGATTTCGTAAAAAATCGGGTTGGCGTGGAAATCCAGTTCGGTAAGTATGCCTTCATGGTCTATAATGTCTGCGCCAAGATGACAATTTTCCATAATGAGGGAGTGATCGATGTTGGGATTGAGGTAGTCCCACTGAAAGAACTGGCTCGGGAAATGTCAAGCGGAATCTCCTACTTTGAACAGTTTGTATGGGACCTCAACCACCGCGGTGTCGCCGATATCGATATCCCTGTTCTCATTTTGGGCGTAACTGTTTGACCGCCTCTGATGAGTTATGAGTACTATCCATTTAGCCCCCTCCATCCTCTCGGCCGATTTCGCACGGCTGGGGGCGCAAGTGACCGAGGCGCTGGGCACCGGGGTTGATACCATCCATGTCGATGTCATGGACGGCCATTTCGTGCCCAATATCACCATCGGGCCGCTCATCGTCGAGGCGATTCGGCCGATCGTGCGGTCCTATAACGCCGTCATCGACGTGCATCTCATGATCGAGCATCCCGAGCGCTATCTGGCCGATTTCGCTCGCGCCGGGGCCGACATCCTGACCGTCCATGTGGAGGCCTGTCCCCACCTGCACCGCACCGTCCAGATCATTCGCGAGCTGGGCGTCAAGCCGGGCGTGACGCTCAATCCGGCGACCTCGCTGTCGACATTGGAGGAGATCTTGCCCTATGTCGATCTGGTGCTGGTGATGTCGGTCAATCCCGGCTTCGGGGGACAATCCTATATCCCCACCAGTACGGACAAGATTCGGCGGCTGCGGGAGATGCTTGACGCCATCGACTCCGCGGCCGAGCTGGAGGTCGACGGCGGCATCAAACCGGAGAACGCGGCCGAGGTGGTGGCCGCCGGGGCGACGATCCTTGTGGCCGGCAGCGCCATCTTCGGCGGGTCGCGGTCGATCGCCGCGAATGTTGCCGCCTTTGACCTCGCCCTGTCGGATGCGGCGTAACGTCGATCACCCGCCCAGCTGTTGCACCTCTGTGGCGCAATCTGTTAGATTGCGATCTGCGCGGCTGTGGTGCAATCGGTTAGATTGCGATCTGCGTTTTCTGCTAACGGCCGTCCCGGTTACTTCATCTCTGCAAAAAACCCCTTCATTTCTCCTTTTATTGCCAACCTGAATAGTCTGTGGATAATCTAGAACCCATCGAACCGGTGAACCGGTTCGGGTTCCGGCGAGGTGGCGCGCCTTGCCGCCGGCCGATTTTGAACCATTAAAAAGACGCGCCGTTAAAAAAGGAGAATGAAACCGTGAAGCGATTGATATCCGTCATGCTCGTAATCCTGATTGGATCGATGGTTCTGGCCGGTTGCGCCTCGGGGGGCAGCAGCGGCGGCGACCTCTTATCGGATATTCAGAAGCGAGGCAAGTTGCGTATTTCCACCGACCCGAACTATGAGCCGCAATCCTTCCTCGACGCTGAAGGAAACTTCACCGGTTTCGACGTGGACGTCGCCCGCGAGATCGCCAAACGGTTGGGCGTCGAGGCCGAATTCGTCACGCCCGACTGGGATGTCATCACCGCCGGCAACTGGGCCGGACAATGGGACATCAGCGTCGGCTCCATGACGGTGACGACCGCCCGCCAGAAGGTGCTCGACTTCGCCAGTCCCGCCTACTATTACACCCCTGCCCAATTCGCCGCCGCCGACGGCTCGGGCATTGATACATTGGCCGACGTCAACGGGCAGGCCGTCTGCGTGGCCATTTCCACCACCTATGAGACCTGGCTCAACGGCGCAAAGGATGAGTTGGGCCTGCCGGAAGAGAACTTCTACGCCGAACCGCCGACCGACGTCACGGTCATCCCCCTGCCGACTGACGCCGAATGCCCGCAATCGATCCAGTCCGGACGGCAAGACTTTCAGGTGTTCCTGACCTCCAACACCGTGGTTGAAGCGGCCATCGGCAGCGGGATCCCGGTGCATAAGGTCGGCACGCCCGTCTTCTCCGAGAACCTGGCCGCAGCCTTCGACAAGCAAGGCACACTGGACAACGCCTCGACCGTCAAGAAAGTCGGCGAGATCATCCAGGCGATGCACGACGACGGCACGCTGCGCGAATTGTCGATGAAATGGTTCGGCGCGGACCTGACGGCCAGCCCGACTAATTAACATCGCCCAACCGGTGTGCCTGACGGATCGACACCCTGATCCGTCGGGCACACTGCAATCTCATTAAAAATCAGGAGGAGCAAGCGATGGGCATCACGGCTGATCCCGATGAGGCTTCCGAGGTCGAGCGCCTGCAAAGGCAGGCGAAGCAACTGGCGCGCCGCCGCCGCGAGCGCGAGCGCCGTTTTTCGTTCGGCGTCCGCGTCTCCTACCTTGTGCTCTTCCTGCTGCTGGCGTTCCTGTTCAGCGGGTTCCAGGCCCAAATCGGTGGGTTCACCATCCGCACGATCAAGCTCGATTTTGAGTTCATCGCCACCTATGCCCCGTTCATCTTCCAGGGAGTGTGGCTGACGATCTTGCTGTCGGCGCTGGCCATCGCCATGTCGGTCGTGCTGGCCGTCCTGGGCGCGCTCGGTCGCCTGTCAAAATTTCCTCCCGCCTACGCCCTGGCGACCTTCTACATTTCGCTCATTCGCGGCACGCCGCTGCTGCTGCAACTGTTCTTCTTCTTCCTCGCCCTGCCCCAACTCGGTATTGTGCTGACCGGCATGACCGCCGGCGTGCTGGCGCTGGGCATCAACTACGGCGCGTATAACACCGAAATCGTCCGCGCGGGTATCCAGTCCGTGGGTGTGGGACAGCGGGAGGCGGCGCTGGCCATCGGCATGACCAACAACCAGATCATGCGCCGGATCATCCTGCCCCAGGCGCTGAAGCTGACCATCCCGCCCATGGGCAACCAGTTCATCGCCATGCTGAAGGATACCTCACTGGTGGCGACCACCGGCTTTGTGTGGGAGATTCTGTGGCGGGCGCAGAAGGTCGGCCGGGCCAATTTCCGCAGCCTGGAGGCTCTGCTCGTGGCCGCCGTGTTCTACTGGATCATCACCATCATCTTCTCGGCCTTGCAGGACCGCCTGGAGGCGCGTGTGGCGCGCGGGGAGCGAACGCTATCATGACCACGCCCATCGTTCAGGTTTCCCATCTCGATAAATATTTCGACGATCTCCACGTGTTGCGCGACCTGAACGTGGAGATCGCCCCGCGGGAAGTGGTGTGCATCATCGGTCGCAGCGGGTCGGGCAAGAGCACCTTGCTGCGCTGCCTCAATTTTCTCGAGCAGCCGGACTTCGGCACGATAACGATCGACGGCGTGGAGGTCAAATGCGGCGGCCATGGCCGCGACTGGCGGAAGCAGGTTCACGACCTGCGTCTCAAGACGGGCATGGTCTTCCAGTCGTTCAATCTGTTTCAGCACATGACGGCTCTGGAGAACATCATCGAAGGGCCGGTCACGGTCAAAAAGGTGGCCCGCGAGGAAGCCATCGAGTTGGGGATGCAAAACCTGCACAAGGTGGGGCTGGCCGACAAGGCCGATCAATACCCGTCGCGGCTTTCCGGCGGTCAGCAACAGCGCGTGGCCATCGCGCGAGCCATGACCATGCAACCCAAGGTGATGCTCTTCGACGAGCCGACGTCGGCCCTGGACCCGGAGCTGGTGGGCGAGGTGCTGGCGGTGATGCAGCAACTGGTGGAAGAGGGCATGACGATGGTCACGGTGACGCACGAAATGAGCTTCGCCCGCCGTTTTGCCGACCGAATCATGTTCATGCACGAGGGTCGCTTTGCGGAGATCGCCCCGCCGGAGGAGCTGTTCAACGCGCCCAAAGATGAGCGGACGCAACAGTTTCTGTCGCATCTGCATATCCAGCGCGACAAATCCCGCTAGATGCGGGTTTGTCCGCAATCATTCGGACAATCGGTGGTTAGTTCCCGACATCAGGGAATATTGCCGCTCGAAATCCGTTTCCCGTCGCCACATAAGACGAACTGATTTCCCCCGTCCGTGTGGTAGGTGAACTCCTTGCCCCCGGCGCCCAGGGTGACCAGCATCCCCTCGATCACCATATCGACGTAGCTCATCCCCTCCTCGGGGCAGCCTAGCCCGCCATTGGGCCAGGTGACGGCCACGGCCGATATCAGCTTGATTTCATCCACGGGCACGTCGGTCAGCGCGTTCAGGTCACGGGCGGCAGCCTCGATCAGCTTGTTCTGCTGCGGCGAGGGCGTGATTGGCGGCCCGGTGATGATCGGAGAGGTCGCGCCCGGGTAGGCAGGCTGCGGGGCGGTCGCCTGAGGAACTGCTGGATAGGCGCCCTCGGCCGTCGCTGCCGGTGGGGGTGGGTATGGCTCGCCGGTGGCCCCGGCAGGGGTGGCACCTGGTGCGGTCACGGCTTCCGGTGCCGCAGCCTGCGTAGGGTTGGTCGCGGCCGACGTCACCTGTCCGAGGGCCGGGCCTTCGCTCGTCGTCGGCATGATTGGAGCAATCGTTGCCGACCCACTCCCGCCGCCGGACGTACACGCTGCCGCTAAAGCGACAAGCGTCATCAACATATATACGAAATTCAATCCTCGTTTCATCATCCCTCGTGATTCGGCAGCGCGCCGGGTCTTGTCGATTGGAAGGCCACAAGCAGCCAATAGGGCAGGATCATGCCGTAGCCGGTTTATCGCTCCCGCTGAATTGGCGTAACAATGTCTTGAGCTTTTCCTTGGAGACATAGATGCGACTGGGGCGTATGTCCACACCATTCCGGACGGTTTGCCAGATAAGCTCGGCCGCGTCAATGGCGGCTCGCGGGCGGCCCAGACGGACGGCGTTGGCGGCGCGCTCGCGATAGACGCGCCGGTCGTCGGCCAGCCAATGAGCCATTGTTTCCAGAAAGGCCAATGGCTCCAGGGCTACATCGCCCGCGCCTTGTTCGACGATATATTGCGCGTTGCCGGTCTCCTGGCCGGGGATGATCTTCATAATGATCAGCGGCAGGCCGCAAGCCAGCGACTCGGTGATGATCAATCCGCCGGCCTTGCTGACGATGCAGTCGGCCGCGCGCATCAGGGCGGGCATATCCTTCACAAAATCATAAACGGTGGCCGAGATATGCCAATCCGTGTCCTGGAGGGCATAATAGAGAGCCTCGTTGCCCCCGGCCACGGCCGCCAAATGGATATCGAAGCCCGAATGGTTCAGGATATGGGTGAAGCCGCTCAGTCCCTCGATACGATTGCTGCCCACGACCAATACGGTGAATTTATCTTCCGGCCAGCCCAGCGCTCGCCGCGCGTCCGCCTTCGAGATGGAGGTGTCGGCCAATTCCGGGTTGACCGGCAGCCCGGTGACGCGGATCGCATCCGGCTCGAGGCCGCGCTCCTGCGCCAGACCTGCGGCGACATCCGTCGGAACGAGGCAGAGATCGGTCGCCTGGCTGAACCACATCTTCTGCAAGGAGATCAGATCGGTGACGACGGTGACGATGGGGAATTGACGACCGCCGAGCCTTCGATAGGCCGAGATTGGGTATTGATAGGTCGGGAAGGTGATGACCACGACATCGGGATCGTGCTGCTTCATCATGCGCGAGATGTTGTCGTACATCATCATGACATAGGCCATCTCGGTCACATTGGTTGTCAGGCTGAGGTCGGTCATCTTGTAGCCGAGCTTGTAGAACTGGGGCCACTCGCGAGCCAGCTTGTCGTAGTCGCTCTCCGCGCTGCGCAGGAAGGACAGCGCTGTGGAGCCGTCCAACGGATTGACGATGATGACCTGGGCGGCATCGCCGTAGCGCAAGTCGAACGCCCGGCACAGGGCGTTGGCGGTGCTGCGGTGACCAAAACCGGCGTCGGCGGTGAGAATGAGTATTTTGGTCGGTTTCATGAGTTTAATCCTGTGACACTTTCTTGCGGAACGCCATCATATCCCGTTCCTTCACAAAGCCAAGTGAATCATAGAGGCGCAACGCCGGATCGTTGCCGGCATTGACGGTCAGGTTAATCTGTCGCAGTTCCGATGCCTGTCGCAAGCGGGATAATCCGGCCAGCATGAGGCGACGACCCAGCCCGGTTCCCCGGTAGCCGCCGCGGACGCCGACCAGATCGACGTAGCCTTCGCCTGATTCGGCCTCGGCGCGGCCGAAAAAGTAACCCGTCAGTCGCTCGCCGTCGCCTTCGGCCAGAAACACGGCCCCTTTGCTGGCCTCATCGAGGATGTACTGGAGGGTGTAGTTGGAATTGGGGAACAGCTCATCGTGGAGCGCCAGAAATTGATCGGCGTAGCGGCCGTCCCAGTCGGCGGCCGTCGCCTCCGGCAGCTCGGCCAGCTTTTCGGGCGTGATGAAAAAGATGGCGATCTCGCCCTTCGGCGTGAAGTTGTGGCGGCCGGCGAATTCCCGACAATTCAGGTTATGCGCATCGACGAACATCTCATGCTCGTTAATGCCCGCAGGGTTGGCCCCCCGGACGGCCGTGTAGAGGGCATCGGCCGTCCCGGCCCAATCAGCGGCGATGACGATCGGCCCGTAGAGCCAGGCGCGACCGATCTGCCGATCGAAGTCGACGCCCATCACGCCAACCAGCTCCTGGCCCACCTGCGCCAGACGAAAGCCTCGATCGTAGCGATAGTCCAACATCAGGACGGAATGGCGGATATCTTCCGGTGTTACCCCGAAGTAACCGATATGGTGTTCGGCCGCCGGGTTAAAACGGCACACGAAGTCGATCATCCGGTCGAAATGCCGATTGGTGCAGCGAATGATGCGGAGCATTATTTTAACCTGCGGTGTCCTCGCGACTGTTCTTGTCTCATGGGTGCCTGGAGTCGAATTGTAGCATATGGACCGCCCGATGCATGCGCTCATTAAGGGTTGGATGTAATAACCCTTATTATGAGTGTGTGCGATTGCTTTAGAGCGGCCATTAGGATAAAACCACCGGTGGCCACTTGCGGCCATATTCAATCGTTTTACAAGGAGTTGCCATGTTCGATCGTGATTCATTTTCCATAGAGGAATGGGGGCAAATCATTTCCGCGCCGGCGGCCATCGGTTCACTCGTGGTCGTAGCTGATCTGTCCGGCCCGCTGGGGTTAATCAATGAGTTTCGCGCCATCATGAATACCATGAAGGAGTATGCCGCCGCAAACAGCGCCAATCCCTTGATGGGCGCGCTCCAGTCCTACATCTCGACCCGACCCACCAAGGAAGAAGAGGACCGACTCAAGGAGTGGGCCAAGGAGCAGGAGGCGGCGATGAAGGAGAACCGGCCGGAGACGCCGGAGGAGTTTGCGGATCGCGTCCATGAGATCGTCGACGGCGTCCTGGAAATGCTGACAGCCAAGGGAGCGACGGCCGAGGATCTGTCGTCGTATAAAAACATGATGGTGACCATAGCTGAGAACGTCGCCAATGCCAGCAAGGAAGGCGGTTTCCTGGGCTTCGGCGGCACGCTCGTTTCCGATGCCGAAGAATCCGCCCTGGCTCGCATCCGGGCTGAATTGTCCTGATCGAGTCGTTGACAGGATGAGGTCGCCGGGAAACCTGGTTACTCGGCGACCTCAACGATCAATGAAAACGTCCGGGCGGGGGTGACGGCCGTCTCCCACGAGCGCGAATTGATCAGTTGCAGGGCGCTGGTGCCGGGGGCGACGGCCCGGAAAGTGAAGGTTCTCTCGCCACCAGCCCCGATGGCCTCGCTCTCCACGACATACGACGGCTCCTCGGTCTGACTCAACACCTCCTCGTCGTTGGTGACCACGCTCCATACGTAGCCGGTGGTCGGGTTCTCGGCCAGAATGACCTGTAACTCGTCGCCCACCGTCATCGTTATCGTCCGGTCGCTGTCAGCCTCATAGGCGATGTAGATGTTCTCCGGCCCGCCGCTCTCGCCGCCGCATCCCGCCAACGCCAAAATTGCTATCGTCAAGGCAATCATCGTTCCGATTTTCATCATTCTCCGTCCCGTGTGTCCGTTTCCCGTCGTAACGCCTGTTGCAGCGCTTGCGCCGGGTGCAGAGCCGCCCGCCCGCTGCCGTGGGCGATCTGATGGCGGCAACTCATCCCGGCGGTGACGATGATCGTCTCCGTCGCGGCCGCCCGCACCGCCGGCAACAGCCGCCGCTCACCCATCCGCATTGAAATAGCATAATGTTCAGCCTCGTAGCCGAACGCGCCGGCCATGCCGCAGCAGCCCGAATCGACTTCCTCCACAGTGTAATTGACCGGCAGGGATAATATTCGATGTGCCGGTCCCGTGCCAACCAGCGCTTTTTGATGGCAATGGCCATGGAGCAGGATGTGGCGGCTTTGGGCCGTGAAGTACGGCGTCAGATCGATCTCGTCCGCCAGCCCGGCGACGTATTCCTCGAAGGTGGCCGACTTCCCGGCGATAACCTCGACACGCGCATCACCCGGCAGCAGGTGAAAATATTCATCCCGCAGGGTTAGCAGGCCGCTCGGCTCCAGCCCCACCAGCGGCAGCCCGGCCTCGGCCGCGGGCAGCAAGGCGCGCACGGTTCGCTCGGCTGCTTTCCGCGCCATGTCGACCAGCCCCTTGGATATCGCCGGGCGGCCGTCGTCGATCGACGGCGCAGCAACGACGCTGACCCCGATCGCCTCCAGGAACTCAACCGCGGCCATACCCACCTCGGGATGGTTGTAGTTTGTAAACGGATCGATGAGCAGGACGACCCGGCGCGCGCCTTCAGTCCTGGAAAGGCCGCTGCCTCGGCGCCGCCACCACGTTTCGAACGGGACGCGGGCCATCGGCGGCAGGACGCGCTCCGAAGCTAACCCCAACCGGCCACCCGCCCATCGACCCAGCCGTGAGCGCAAGAGCGCGTTGACGGGCGCGGCCATGAGACCGCTGCCCCAGCGATTGAGCGTCGCGCTATGGGCAAAGAAACGCGCCCGCAGCGGGACGCCGTGGCTCTCATAATAGCGTGCCAGGAACTCCGTCTTTAGCCGGGCCATGTCGACGCCGGAGGGGCACTCGGCCTTGCAGCCCTTGCAGGCGATGCACAGATCCATGACTTCGGCCATGCGCGGGCTGGTCAGCTCGTCCGCCGGCAGGACGCCGGCCATCGCCGCCCGCAGCGCATTGGCCCGGCCGCGCGTGCTGTGTTCCTCCTCGCGGGTCACCATAAAGCTGGGGCACATCGTCCCGCTATCCTTGCGGCATACCCCACAGCCGTTGCACATCTCCACCGCGCGGACGAAGCCGTCTATGTCATTGGCCGCTTGCAAAGGGACGGGAATGGAAGGCAGACCGCCCTGCCCTGCAGGTTCGGTCAGGTCGCAGGAATCCGATTGCAGAACATCTGTTTGGTTTAGTGGAGTGTGTTTGTATAGTTCGTGGTAGGCTATGCGAAGTTGAAGGGGTGGTTGATTGTAATCGTCGAAATCCATGCGCGGGGCCTCGACGGAATAAGGCAGGGCACGCATGGATTCGGTCATCGGTGGGGGGTCGACGATGATGCCCGGGTTCATTCGATTGTCAGGGTCGAAGATGCGTTTTACCTGCCGGAAGAGATCGGTCAGGTCCGGGCCGTAGAACATCTCGTTGAGCCAGCTGCGGCTGCGGCCGTCGCCATGCTCGCTGGACAGAGCGCCGCCATAACCGCGCACCAGGCCGGCGGCAAAACGGGCGATGTCAGGCATGCGGGCCATCTCGGCCGCGCTGCGCCGGTTGATGAGCGGCCGAATGTGCAGGCAGCCCGCCCCGGCGTGGGCGTAATAGGAGATCGGCGTGCCCAGCCCCGCGCAATAGCTCTCGATTTGGTGCACGTAGTCATACAGATGCTCCACCGGCACGGCCGCGTCCTCGATGAACGGAACGGGCTTCATATCCCCCTTCATCGACATTAGCAAGCCCAGCCCAACCTTGCGCACGCGCCAGACAGCGGCGACGGCCGCCGGGTCGGTGGCTCGCGTCAGAGCCGTGGCACCGATGGCTCGCCGGTTCAGCAACGCCGCCAGCCGCTCGATACCGTCCCTCACGACCGCCTCGCTCTCTCCCTGATATTCAACAACCAGCAGGCAATCGGGGCGGCCATCGACCACGGAAGCCAGCAGCCGGGCGTATTCCGGCACGTCGCGGCAGAGGCTCAGGCTCAGCGTGTCCAGCAGTTCGACGGCCGAGGGGTTGGTCTCCAGGATTGCCGGGACGGCCAGCAGCGCCGTCTCCAACCGGTCGAAATGCAGCAAGCCCAGACCGGTATGGGGCGGCCGCGGCACCAGATCGACGGTGATCTCGGCCATGATCGCCAGCGTGCCCTCCGAGCCACAGACGAGTTGAGCCAGTCCGGTGGGACGCTCGGTCGCCAGCCGGTCGAGGTTATACCCCCCACACCGCCGCCAGTAACGGGGCGTATTTTCGTATATCACTCGCCGGTTAATCGGGTCTGCCAGCAGCTTGTTCAATTGTTTCGCTATGCGAATTCCCGGCCCGGTCGAGTCGGCCAAAGTCGAGGAAAAGGCGGCCGCTGAGCCATCGCTGAGAACGACCTCCATCGCCCGAACATGGTCGGCGGTCATGCCGTAGAGCAACGAATGGCTGCCGGTGGCGTTGTTGGCCACCGCCCCGCCGATGGTCGAGCGGTCGCTGCTGGCCGGGTCGGGGCCGAACTGGAGGCCGTGGGAGCGCAGGGTTGCATTCAGCTTGTCGAGGACGACGCCGGGCTGGACGCGCGCCCAGCGCTCCTCGGGGTTAATCTCAATAATACCATCAAGATGGCGGCTGAAATCGATCACCAGGGTTTCGTTGACCGCCTGCCCGGCCAGGCTGGTGCCGGCGGCGCGTGGCGTGACCGGCAAGCCGTATTCGGCGGCCAGCGAGACGGCGGCGATGACATCCTCAACCGTGCGGGGGATGAGCACCGCATAGGGCATGAGCTGGTAGAGGCTGGCGTCAGTGCTGTAGAGCATGCGCGAGTAGTCGTCGGCTCGCAGATCGCCGGCGATGCGACCGTCGCAGGCCGCGATGAACGCCGCCACCCGCTCCGCAGTCGGCCGACGAAAGGCGGAATCGGATGCTTGAGGAGTCATGCCGTTATAGTATGACGCTCCGGCCGTCTGTCAAACAGTTTAAGGCTTGCCTGTCAAAATTTCGCTCAAAATATTGACAAAAATCATATAGGGCGTATACTATGAATTGGCTCCCCCCCCAGAGGTGTGCAGTAGGACGCCCGTCTTACTGCCACCTCATTTTTTTTGGCTATACTCAACCCTCCATGGAACCACAACCCACCCCAACACTGGTTCAGACCGGCCCGGAATGGTACGAGGCCGGGTTAACCTATCGCTACCAGATGCCCGACGGTCCCGGTCCCTACCCGACGGTCGTGATGCTGCACGGCCGTCAGGGCAATGAAGATGTCATGTGGGTGTTCCGCAAGGTCATCCCTCGGCCGTGGCTGGTCGTGGCACCGCGTGCGCTGTTCGCCGACAAGGAGGCCTTCTCCTGGCAGATTCTGGAACGCGAGGACAAGTGGCCCGAACTGGCGGAGTACGACCCGGCGGTGACGGCGCTGGAGCGATTCATCGGCGTCTTGCCGCAACTGTATAACGCCGATCCCGATCGGACGTATCTGATGGGTTTCAGCCAGGGGGCGGCGGTGTCCTTTGCCGCGGTGTTGCGACGACCGCGTCTGGCTCGCGGGGTGGCGGCGATGGTGGGCTTTGTACCCGACATGCCCGAGGGAGCCATCGACGGCCGCCTGGCCGGACTGCCCGTATTCATGGCAGCGGGCACGCAGGACACCACCGTGCCCTACCGACTGTCACAGGTCACGCAGGAACGGTTGCGGGCCGCCGGAGCGGATTTGGAGTACCATGAGTACCCGACCGGGCACAAGATGCCGTCGGCGGGTATGGACGATTTGCGAAAATGGTTTCATAATCAGGCGCGATTCGGGAACACGGGCTAATGAAACAGGACGATTTTGACATTCCGGAAGTCTTCCGTCGCGCGATGGAAGAGGCCGGTTGGCGAACAGAACAGGATGACGACGAGGGCGGCAATCGGCCGCCACGTCGCCGCCCACCCGCCGCGTCCCGACCGCAAGGCTCCTACCGATTGATGATCATCGCCTTTGTGATCATCCTGTTGTTCTTCAGCCTGGGCAGCCTGGCCACCTTCTACACCGATATCCTGTGGTTCGACCAGCTTGGCTATCGGGCCATGTTCTTCAAGCGCTGGACGACCGGCGCGGCCGTCTTCATCGTCGCCTTCGTCGTTCTGGCCCTGATCGTGGCCGGCAACTGGCTGGTCGCCTGGCGATTGGCCACCTCGGCCGCGGCGGGGAGCGGTCGTCCGCAGGGCGACGGCCGTTTGGGTCGCCTCATCGTCCTCGTCGCCGGACTGGCCACGGCCGCTCTGCTGGCCTGGATCGCCAGCGGCCAGTGGGACCAATTTCTTCTCTTCATGAATGCCGAACCGTTCGGCTTGCTCGACCCGATATTCGGGCGGGATGTGTCGTTCTATATCTTCAAGCTGCCCGTTTATCAACTGGTGCAAGGCTTGCTGATGATGGCTTTCATCCTCACCCTCATCGGTTTGCCGGCCATTTATTCCATGGCCTACCCGCAAGAGGTGCAGCGCGGCAAATGGGGCTTCCTGCAGATGACGCCGCTCAAAAAGCACGCCGCCATCGTGGGCGGCTTCATCCTGCTGATGTGGGCAGCCGCCTATTTGCTGCACATGTTCGAGCTGCTTTACTCTACGCGCGGCGTGGCCTTCGGCGCGAGCTACACCGACGTGCGGGTGGTGCTCTGGGCCTTTCGGCTGCAAATGGGGTTAGCGGTGTTGGCGGCGCTGGCTCTGTTCTCCATGGCCTTCCGGTCGGGCTGGCGGCTGCCGGCGATCGCCGGCGGCCTGTGGCTGGCGACAACCATGATCGTCGGCAACATCGCCCCGGCCGTCATGCAGCGCTACTCGGTCGAGCCGAATGAGCTGACACTGGAAGCGCCCTACATCGAGAACAATATCACCTTCACCCGCTTCGCCTTTGGGCTGGATCGCATCCGCTCCGAGGAGTTCGGCCGGGTGGAAGACCTGCGGCCGGAAGACCTGCTGGAAAACGAGGACGTGCTGAGCAACATCCGTTTATGGGACTGGCGGCCGCTGCAGCAGACCTACCGCCAGTTGCAGGGGCTGCGGCCGTATTATGAGTTTAACGACGTCGATATCGATCGCTATTCGATCGGCGGCCGCCAGCGCCAGGTGATGCTGGGCGTCCGCGAGCTGGACAAGAGCAAGCTGCCCGCCCCGTCGTGGGTCAATCGAAATCTGGAGTTCACTCACGGCTATGGCATCGTCATGAACCCGGTGAACGAGGTGACGGCCGATGGGCGGCCGCGCTTCTTCATCCAGGACTTCCCACCGCGCAGCAACGTCGAAATCAAGGTCACGCGGCCGGAGATCTACTACGGTGAATTGACCGACGACGCCGTCTATGTGGGTAGCGGCCGCGAGGAGTTTGATTATCCCAGCGGCGACGAAAACGTCTATACGCATTACGAGGGCGTGGGCGGCGTGGTGCTCGACTCGTTCCTCAAGCGGCTGGCCTTCGCCCTGCGACAGAGCGACCCCAACATCCTGCTGACCGCCGACATTACCGACAGCACGCGCGTCCAGTATCGCCGCCAGATTCAGGACCGCATCCAGGCGCTGACGCCCTTTCTGGTGCTCGATTCCGACCCCTATCTGGTGGTGAATGATGAAGGGCGGCTCATCTGGCTTCAGGATGCCTATACCGTCAGCGACGCCTTCCCCTATGCCACGCCGGTCCAAATGACGACCAGCTCCAACGCCAACCACAACGGAACGGCCACGCCCCGCTGGACGACGACCCGGACCATCAACTACATCCGCAATTCGGTGAAGATCACCGTCGATGCCTACAACGGCTCAGTGGCCTACTATGTCAGCGACGCCGAAGACCCGATCATCCGCAGCTATGGGCGCATGTTCCCGGGGGTGTTCCGGCCTCAAGGCGAGATGCCGGCCGATCTGCGCGCTCACATCCGCTATCCCGAAGACCTTTTCTCGGTCCAGGCGCGGCAGTTTCTGACCTACCACATGACCGACGTGCGCGTCTTCTACAACAAGGAAGATTTGTGGCAAATCCCCACCGAAATCTCCGGCGATGACGAAGTACTGATCGAGCCTTATTTCGTGATCCTGCCCCTGCCGGACCAGGAAAAGCAGGAGTTCCTGCTGATTCTGCCTTTCAGCCCCTCGACCAAAAACAACATGATCGGCTGGATGGCCGCCCGCAACGATCCCGACGTCTATGGCGAGCTGATCGTCTACGAACTGCCGAAGCAGGAGCTGGTCTTCGGGCCGATCCAGGTGGAGGGACGGATCGATCAGGAGCCGGACATCTCGGAGCAATTCTCGCTCTGGAACCAGCTCGGTTCGGGCGTCATTCGGGGCAATCTGCTGGTGCTGCCCATCAACCAGAGCTTTCTCTACATCGAGCCGATCTACCTGCGCTCGGAAACCAGCGCCCTGCCGGAACTGAAGCGCATTGTGACGGCCGACAACACCTCGGTCGTCATGGCCGAGACGCTGAATCGGTCGCTGATCGCCCTGGCCCAGCGTCCGGGAATGCTCATCGACTCCCCCGATCCGGTCCGGCCGGAGACCAGTACCGAGGCCTTGCCGGACGACGGCCGAACGATTGACGAACTGGTGGCGGCCGCCAACGAGCATCTTGCCGCGGCCGAGGAAGCCCAGCGAGCAGGCGACTGGGCACGCTATGGGCAGGAACTGGATTCGCTGAAGCTGGTGCTGGAGCAGCTTTCAAGGTTGATGGCGCCGGGCGATGAGTAGATTGTGAATAAATCATCAGGGCAAGTGTACCCCAGACCTGGGGAAAA
>CAYXNH010000003.1:0-24929 GCA_964466135.1 uncultured Ardenticatenaceae bacterium | reverse complement strand
CCAGACCTGGTGTAAACCAGACCTGGTGTAAACCAGACCTGGTGTAAACCAGACCTGGTGTAAACCAGACCACATCATTCTGGGTAAAATCATATATGATGGAGTGAGAACCGGCAGGTAATCTTCTTTAATCGGTTAACTCTATGGTCATCGCGATGCTTCTCGCCCATCTGGTGGGCGATTTTGTTCTACAGTGGGACAGCCTGGCGCGCTGGAAAAGTCATGATATCAAGGGCGTCCTCGTACACAGCCTCATTCTCTCCGCCGTCACGGCCGCTTTCGCCTTGGCGATCGACCCGTCCTGGTGGAGCGGCATCTTGCTCATCAGCATCAGCCACCTCATCATCGACAGCTTTTGGGTTCTCAGGAATCACTCCATCTCGCCCCTGACTCGAGTCCTCATCGATCAAGCCATCCACATCTTCATCATCCTCCTGGCCCTGGTCATGACCGGGTATCTGCAATGGAGCAACTTGTGGGGCGGGATTGTGGCCAATGCCCAAGCCAACCCGCTGCTGACGGGTCTGCTGGGTTACACTTTCCTCACCATGCCGGCGTGGGTTATGCTGAAATTCCTCATCTTCGGGATCATGAAAGGTCGGCCGCCAAACTTCTCGGTCGGGCTTGGCAAGTATATGAGCATCGGCGAGCGGCTGATCATCATGACCCTGGTGCTGTTTGGCCAGGCGCTGTTCCTGCCGCTGGTCGCCCTGCCGCGGCTCGTCCTCGACCGACGCCAAATCGGCGAAGCTGACCAGGATGTCTATGTGGTGGAACTGGTGTCCAGCGTCGTCCTGGCCATCGGTGTCGGCCTGCTCATCCGCTCGTTGGTGTTTTAGGCAACGGCCGACGCCTGTCATATCAATCGGCCAACAAGGCGCGGATGGCGGACAACGCTTCAAGGGCTGCATCCTCCCCAGCCTTGATGGTCTCGCTGCCGCGGTTGAAGCCCGTCAGGAGGGTGACGGCGGACGATACCTCCGGTCTGACGAGTAAATCCGGCCGGTGCTCATGCAGCCGGCTCTCGGTCTGCGCGCCGAGCATGATCATCAGGACGTGGTAGATCTCATTAAGTGATCGGGGAGCGAAGGGCAATTGCAGCCCCTCCTCCACCGGCTTCAGGCCGGGCACGTTGCTGCTGAAATCAGGCAGGACGTCGACAGCGATGATCTTCGTCGCCCCGAGGACGTCGCGGGCCACATCGACGGGCACGTTGTCCAGCACGCCGCCGTCAACGAGGCGATAATCCCCCAGATCGACCGGCTCGAAGACGCCCGGCACGGAGATGGTGGCCCGCACGGCGTCGATCACCCGGCCGCCTTGCAAGATGACCGGGCGGCCGGTCAGGATGTCAGTCGCGACCATCGCCAGCGGCAATTGCAGATCGGCAAAGGTCAGCTCCTCGCCCAGCATGTCGGCCATGAAATTATAGATGCGGCGGCCACGAATGCTCAGACCGGCGGCCGAGATGTTGAGGTCCACCAGACGGATCTGCTCGGTGATGTGGCTCAGACGGGCGATCTCCTCATGGACGACCGCAAAGGGGACGCCTGCAGCAAAAAGCGCGCCGACCAACCCGCCCATGCTGGTTCCGGCGATGCAGTCGATGGGGATGCCCTCCTGCGCCAGCACATGCAGGAAACCGATATGGGCCAGACCGCGCGCGCCGCCGCCACCGAGAACGACACCCAGACGGGGCTGCGCCTTTTCGGTCGATTTGTTCATGCTCATTCCCTCACTTTTCGACCCGGCGTTTGAAGACACAGAGATAGTAATGCGCCCAGTTCCAGGTAGCGGTATTGTAGCCGCGGCCTAGGTCGCCCTGTTTGCCCGCCATTTCAGCCGGGACGAGACTGACCAGTTCCCATCCCTCGCGGCCGCAGTGGCTGAGCCATGCCTCCAGCGTGAGCGGGTCATATTTTGGCATCTCTTTCCAACTGCGATCCGGGTATTCGGCCTGGACGTAATTGATGACGACCTCGTCTTCCTTATCGAGGGTGAAGATCCGCGTCAGATATTCCCATTGGATCATGGATCTGCCTCCGCCTTGATTATAGCCTAACCTGCCTGCCGATGGGGGAATATCCTTTGGTGTGCAAGGTCGGGTTGAAACCCGCCCCTGCATCTTGCACACCGGCCAATTTTCCGCGACCTGTGGGAAATCTGGTAAAATTACCCGTTGATGAACGCCGCCACGAAAATCCGACGCCTGCTCATCCTCCTCCTCAGCCCGCTGTGGATCACTTTGGCCATCATCAGCGTCGGGGTGGGCATGGCTGTTTTCTCCAACGAGCTGCCAACCTCGGTTTTGCTAACGATGGTCGACACGGAGACGACCGAGGGAGCGCAACTGGTCATGCTGTTGTTCAGGGCGCTCTTAATACCGTTCCAGCTGATCTTCATCATCCTGGTGGCGGGGACCGCGCTGTGGATCTTTCGTCGTCGGGAGCGCATCGCCGGCTGGGTACTGGGCAAACCAATCGTCGAACGGATAACGGCCGCCGAGCTGGATGGGAATGACCTGCCGGTCGTCTTCCAGTCCGAACGTCAACACACCTTGCAACAAACCCTGTCCAGCGTCATCGCCATCCTCGCCATCGCCACGGCGCTGGTTCTGGCCTTGGGGCAATTCATCTCGCGGGCGGATCTGGCCGTCGTCGTCGCCGCGCTGACCAGCAGCCTGACCTGGGGCGCGCGGCTGCCCATCGGCGACCTGCTGGGCGGCATCAGCAACGTCCTCGAAAGCAATCTGGCGGTGGGCGATCGAATCAACTATCGCCAGGTTGATAATTCGATCGACGGCATCGTGGAGACGGTCGACCTGCGCTTCCTCTCCGTGCGCGCTCGCACGGGGGAATTGACCTCCATCCCGTTTGGTGAACTGCGCGTGTTTCGCAACTACAGCCGTGGCGATACCATCGGCATCTATGTCACCTTCCCCGTTGCCGCGAGCGACCTCCGGCGGGCCAACCAGCTGCTGGCCGATATGGCGCCCCGGTCGATGGATCTGGTGCCGTTCCTGCTGGAGCCGTGGCAGCCAATGGCGCCGGACGGGATGTTGGGCAACACTGTTGATATTTCCCTGTTCGCCATCACCACCATCGAGCGACAGGACGACCTGCAGTTGGCATTGCATTCGCTGGTGCAGAAACGGTTCGCGGCCGCGGGCATCTCGCTGGCCAGGAACATCAAAGTAGTGACATGAGACGACGACTGATTTTCATTCTGCTGGCGCCCTTCATCATCCTGATCGGTCTGGTAGCGCTGGCCATCGGCCTGTTGCATGCGGCCAACATCAGCGATTTGAATATCATCCAGTCGGTTTTCGGGTCAGCCGCGCTGCCGCCGGTTCTGGTGGAGAATTTCGGACTGGTGCGCTTCCCGCTGCAATTGGTCTTTGTGGCCGCCATGTTTTTGCTGGCCTGGCTCATCAGCCGGCAGAGCGAGAGACTGGCCGGTTGGTTTCTGCGGGCGGCACGCTACGATCCGCGGGTCATTCTGGCCGCTGATCTGCAGGAGAAAGATCGCGAGACAGAGGATAACAGAACATTTTTCGAGCGTCGTCGCCAAACCGTGCAGCAACTCGTGGCCGGGTTCATCACCTTCATCGTCTTCACCCTGGCGCTGGTCCTGTCGCTGGGGCAATTCTTCAGCCTGACGAACATGGCCATCGTGGCCACGGTGGCCGCCAACGCCTTCGGTTTTGCCGCCCGCGACTATGTGGGCGATCTGCTGAACGGAATCAGCAATTTGTTCGAAAACCGCTTCAACGTGGGCGACAACGTCTCGATCTTTCGCACCGGCGACAAGGTGGAGGGGATCATCGAACGGATGACGGTGCGGACGCTGAGCATCCGCACGCGGTCGGGCGAGCTGATCAATGTGCCCCAGGGCGAGGTGCGCATTCTGCGCAATTACACACGAGGCAGCTATTCGGGCGTGGACGTGATCTGCAAGGTCTACGCGGCCGACCTGCCGGCGGCGATGATTGAATTACAAGCTCTGGCACTCGAGGCGCCCGGCCGACTGCCCGACTGCATCGAGCCGTGGACGCTCGTCTCGCGGGACGGGACGCTGGGCAGCGCGGCCGAGATTCGCATTCACGCCCGCGCCGGCTATGGCCACGGTTCCGGGCTGCGGTTGCGGATCATGATGCTGGTGGAGGAACGACTGACGGCCGCGGGCATCCCGCTGGCCAATTAAGGACCCATCTGCCGGCGATTGGCGCTCATCCAGCGCACGGCAAAATCGACCAGCGGCCGCTGCGGCATCAGGCGCGCCGTCCCCCGCCCCACCCGACCCACGCGAGCCAGACCCGTCTCCCGCTCGAACGCCTCGCCAATGCGGGGAAAATCCCCGTCGTCGAGGTCCAGGTCGCGGAAGGTGATCCATTCGCGGCGGCCGTCCACCAGCATCGGCGCACCGTCGACTTTTTCGACCTTCCCCGGATAATCGGCGCGATACTCGGCCAGATGGAGGGAGGTGTTGTGATCGTGGCCGACGCCCAGCAACAGCACCCAGCCATCGGCGTCATAGAGGCGAGCCAGCGGCGACCGCTCGCCCAGGAGGCAGTCGAGGGCGTGGTCGCGCGTGATTGCCCCGGCCAGCGGCCCGCGCGCGGCAAACGATGTCTGCGGGTGGTCGCTACGCAAGACACCGCGCATCCGGCGGAAGGTTTCGGGGATGGCTCCCATACCGCGCGTCGGGGTAGTGTCTGGATCATAGGCGGGCATCGTGTCGCGGATGACCGGCCACCACGCCTCGGGGACAGGCGGGTTGCGCCACTGGGCGGGGTCGGACAGATCAGTCGAGTGGGTGGGCACGACCAGCGTCCCCTCGCGGCCGAGGGCCATCTCCAGGGCCAGAATCACGGCCACCGCGCCGCCCGACACCCAGCCCAATGCGCTGAGGGAGGAATGCACCAGCAGCGTCATCCCCGGCTTCAGACCGAGGGCGAGCAAATCGGCGCGCAGTGACTCGATGGTGGACGGCGGCCCGCTCCCGGCCTTCTCAACCGCTTCCCATTCTCCCATGCTGGTCATGGCCAACGTCCGATCGCCAGCCTACAGCCCCTCGATTCGGCCGTAGGCCTGGAGGGCGCATAGATTACGCAAAATGAGAACCCCGCGCCATTCGCGATCGGCCGTATCCCAGGCATCGGGGTCGATGAAGTCCCATGTCCAGTTCGGCGCCCAACTGCCGTCCGGCTGTTGCTGGTCGACGAGATAGTCGAGATTGGCATCGATCGCCGTCTGATCGAGCACTCCCGCCAGCGGCGAGGCGGGGGTGCGGACCACATCCAGCGGTTGCAGTCCATAGCCGCCCCACTTGGCCGGCTCTGTTACAACTGAATCGGGCAAGGCGCGACGCAGCTTGTCGAGGATGCGCTCGTAATCCTCACGACGCAGTCCGTTGGTCTCCAACAGATCGAGGAAGCTGAGGAGGTCATGCATCGTCATCCGTTGCGGGGCACGCATGAGATCATCGATAACGGCACGGAGGGCGTCCCCGGTGAACGGCGAGGGCGACAAGCGTGGGTACTGCTGCAAATGGGCCACCACTGCGGCGCGCGGGTTGGCCCAGAAGCCGCCAAAATTCTCGGCCGAATCGGCATAGCTCCACCACGGCGCGTGAGGGGCGTTTTCGATGTCGGGCGGCACAATGGGCCAGCGCCCGGTTTCAGCATCCCAGGCATCGACCAGGTAGGCCAACGCAGCCGGCAAGCCCGGCGTGGCCTCGTCGGCCTGCACCCGACGCATGATGTCGAGCGCGGTCACGGTGCCGATAACCGACGACGCCCCTGAGCGAAGGTCCGGTTCGATGCCGTGGCCAAATCCGCCGTCAGGGTTCTGATAGGGAACGAGGGCGGCCAACACGCGCATGCCACTGCCATTCTCGAAATAGTAGGCAAACAACGCGCCTTCTACCGGCCGGGCTTTTTTATCTATGAACCGCTTGGCACGATCAAATGCGGCCCGGCTCAGGGTTTTCGCCATAACAGCCTTTTCGTAGCGGTAGTGGCCGACATCGCTCAGGGCACGCGCGGGATCCAGATGCCACCGCCGACAGTCAGCGGGCCGGGGTTGGCCTTCTTCAGGATGGCCGTCGTCGTACCGTAGCGTTGGGCCAGCGATTCCCAGGTGTCTCCGGCCACCACCTGGTATCTGACGACACATGGCGGGCCGGTGATCGATCCTTCACTGCCAATGTTGGGGATGGTCAGGACCTGATCAGGATAGATATAGTCGGGGAACGGTATCCAGTTTGACCGCAGGACGCCGCTATAGGCCGTGCCGTAGCAACGAGCGATCTGCAGCAGCCATTCGCCCTCGCTAACGGTGTGGCGAATCGTCGTGCCGGGAACCAGTCCGCCGCCGGTGCCGGGAGCTGAGGTAGCCCCGGGGGCAGGGGTCGCGGCTGGAGCCGCAGTTGCGCCGGGCGCGGCTGTGGAGCCGGGAGCGGCTGTGGATCCGGGAGCGGCTGTGGAGCCGGGGGCGGCGGTAGCATTCGGAACAACCGTGGGAGCGGGGGCCAAGGTCGCATTGGGATCAACTGTGGCGTTGGGATCGACCGTTGGAGCAGGAGGTAATGTCGCATTGGGATCGACTGTGGCGTTGGGATCGACCGTGGGGCCTGGGGCAACCGTGGCGTTCGGATCGACAGTCGCATTGGGATCGACCGTGGCGTTCGGGTCAACGGTAGCATTGGGGTCAACCGTCGCGTTCGGGTCAACCGTGGCGTTGGGATTGGGCGTGGCCTTCACCAGGTCAGGCGTGGCGGTGTCGGTCGGCACCAGGGTCGGTGCGAGCGTTGGCGTCTCGGTCATTTCCGGCTCAGCCAGAATGGGTTGGCAGGAGACGGCCAGCCCCAGAACCAGCAAGACGAGCAGGACAAAACCAAGCCCGACCAAGACTATCTGTGAAATTCGATCCAGGACCATGACACCCTCCAGACCATAAAACTGTGAGTTTATGTAACGTTGATGATTCCGTTATGATACCGGAAAGATTGTCGGATCGCAACGGCCGATTTTCAGGCGATCCGATTGCCAATCCCGGAGGGTTCAAGGTACACTATGAATGTCCGCAATGAGGGTTCGCCCGATTGAGGGCCACCCATCCGCAGGACTTTCCAACCCAACCCGACGGCCGCCGATCCATCACGATCCGGCCGCCTCGATCGGGTTCCGGTTGGCCACTATTTCCTTAACATTGGGAGAGCCAAAATGAGTGACAAGATATCGACTGCCGACAAACCGGCCGACCTGCCCGAGGACTTCCCGCGCGGGACGGCGCTCCTGTATAGCCCCCTGTTGAACCGGGGCACGGGTTTCACCGAAGCCGAGCGCGAGGCGTTCGGCTTGCGCGGCCTGCTGCCGCCGCGCGTGCTGCCGCTGGAAGAGCACGCAGCGCGCATCCTGGAGAACTTCCGCCGGAAGCCGACCGACCTGGAGAAATACGTCTTCCTCATCGGCGTCGAAGACCGCAACGAGACGCTGTTCTACCGCGTGCTCATCGACAACATCGAGGAGATGATGCCCATCGTCTACACCCCGACGGTGGGGCTGGCTTGCCAGCAGTATGGCCACATCTTCCGGCGGCCGCGGGGCATGTACATCTCGGCCGACTATCGCGGCCAAATCGCCGAAGTGCTGAAGAATTGGCCCATTGACGACATCCGCGTCATCGTCGTGACCGACGGCGAGCGCATTCTGGGCCTGGGCGACCAGGGCGCGAACGGCATGGGCATCCCCGTGGGCAAGCTGTCGCTCTACACCGCCTGCGCGGGCATTCCGCCGTCGATGACCCTGCCGATCATGCTCGACGTGGGCACGGAAAACGCCGCCTTCCGCGAAGACCCGCTCTACATCGGCCTGCAGCAGCCGCGCTTGCGCGACAAGGAATTCGACGATTTCGTCAAGGAATTCATGCAAGCCGTGACGGCGCGCTTCCCCGACGCGCTGGTGCAATTCGAGGATTTCGGCAACCGCAACGCCTTCCGCATGCTGGAGAAGTACCGCGGCCGCTACCGGACGTTCAACGACGACATCCAGGGCACGGCGTCGGTGACGCTGGCGGGGCTGTTCGCCGCCCTGCGACTGATCGAGGCCGAAGGCGGCCCGCGTCGCCGGCTGCGCGACGAGCGGCTGCTGTTCCTGGGCGCGGGCGAGGCGGGTGTGGGCATCGCCGACCTGGTCGTGTCAGCCATGGTCCACGAGGGACTGACGATCGAAGAGGCCCGCGACCGCTGCTGGTTCGTTGACTCCACCGGGCTGGTGGTCAAAAGTCGCACCGATCTGGCGGCCCACAAACTGCCCTACGCTCACTACTACCCGCCGCTGAAGGAACTGTCAACCGCGGTGGAAGAGCTTCGGCCAACGGCCATCATCGGCGTCTCCGGCCAGCCGCGCACCTTCACCCGTCAGATCATCGAGCAGATGGCCCGCTACAACGAGCGGCCGATCATCTTCGCCCTGTCGAACCCGACCTCAAAATCGGAATGCACGGCCGAAGAAGCCTACACCTACAGTGGCGGCCGGGCAATCTTCGCCAGCGGCAGCCCGTTCCCGTCGTTCAAGCTCTACGGCAAGATGTACCATCCGGGACAAGGCAATAACGCCTACATCTTCCCCGGCGTGGGACTGGGTGTGGTGGCTTGCGGGGTGCGGCACGTGACCGACGAGATGTTCGAGGCCGCGGCCTGGGCGCTGGCCGACCAGGTGACCGAAGAAGACCTGGCCGCCGGGCGCATCTATCCCACCTTGTCGCGAATCCGCGAGGTGTCACTGGGCATCGCCACAGCCGTGGCCGAGGTCGCCTATCGCGACGGCCTGGCCACGCATCCCAAGCCGGACGATCTGCGGCAATACATCAAGGAGTTTATGTTCGTGCCGGAGTATCGGCCGCTTGTCTGAGCGGCGATGAATCGGCCGCGAGCCGGATAGCCCAGATGTACGACAACGCTGCCAGCGACGATTTTGAGAGAGCCTACCGCCGATCCCTGTGGCGCAAGCTGTTCGCACTGGTGTCAGGTCGCAATAACGACCTGTTGCCGTTCGACGAGGTGCAACAGGCGCTGCCCTCGCGCGGGCAACATGACATCGGCCTGCAGACCGTGCCGCTGGACAAGATCGTCGGCAGCGTCGGCCGCTACCGGGATTTCGACCGCGCCTTCCTGCCGATCCAGCGCCTGACCAGCGAGCGCTGGGTCAACATCAGCAAGGCGCGCTATCAGGAGATCGGCTTGCCGCCAGTGGAGCTATACAAGATCGGCGATGTCTACTTCGTCAAGGACGGCAACCACCGCGTATCGGTGGCCCGCGAGCGGGAGCAGTTGGACATCGACGCCCATGTCACCGAGATCGACATCCCCTTCCGGCTGACGGCCGACATGGATATCGACAGCGTCCAGGCGGAGAAAGCCTACGGCCGCTTCCTGCAACGGAGCCGCCTGGACGTGCTATTTCCTGATAGCGACCTGCATCTGGGCAATCCGGCTGAGTACGACCGGCTGCTGGAGCATATCGACGCCCATCGCTACTATCTGGGCACGGAGCGGCAGGCCGATGTGACCTACGAGGACGCGGTCATCTCCTGGTTTGACAACGTCTATCGGCCGCTGGTGGAGGCCATCGAACGAGAGGGGTTATTGCAGCAGTTCCCGACGATGACCGCCGCCGATTTGTACTTGCGGGTCAGCGAATACCAATGGCTGGTGCGCGAGGCAGCCCGCGAGACTCCCGCCGAGGACGAGGCCCATCTCGAGGCCGGGGAGCGCATGGCCGAGATCTATCGCCGGCGGATCGTCCGGCAGGTCATCCGCACCCTGCGCCACGCCACCTGGATCGACACGATGATCCGCGACCAGGAGCAGGCCGCCTTCATGGAGAAGACGCACCTGCGAGAGCTAAGACCCGAGGCCGAAATCATCGTCAGCCTGCCCGGCAAGTACGAGAAGTTACTGGAGCATATCGACGTCCACCGCTACTACCTGGGGATCGAACGGCAGCACGAGGTCAGCTACGAGGAAGCCGTCGCCTCCTGGTACGACAACGTCTATCGGCCGACGGTGGAGAATATCCGCGAGCAGAACTTGCTGGCCGAATTCCCCGACCGCACGGAGGCCGACGCCTACATCTGGATGATCGAGCATCGGGAAGAAGAGGGTCTGTAGGTCCGGCTTCCGGATCGCGCCACGGCCTAATCGATCGCTGCCAACGCCGCGGCCGCCGCCAAACCAACGGCCGACGCCGGATTGAGCGCCATCGCCCGCTTGAAGGCGGCCCGCGCCCCCGCCCCGTCGCCGGTCGCCAGCAAGGCGCGTCCCTGATAGTAATAGGTTTCCTCGACATTGCGGCCACCCTGCCCCGCGAACGTCGCCTCGGCCAGCGTCAGGACATCCTCATAGCGACCCACGGCCAGATAGGCCTCATACGGCCCGAACTGATACCACAACATACGCGCCGGCAGACCCAGCAATCGCGCCTGATCGTAGGCTGCGGCCGCCGGCGGATAATAGGCGACGTCGCCGTTCAGTCCGGCCAGCGCCACCAGCGACGACCCCAGGTTAAACCAGGCGTAGGCGTCATCCGGCGTGGCCAGGGCGCGAGCGCGGTTGCGGGCCAGCGTCGCGCTCCACATCGTTGATGGATCGGCGAAATCGGGGCCGAGGGTTTGGGCCAGTTCGGCCGCTCGCTCCGGCGGGTAGATGACGATGAACGCGCCGTTGAACTGCGCCCAGAATCGGGCCGTTTCGTCAAAGGTAGCCACGCCGTCCTCGCGCCACGGGCCGAGATAGGTGTCGCGCACCAAAAAATGCCCGGCCTCGTCATCATAGCCGAAGACGGTCAGGTAATGGCCCATCCAGCCGGTCGTCGCGTCCGGCTCCAGCCCCTTCTCGATGATGACCGGGAATCCGGCCGCCAGCAGCGCCCGCAGCCGATCGACGTCGCCGCCGACGAAGTGAGCCGCGGCCAGATCGGTATGGTCGTTGACAAAGCTGACCAGCTCGCTCGGCGAGACATTGCGATCCTCGTAGTTCGGCCGGGCGACACCGGCCACGTCGGACTGATCGACCGCGACACCGTAATAGTTGAGGACGATGGTCGCATTCGTCGGCCCGCAGTTGTTGAACTTCTGGGGGATGATGGGCAGGCCGTCGATGCGCACGGCCGCGGACAGCGGCGGGCTGGTGGGCGAGGGCAAGACCGTCGGCGTCGCAAAGGGGGTCGCGGTGGCGGGCGAGGCTTCCGCGACCGTCGGAACCGGAGCGACAGCCGTCGCGGTCGGAGCCGAGGTCGGGATCGGCGTGGACAATGCCAGCGCCAGCGCATCCGGCGCGGCCGCGGCCGTGGGCGGCGGAGGCAGCGCCGTGGGCAGCGGCGTCGTCACCCTCTCAACGATGGCCTCGGGCACGTAATGGCGGAAGCGGCCGGGCATGGCCGCCACCAGCCACGGCATGGCCCACCACAAGGCGACGGCCGATGCGACGGCCGCGGCCACGATGAGCAAGGTTATACGAACCCGTTTTCCGGTCACGCGGGGATTATACAAGGGTTGGGGCGCGGGACGCATAGTGATTACAGAGCAAGCTCATATTCCGAAGAGGCACGTTCTATTATTCCCAAGCTGATACAATATAAAGATGGGAGAATCTGCCGGCGATATCGTCACCTTCGGCACATATCCGCATGGGATGAGCGGAACGGACAAAACACCGATCCGTTGGCGGGTGCTGCAAATCGCGGCCGATGAACTGTTTCTCCTCAGCGAATACATCATCGATTGCAGACGGTATCATAATGAGGCTGTGGCGATATCATGGCGCGACTGCGACCTGCGTCGATGGCTTAATCATGCGTTTCTGGACACAGCATTCACGGCCGCCGAACAGGAGTGCATCAGGACGAACAGATGCGGCGGCAACGGCGAGGGCAGTCCCGACACTGAAGATAGAATTTTCTTGCTCAGCGCGACAGAAGTTGTAGAGTACACCGACGCTCGAACTGAAAACGGGTGGCGCCGGGCAATCGGAACAGCCTATGCAAGGGAAAGGAAGGCTGACGGTTGCCGCCTCTATGTCTACGATAAAAATGTTGAGCAGGATTACATCACCGAAAACGGTAATAGGCTCGGCTGCTCGTGGTGGTGGACACGCACCCAGTCACAACGTCAAGCGGGCTATCTGTCAAGAGCGACATTTGTCGGCGCGCGCGGCAATATCAAGCGATACGGCCAAGTCGATATTCGGTTTTACGGCGTGCGCCCGGCGATCAAACTGGAGAGGAAATAAATTACATGAACGAATCAATCGGCTTCATCGGTCTGGGCATCATGGGCAACGGGATGGCCGCCAACTTGCTGCGCGCCGGGTTTGACCTGACGGTCTGGAACCGCACGCTCGGCCGCATGTCGCCACTGCTGGAGATGGGGGCCAAGGCGGCCGACAACCCGGCCGGCGTCGCTCAGCACAGCGACATCATCATCACCTGCGTCAGCGACACGCCCGACGTCGAGGAAGTCGTGCTGGGGCCGGGCGGCGTCATCGAGGGCGCGCGCCGCGGCTCGCTGCTCATCGACTGCAGCACCATCAGCCCCAACACCACCAAGGCCATCGCCGAAAAGCTAAGTGAGCGCGGTGTCCACATGCTCGACGCGCCGGTGAGCGGCGGCAGCGAGGGGGCGGCCAAGGGCACGCTCAGCATCATGATCGGCGGCGACGCGGCCCAGCTGGAGCGAGCCATGCCCGCGTTGCAAGCCATGGGCCGCACGATCACCCATGTCGGCGACCACGGCGCGGGACAGACGGCCAAGCTGGTGAATCAGGTGCTGGTCGTCGTCACCATGCAGGCCGTGGCCGAGGCGCTGCTGCTGGCCCAGGCGGGCGGGCTGGACCTGGAGCGGACGCTGGCGGCCGTCGGCGGCGGCGCGGCCGGCAGCTGGATGCTCAACAATCGCGGCCCGCAGGTCATCCATCGCGACTGGCGACCGGGCTTCACCATCGACTTGCAGCAGAAGGACTTGCGGCTGGTGCTGGAAGCGGCCGACCAGCTGGGC
Organism: uncultured Ardenticatenaceae bacterium; assembly: GCA_964466135.1. GTDB lineage: Bacteria > Chloroflexota > Anaerolineae > Promineifilales > Promineifilaceae > Promineifilum. The sequence goes on along the minus strand of CAYXNH010000003.1, from coordinate 11,874 downwards.
ATCCCCCTGCCCTCGACGGCACAGGTCTTCCAGAACTACCGCGCCTTGCAGCAAGCCGGGCTGGGCGGCGAGGGCAATCACGCCCTGGTTAAGGCATTGGAACGTCTAGCTGGAATGGAGATCGGTGTCAAATCGATCGATTGATTTATACACATCGATATGATAAAATATACACATCATATCGAGGTCATACCGATGAGAACCAATATCGTAATCGATGATGAATTGATGGCCAGGGCGATGGCAGCCACCGGCCTTGACACGAAAAAGGGTGTTGTCGAGGAAGCGCTGCGCGTGCTGATCCAGCTTCACGAGCAATCGAAGATCCGTGCGTTGCGCGGCAAACTGCACTGGGACGACAGCCCCATCCTCATCCGCGAGAGTGGCGATGAGTATTCTGGTTGATTCGTCGGTCTGGATCGATTACTTCAACGGCCGCGTGACCTGGGAGACGGATTATTTGGACGAGGCTGTGGCCACAACACGCCTGTATATTGGTGACCTGATTCTCACGGAATTGTTGCAGGGGTTTCGGCGGCAGAGCGACTTCGATGAGGCACGGGCTGCACTGGAACGATTTTCAATTCTGTCGCTGGTCGGCAAGGACAACGCGATTCTGGCCGCCCAAAACTATCGCACTCTTCGCCGGCAGGGCATCACCATACGAAACACAATCGATTGCCTGATCGCGACCTGGTGCATCGCCAACGAGTTCACGTTGCTGCATGCCGACAGGGACTTCTTACCGTTTGAGGAATACCTGGGCTTGACCGCGCTCCACCCCGCCGCGTAATGTCACGTCAATCCGTGGACGCGCTTTGGGCGCGTCCACACCAAACCATAAGCGGGATTTAAAAGATCGTCTGCGTCACCGGCCCGATATGCTCCATAAACTCGGAGCGGGTCTTCTGATTGCTGCGGAACAGGCCACGCAGAGCGCTGGTGCGCATCCGGGCGTTGGCCTTCTTGATGCCGCGCATGGCCATGCACATATGCAGCCCGTCAACCACGACAGCCACCCCTTGCGGGTGGAGCAACTCATCCAGCACGTCGGCGATCTGCCGCGTCATGCGCTCCTGAATCTGCAAGCGACGCGCATACATCTCGACGATACGCGGAATCTTTGAGAGGCCGACGACATGCTTGTTGGGGATGTAGGCCACGTGGGCCTTGCCGATGAAGGGCAGCATGTGGTGCTCGCACAGGCTGTAGAAATCGATGTCGGTCACGACGACCATTTCGCTGTAGGAGACCTCGAACAGAGCGCGATTGAGAAGCTCCATCGGGTCCATCGTATAGCCCACAAGCAATTCATCGTAGGCGCGGGCCACGCGAGACGGCGTGCGCAGCAACCCCTCGCGTTCGGGGTCCTCGCCGACCGCCCGCAGGATGGTCGTCACCGCATCGGACACGACCTGCTTGCACTCGGCCGACAACACGGGGCCGTCGGGCAGGTCGTTGGGCTCATCTTCATCAATCACATCTGGATAGGCAATATCAGTCATGGAGGTGAGTATAGCACGCCGGGGAGGGTTATTGAAACGGGAATTATTAGGGATTGAGCCGCCCTCCGATCGCCCTCTTGCCAACAGGAGCCGCCTGCATTATGCTGTATTTCAGTTTGAGCGCCATACGCAGCGAACACAGGAGACACCATGGACAGCCAACAACAAGACCGGAACGCAGAAGATCGTTTCCGTCAACGTGCATCAACGCGCGACGCGCGGACCGACGACGCCGCCAAGGGCATCATCGACTTCACCGAGGCGATCCGCCGCGACGCCTTGCGCGACGCCCGGCGCGACATGCTCCACCCCAACGACGGGCTGGGGCTGGAGCGCATTTTGGGCGAGAGCGACCTGCTGGAGATCAACTATCTGGACATCGGCCGCCGCGCGGGGCGTTGCGTCGGCCGCATCGAGATCCGCAACATGAGCGGCCGCTCACTGGGCTTCGGCACGGGGTTCCTGGTGTCGCCCAATTTGCTGCTGACCAACAACCACGTGCTGGCCTCGGCCGACCTCGCCCGTCGCAGCCTGATGGAGTTCGATTTCGAGGACGATGAGCATTTCAACCCGCGCACGCCTGTCCTCGTTGGGCTGGACCCCGACCGATTCTTCCTCACCAATCAAACCCTCGATTACAGCCTGGTGGCCATCCAGCCCGCGTCGACGGACGGCGCCATCCCGACGTCGGGTTACGGCTACCTGCCGCTAAGCGACCGACAGGGCAAGATTCTGATCGATGAGTATGTAGCCGTCATTCAGCATCCCGGCGGCGCGCCGAAGAAGATCGCCCTGCGCAACAACAAGCTGGTCGATCTGTTCGACACATTCATCCACTACACGACCGACACCGACCGCGGCGCGTCCGGCTCGCCGGTGTTCAACGACCAGTGGCAGGTGGTGGGGCTGCATCATGCCGGGGTGAAGAAGCGCGATGCCAAAGGCCGGGTGCTGGCCGTGGACGGGAAGGTCTGGACATCCTCGATGGGCGAGGATCGCATCGCCTGGTCGGCCAACGAGGGGATTCGCATCAGCAGCATCCTGGCCGACTTGCGCAAGGCGATGGACGACGAGACACTGTCGGTCGAGCAGAAGACCCTGCTCGATGAGTTGTTCGCCGGTCCGGCTGCGCCGTCGCAGGCCGGCGGCCCGGCCGCGCCTATCGTGACCGACGAGCGCGCCCCGGAGTTTTTCAATCGTGTGAAGGGCTATGAAGCGGATTTCCTGGGGCCAAAGGTCGATCTGCCGCAGCTGTCGCCGCAGCAACTGGCCGACGCAGCGCCACGACTGGACGGCCGAGGCCATGTGCTGGAATATGTCCACTTCTCGGTGGTGATGAGCAAATCGCGGCGGCTGGCCTTCTTCACGGCGGTCAATATCGACGGCCGCAAGACCAAGGAGATCAAGCGCGACCGGGACGTTTGGTACTTCGATCCTCGCATCGCCCGCGAGCATCAAATCGGGCCGGACCTGTATGAGGGCAACGACCTCGACCGGGGCCATCTGGTGCGTCGCAACGACCCGGTGTGGGGGCGTTCGGCAGCCACGGCCAACGAAGACACGTTCCACTTCACCAATTGCGCCCCCCAGCACCAGCATCTGAACCGGCGCACCTGGCTGGGGCTGGAGGATTACATCCTGAAGAATGCCGACAAGTTCGACATGAAGGTGTCGGTGTTCACGGGGCCGGTCTTTCGGGCCGACGACATGAGCTATCGGGGCGTATATCAGCTGCCGGCCGAGTTCTGGAAGGTGGTCGTCATGCGCACGGCCGACCGCAAGCTGTCGGCCACGGCCTATTTGCAAACGCAGAAAAACCTGCTGGAGGATTTGGAGTTCGCTTACGGCGCCTATCGCACCTATCAGGTGCCGGTGGCGCGCATCGGGGCCATCACCGGGCTGGATTTCGGCTCATTAACCGACCACGATCCGCTGGCCAATCAGGAAAGCGCCGCGCCGGCACGGGTGATAGCCGACGCTGAGGACATCCGGCTGTAGCCTAGTACAGGCCCAAACGACGCTCGTTGCGCCAGGCGATGAGGGCGATGACCAGCGCCAGGCCGACCAGACAGGAGGTCACCACCATGACGCCGGTGATCCCGGCGGTGATGGCTGCCGGGGAGGCCATCTCCACGCCGCCTTCCACCGCCCCACCGGCCGCGCGCAACACCAGCGTAGCCCAAACAGCCCCCAGGACGGCGAAACCGACCGTCTGGCCGAGGCTGCGGGTGATGGCCAGCAGGCTGGAAGCCACCCCCAATCGCTCGCGGGGCACATCGCCCATGATGGCGCTGTTGTTGGGCGACTGGAAAAAGCCGATGCCGACGCCCAATGGCAGATAGCGCAACATGAAGCCGACGGCCGTCGTCTCGGTGGTCAGGGTCGTCAACGCCAGATAGCCGATAAAAGTCACGGCCAGCCCGATAACCGAGACCGGCCGGCTGCCGTAGCGGTCGGCCAGCGAGCCGGAGATCGGCGCGGTGACGCCCAGGCCGATGGGCAGCACCGCCAGCAGAAACCCAACCTGCTGGACGTTGTAGCCAAGCCCCTTCTCCAGATAGAACGGCACGAGGATGCCGATGCCGAGGGTGATGAAGACCAACAGGCCGGTGGCGATATTGACCCGAAACAGGCGACTACGAAAGAGGTTGGGGTCGATGATGGGCTGCTCGTGACGAAATTCGATGGCCAGGAAAATGACCAGAAAAAGGGCGGCGACGGCGAACAGCCCCAATGTCAGCGGGCTGGTGAAGCCCTGTTGCTGGCCGTTGGTGAGACCCAGCAGCAAGGAGAGCAGGAAGATGCACAACGTGGCCGCCCCGCCCAGGTCGAACTTCTGGCCACCTGGCGGCCGTGAACGGGGAATGTGGCGCCAGGCCAGGTAGGTGCCGATGATGCCGATGGGCACGTTGACGAAGAAGATCCAGTGCCACGACAGGTTCTCGATGATGATTCCACCCAGCGTCGGCCCGGCGACGATGCCGATGGAGACGATGGAGCCGGCGATGCCCAGCGCGCGGCCGCGCTCGCTCGCCGGGAAGGCGTCGGTCACGATGGCCAGACCCAGCGCCAGACACAGCGCCCCACCGATGCCCTGCAGCACGCGGAAGCCGATGAGCCAGCCGACAGTCGGCGCCAGCCCGCACAGAAACGAACCGATGGTGAAGATGACGAAGCCCGAATTATAGAGATTCTTGCGGCCATACATGTCGGCCAGGCGGCCAACGATGGGTTGCAGTGTCGTCAGGGTCAACAAATAGGCGAGGACGACCCACTGGATGGAGGCGAAGTCGGTTTCAAGCGCGCTGGTCAGGGTCGGCAGGGCTACATTGACGATGCTGCCGTCGATGGTCGCCAAAAAGATAGCCATGGCGACGGCCGACATCACATACCATTTGCGCGAGTAATCCGGCTCATCCGCCGTTATTTGTACATCCATGAGCTATCCAAACAGAGAAAACGTGTTCAAGCGGCACATATTTCAGAGCTGTGCCTCGGATAAATATGCGAAACCTGCGGACGGTATTGGGATCAGGGGGCCTTGACGATACGGGTGATCTCGGTAGCTACCTCGATATTCACCAGATGGTCGCTGCGGCTGTGATAGTGGAGCCGCCACATCTCGCGACGCGGGTGCTCGACGAACTCCAGACGGGTGACGCCGGTGTTCATGGTCCACACCTCGCATCGTCGGAAGGGGCCGACATTGAAGACGTGGTCGAGGGCAAGCTCGATGACCCCGCCATGACAGACAGCGACGACTGTCTGTTCGCGGTGCAGCTCGATCATGTCCTGGATGAACGTGCCGATACGAGTGCGGAAATGCATGAGGCTCTCGCCCCCCTCGCGTTCAGGGGTGATCGAGCCGAACGGCCGCTCGCTGCCCCAGAAGTCGCTATATTCGGGCAGGTCGTCGTTGGGCCATGGCTGGTGGTCGGCGCGATTGTTGCCGATCTCCCGCAGGCGATCATCGGGAGTGATGTCCATATTATAGGCCAGGGCGACGTAGCCGGCAGTTTCCTGCGCCCGTCGCATGGTGCTGGCGTAGAGGGCGTCGATGGTGCCAACTTCCTTGTGGATCCACGAGCCTAGAGCGGCCGCCTGTTCGTGACCCAGCTCGGTCAGCCCGGTATCCTGATTGCCGCCGGTCCACTCTTTCAGATTTACGAAACTTTGTCCGTGTCGGATGAGGTATAAATGCATATCAATTCTTCTTAGGGTGATAGTCAACCCGCCGGCAGGGAACTGCGGGCGGGAAACCTTGATTGTAGAACGTGGCGGCTATTCGGGCAACGTCAGGGATCATCCCGTTTCTGATGCGATTCCTATAGGTTATCGCCCGACCACGCGCTATAATCTGGCCAATAACCTATTGATAATCGGGCAGGATTTATGAGGACGGAGCTAATCATCGGGGAGTCGGCGTTTGACATACCAGCGGCCGAGTGGGACGAGCTGGCCGCGCGGGGCATCACGGCCACGCCGTTCCAGACCCACGCCTACCAACGCGCCTGGTGGACGCACCTCCAGCCGCCGGACACGACCCTGATGACAGTCGTCACGCGCGACGATGACGGCCGCCTCCTGGGCATCGGCTGCTTCTACAACCTCGGCGGGCAGTTGCATTTCAACGGCTGCATCGAGGAGTCGGACTACCTCGATCTCATCGTCGCGCCTGAACAGGCCGAGGCGGTCTGGCAAGCGACGTGGGACTGTCTGGAGCAGGCCGATGAGCCACACTGGAGCGCCCTCGACCTGTGCAATATCCCCGCTGATTCGCCCACCCTCACCCTGCTGCCGGCTATCGCCCAACTAGTCAACGCCCCCTTCACCAAAACTCTCCTCGACGTCTGCCCCGTCATCACCCTGCCTGAGTCGGAAGAAGCTTATCTGGAATCCCTCGACAGCAAGCAGCGGCGGGAGCTAACCCGCAAGATGCGGCGTGCCGAAGGCGCGGGCGTCGAGACGACCATCGTCGGCCCGGAAAGCGACCTGGCCGCCGAGATCGACACCTTCCTGGACCTGCTGCAAAAGAGCACGTTCGAGAAGCGGGATTGGCTCAATGAGGGACGTCGCGCGCTTTTTCATGAGGTCGGCCGCGCGGCATTGGCGGCGGGAACGCTGCAACTGATGTTCACCTCGCTGGAGAACCGACGGGCGGCGGCGCTGTTCAACTTCGATTACAACGGTCGCATCTGGGTCTATAACTCCGGCCTCGACCCGGCCGCGTTCGCCGCGCTCAGCCCCGGCGTGGTGCTGACGGCCGAGGCCATCAACGAGGCTATCCGGCTTGGCCGCCGAACGTTCGACTTCATGCGCGGTGATGAAGAGTATAAATACCGGTTCGGCGCGGCCGACACGAAAATCTATCGCTTGCATATCGAGCGGGCGTAACCCGCGGAATCATATGACCCACAACAACCTGTTTCCCTATTTGGATGACGAGCAACCGGCCGCGGCCGATCTTCGCGTGGCCATGCTGAGCGTCCACACCTGCCCGCTGGCCATGCTGGGCGGCAAGAAAACGGGCGGGATGAACGTCTACGTGCGCGATCTCAGCCGTGAGTTGGGGCGCATGGGCATCCATGTCGATGTCTTCACCCGCTCGCAGGACGATTGCGTGCCGATGGTCAATCACGATTTGGGCGAGCGCGCCCGCGTCATCCACATCCCCGCGGGGCCGGAAGCGCCGATCCCGGTGGGCGACATCGTCAACTACCTGGACGAGTTCGCCGCCGGCGTGGCCGCCTTTGCCCGGCGCGAGGGGCTGCATTACGATCTCATCCATAGCCATTACTGGCTGTCGGGCCTCGTGGCCGAGAAGCTGGAGGCCTATTGGGGCGTGACGCCCATCGTCCACATGTTCCACACCCTGGGCCACATGAAGAATCGCATCGCCACCGGCCCCGACGAACGCGCCCCCCAGGAACGGCTGGACGGCGAGAGCCACGTCATGGCCGTGGCCGACCGCATCATCGCCGCCACCCCGGCCGAGAAGGCCCAACTCAACTGGCTGTATGGCGCGGATATGAGCAAGGTCGTGATCATCCCGCCGGGCGTCGACCTGGAGCGCTTCCACCCCATCGACAAAAAAGAGGCCAAGAAGCGCGTCGGCATCCCCTGTGGCGACAAGAACATCATGTTCGCCGGGCGCATCGAGCCGCTGAAAGGCATCGACACCCTGATTGAGGCCATGGCCCTCATCCGGCAGCGCCACCCCGCGGTCCTCGAGAACACCTGCGTGGCCATCATCGGCGGCGATCCCTGGGCTGACAGCCCCGACGCGGAGATGGAGCGGCTTCAGGCCTTGCGCCAGGAGCTGAATATCCACGATTTCGTCCTGTTTCTGGGGGCCAAGGACCAGGACGTGCTGCCCAACTATTACGCCGCGGCCGAGATGGTCGTCATGCCCTCGCATTACGAGAGCTTCGGCATGGTGGCGCTGGAGGCGATGGCCATGGGGCGGCCGGTGATCGCCTCCGACGTCGGCGGGCTGTCATTTCTGGTCGAGGACGGGGTGACCGGCTATCACGTTCCGTCGCGCGACCCCGAAGCGCTGGCCGAACGCATGTATGAGCTGCTGACCAATCCGTCCTGCCGCGACGAGATGGGCCGGGCGGCGCGACAGAGCGCGGAACAGTTCGACTGGTCGATCATCGCCGGGCGGATGGTGGCGCTGTATCGCAAGCTGCTGGCTGAACCACACCCTTCACTCTTGTGATAATTTTCACAATTTAGGATATTTGTCATGCCGGGAGCATGACAACTGTCACTATTTAATTTGCCGCCGACAAGGTAAGGTCATATCAGGAGGCAAGGATTAATATGCCGTTCCTGGATGAAGTCCTCTTTATCGGCCTGATATTCAGCGCGATCATGACCATCCGGTCGCGCCCCCTAACGGCCGCGCTCTGGTTAGCGGCACTCAGCGCAGTGACCGCCCTCCTTCTCTATCGTCTTGGCGCGCCGGAAGTGGCGGTCATCGAATTAAGTGTTGGCGCCGGGCTAATCACGGTACTGCTGGCCTTCGCGATCAGCATGGCCGAAGACGAGTCGATGCCCGCGTCGATCATCCCCCGACCATTCGCCTGGCTGCTCATCCTCGTCGCCTGCGGGCTGCTGCTGTGGCGCATCCTGCCGCAACTGCCCGGTGTAGAGGCCCTCGCCGCGGCCGAGGCGCCCTTCATCATCCAGGTGTGGGAGAATCGCCTGCTTGACCTGATGGTGCAGATCGCCATCATCATCTCCGGTGTCATGGGCGTGCTGAGTTTGCTGGGAGAGTCGCGTCAGGCGGCCAAACCCCAAGCGGAGGCACAACCATGACCTTCCTGCAAGTCGCTTTCATCGGAATCATCGCTCTATTGGGGGTCGGGCTGTACGCCCTGCTGGCCGGTCGAAACCTCATCAAGGTCATCATCGCCCTGCAAATCATGACCAAAGCGGCGATCCTGGCCCTGATCGTGGCCGGGGACGCCGTCGGCCGGGTGAATCTGGCCCAGAGCATCGCCCTGACCGTCATCGTAGTCGATACCATCGTCGCCGTTCTGGCGTTGGCGCTGGTGGTACAAATCAAGCGGCGGACGGGCCATTTGGACGCCGCCCAACTTTCACAACTCCAGCATTAACATCGGCTGGAAAGCGGTTCCCCGCCCCGTGAGACGAGGAACTCAATCTACAACTTAATGACAATGGGAAGCGCTATGGCATCCTCACTTATCCTGATCGCAATTGGCGCGCCCTGGATGGGTGCGGTCGCTGTCCGGCTGCTTGGCGACCGGCGACCCGGAGCGCAACATGTGACGGCCGCCGTTGCCTCGCTGGCTGCCGCGGCCGCCGCCATCCTGCTCCTGTGGCCCTCGCACTGGGGCGTGTCGGGCGAAGCGATGATTCGCCTGCCCTTCGGCGCGTTCGCCGGCGATCTGACTCTGGTCGCCGACAGCCTCGGCGTGGCCCTGGCGGTCATCGCCACGACGGTCGGCAGTCTGACGGTCATCTTCTCGCGGGGCTACATGGACGGGGCGGAGCAACTCGGCCGCTACTACGCGCTGGTACTCATCTTTATCGGCGCGATGTGCGGCCTGGTGCTGAGCGGCAATCTGCTCTTCCTGTTTCTGTTTTGGGAGGCGACGGCCTTCTGCTCTTACGCGCTAATCGCCTTCCACAACGACGACCCCAAAGCGGTGACCGCCGGTCTCAAGGCGCTGATCATCACTCAGCTGGGCGGCGTGGGGCTGCTCATCGGCATCATCGTGGCCGCCGCCTACCTGCCCGACTTGCAAATCAGCACGCTGCTGGCGGCCGCCGGAACGTTGCCCGCCGGAGTCCTGTCGGTGGTCGCCTTCGGCTTCCTGCTGGCGGCGATGGCAAAATCTGCCCAGTTCCCGCTCCACATCTGGCTGCCGGACGCCATGGAAGCGCCGACGCCGGTCAGCGCGCTCATCCACGCGGCGACGATGGTCAACGCCGGGGTGTATCTGCTGGCCCGGTTCTATCCCGCTTTTGCGGGCGTCCCGGGGTGGTCGGCCGTCGTCATCGCCATGGGGGTCACCTCTGCCCTGCTGGCGGCGCTGTTCGCCGTCTTCAGCAACGATCTGAAGCAGGTGCTGGCTTATTCAACGGTCAGCCAGCTCGGCTATATGGTGGCGGCTGTCGGCATCGGGGCGATTTTCGAGAGCCAGTTCCATTTGTTCAGCCACGCGCTGTTCAAGGCGCTCCTGTTCATGGGCGCGGGGGCCATCATCCACCAGCTCGGCACGCGCGACATGCGCCAGATGGGCGGATTGTGGCGGCGGATGCCCCGGGTGGCCGCGCCGTTTCTCATCGGGGCGGCCGCGCTGGTCGGCCTGCCGTTCTTCAACGGTTTCTGGAGCAAGGAGCTGCTGCTGGAAACCGCGCTGGAAAGTAATCCGCTGGGCGTCTACCTGCCACTGGCAGCCGGCGCGGCCATCACGGCCATCTATGCCGCGCGCATGTGCCGGATGGTGTTCTTCGCCCCGCCCCGGCACGGAGCAACAGAGGCGCGCCTGCACGTGCCGCTCTCCATGTCGCTGCCGTTGGCCTTGCTGGCCGCCGGGGTGATGTCGGCCTGGCTGCTCGCGGAACCGCTGGCCAACTGGATGCGGGCGACGCTCCCCTTCCACGCCGGCCTCATTCTGCCGCATCGGGCCGCCGATAGCCTCATCTCAACACAAACCATCCTGGCACCATCGACGCTTATCATCCTGAGCCTGACGCTGGCCGGTCTGGTTGCGGGCCGGCGCGCAGGCCATGCGGTCGTGGAAGAATCAAGGGTTGCGCCGGGCGTCGGCCGCATCGAATCGTTTTTCAATGGATCGGCCGGGGCGGTCGTCTCCGCCACGCGCCACTCGGCCGCCTTGCTGCAAAAAACGCAAACCGGCCAGCTAAGCTGGAATATCGTCGGGATCATCCTGGGGCTAATCGCCCTGCTGGTCCTGTTATTGCAAGGGGTTGTGTGATATGACCCTCCCGCCATTTGTCCGGCTCATTCTCTGGCTGATCCTCTCAGCGCCGTTTGTCTATGTGATCGGCCGCATCGGCATCATCACCGGCTCGCGCCGCAACCTGGCCCACTGGCTCAGTCTGCTGTGCATTGCCGTCGGCTGGTTCGGCCTTGGCCGAGCGCTCGTCGCCTTCTTTGCCGCGGGCGACGTCGATTTGGCAAGTGCGGCCACGTGGACGCTGGGCGCAGTGACAATGCGCTTCGACGGGCTGAGCGTCCTGCTGGCCTGCCTGGTCATGACCCTGATCACGGTCATCCTGCTCTATTCCGGCCCCGCCATCGGCCGGGAAGAGGGTTCCGAGAAGCATTACGCGCTGCTGTTGCTGCTGACCGGGGCGATCATCGGGCTGGGCAGCGCCGGCGATCTGTTTAATCTGTGGATGTGGTTCGAGTTGATGGCCATCACCTCCTACCCGCTGGTGGTGTTCTACATCCACGATCGCGCCTCCCTGGAGGCGGGCATCAAGTATTTGATCCAAAGCTCGACCGGCTCGGTGTTCATCCTTCTGGGTATCGCCCTGACGCTCCTGGCCACCGGCACGATCGACATGTTGGAAATTCGGGCGGCATTGGAAACCGCCGCGACAGGCATGCCATTATGGGTGACGGCCGGGGCGCTCTTCGTCATCGGCTTCGGCATCAAGGCCGCCCTCGTGCCGCTGCACACCTGGCTGCCCGACGCTCACTCACAAGCTCCCAGCGGCATCAGCGCCATCCTGTCGGCCGTGGTCATCGAGGCGGGGTTGATCGCCCTGCTCCGGGCGCTATCGGCGTTGGCCGGGGCGGCCGTCACCTGGGGCGCGTTGCTGATCGGCTTCGGGCTGTTCAACATCCTGCTGGGCAATCTGA
>CAYXNH010000002.1:0-46720 GCA_964466135.1 uncultured Ardenticatenaceae bacterium | reverse complement strand
CCTGACCCTTCTGCAAAGAGGGCGAAGCAGCGGCGAATGCGGGTGGTTCTGCAAAACGATGATGATTTCGCCGCTGCCTCGCCCCTACCCCTATACCGCATTAATCTATTTACCTGCAAAAAGGAGTCCCACATAAAAATAGCGGAGAATCGACATGGCAAAAGAATCCCTGGGCTATGTAGAACTCGAATGGATTTGTCCGTTTTGCAACACCAGAAACCCCGGCCGGGTGAAGGTCTGCGGGAATTGCGGCTCGCCCCAGCCCAAAGACGTCCAGTTTGAGCAAGCGGCCGAGGACAAAATCGTCACTGACGAAGCGGGGCTGGAGATGGCCAAGAGCGGGCCGGACATCCACTGCCCCTTCTGCGGCACGCGCAACCCCGGCGGTTCCGTCAAGTGCCTGCGCTGCGGCGGCGACCTGACCGAAGGCGAGCGACGCGAGTCCGGCAAGGTGCTCGGCGCACAGCATAAGAAGCCCGCGCCCGACATCGTATGCGAATATTGCGGCACCGCCAACCCCGCCACCAATACCAAATGCAAGAATTGCGGTTCAGCATTGGGTAAAGCCGAGCGCCCCAAGGCGACCGCCCAACCGGCCGCGCCGGCCAAAATGAGCCCGACTGTCATGATCATCGGCGCGATCCTGCTATTGCTGATCTGTGGGGCCATCGGCTTCTTCTTCATGCGCGGCGCGCAAACCGAGAGCAATACCGGCTCCGTGCGCAGCGTCAACTGGAAGCGCAGCATCGTCGTGATGGGGCTTGCGCCCGTCACCTACAGCACCTGGGCCGACCAGGTTCCCCAGGATGCCGAGGTCAACTATTGCAGCGAACGCGAGCGCGAACGCTCCTCCGTTCCTACCGATAACTCACAAGAAGTTTGCGGCACGCCTTACGTCGTCGATCAGGGTTCGGGTTTTGGGGAGATGGTGCAGGATTGCGAATACATCGTCTATGACGACTACTGCGAATATACCGTCATCCAGCTACAGCCGGTCGGGGCCGTTGAAGAAACCGGCGCGGATATGAGTCCATTCTGGCCGGAAACTCGCCTGGATCAGGGGCAGGAGCTGGGCGAGCGTGACGAAGTCTATCAGATCACGTTCGATGTGAACGGGGAATCGAAGGTTTACCAGACGACCGATCTCAACAGGTTTCTGCAATTCCAGCCGGGAAGCGAATGGGAACTGGAGATCAACGGCTTCGGCGATATCGTCGATATCAGGCCGGCTCCCTGACACTTATGGTGCGTAACCTGATTCGAAGGGGTCGCTGCCTCGGCCCTATGACCTTGCTTGCATCGCTACTGCTTATGGGGGCTTGCGCCGGGGACGTAATGGACGCTCCACCGGTCGCGGTCGCTGAGGCGGGTGGCACGCCCCAAGCAACCCTTCGGCCGCCGGAAATCAGCACCTCTCTTCCAACATCTACCGCCACGGTGACGAATGGAACCACGGCGTTGCCTGTCGGCGTAACCGCCGATGCCCCCGTCTCTCCCATGCCGCGACCCACGGCGACGATGACCGCCACCACGACGCCGTCGCCCACGCCGGATCGCAACATCCTTTGCTCACAACGCATGCCCGACAACGGGCTGCTGGCTATCGTCACGCTGACCTATGGCCTCAGCCGCGATTACGAGCCGGCCGGATTGGTGGATCTGTCCGGCTATCTGCCCAAGGATGTCACTCTGGGCTACCCGACGCAGTTACGCCATCTGGCCGTCGGCCCGCTGGTCGATATGATTCACGCCATGCAGGCCGAGGGGCTCCAACCGGTGATCATCTCCGGCTATCGCAGCTATTCGGCCCAGGCTATCGCTCGCCAAAAATGGGCCGAGAAAGAGCCGGAGCGGGTGAACATCCTCAGCGCGCCACCCGGCTTCAGCGAACATCAGCTGGGCACGGTCGTCGACTTCGGCTCGCCCGAACTGGCGGAGATCGTCGGCATAGAGGACATCGAGTTCCACACCTACTTCTACAAGACAAGCGAGGGCGCGTGGTTGCTGGAAAACGCCCACAAATTCGGCTTTACCCTTAGCTACCCGTTCGAGGCGACCGAGGTGACCGGTTTCTTCTATGAACCCTGGCACTATCGCTACGTCGGCGTGGAGATGGCCACCTTTCTCCACGAAGCCGGCACCTCCCTGACCGAACACCAGCTGGCCTCCGAGCCGCCGCCCTGCATCCCGGACAAGCCATGAGAACCAGACTTTCGGCAGCGATCATGGCGGCCGCTCTCCTGATCATCGTTCTCGCACTCGTCGCTTGTGGCGGGGGCGTGCCGGATGCCGAATCGCCGGTGATCGCCGCCACACCCCCGGCGACTCCTCTCCCGCAACCATCGGCTACGATCGCGCCCACGGATACGGCTGAGCCGTCACCCGTCCCGTCACCGACGCCGACCCACACACCAACCCCGACTCCGACGCCTGAGCCGGTGACTCTGGCCGCCCCGCCGGAGTGGGAGCCGGATGTTCGGCTCGCTCTGGAGGCGATGAATGAGTCCGGGGCATCACCTTACGCCTGGTCCTTGCTGGTCGAGGAGGACATCGAGGCGGCATTAGCCGGCGGCCGCGCCCAGATCGCGCTTTCACGCGACGACTCGGGCGCCATCGTGCGCCGGGAGCCGCTGGCTTTCTCGGTCCCGTTCACGACCGAATGGGAAAACCTCTTGCCGGCCGAGGCCGAGAACGTGCTGGCTAACGGACATTATTTGATCCGGGTCATCCGCTGGAGCGACATGACGCCGGATAACAAGGCGATGCGCGTGGACGGCCGCCATCCGACCGACCCTGATTATCCGTATATGGAAACATGGTCGCTGGCGAGCGCGCCGGGTTACGAGAAGGCAACGGCCGAATTGGCGAGCGTGTTAGCCGAAGCCCTGGCTCCGCTGCCGACGATTCGGATCGCCGCCGTCGGCGATCTCAACCTGGACCGCTCGGTTGGCTACATCATCACGACGACGGGCGATCTGGCCTATCCGCTCTCGCTGGTGAAACCCGTCTTCGATGCCGCCGACTACACCATCGGTAATCTGGAGACGGCCCTGGGCGACGTGGGCGAACCGGCCGCCAAGCTCTACCCGTTCCGCTCTCCGCCCCAAGCGGCCGAGGCGCTGGCCATCGGCGGCGTCGATCTGGTATCACTGGCCAATAACCATGCCCAGGATTACGGGCCGGAAGCCTTGCTGCAGGGGATCGATCTCCTGCAGGCGGCAGGCGTGGCGACCGTCGGCGGCGGCGCGAACGAAGCGGCCGCACACGCGCCCCATATCGCCGAGATCGGCGGGCTGAAGGTCGCCTTTCTGGGTTATGTCAACGTCCCCGTCGAGGGGGAAACCCATTTCGACACGCGGAGTTGGTCGGCGACGGCCGACACGCCGGGTCTGGCCTGGGGCGATCCGGCGCGAATGTCGGCCGATGTGACCGCCATTCGTCCCGAGGTCGATCTGGTCGTCGTCATCCTGCATAGCGGCTTCGAATATATTGAGGAGCCGGGCGAGGAGCAGGTAGCCGCGGCCCGGGCGGCTATTGACGCAGGGGCCGATTTGGTGGTGGGCCACCACGCCCATATCCTGCAAGGTATCCACCATTATGGCGAAGGCGTCATCGCTTACGGAATGGGCAACTTCCTTTTCGACATCGACGGCCCGCGCGAGACGGCCATCCTCAACGTGTGGCTGGATCGAAACGGCGTGCGCCAGCTGGAATTGGTCCCAGCCATCATCCAGGAACATGGCCAGCCGCGACTGGCTCAACCGGAAGAGGCAGGACCGATCCTTTCGTGGGTCTATTACCTGACCATGCTCCTCAACGCTGCCAATCCATAAGGCTGGAACCGGGTCTAGCCGCCATCGGCCGATTCGGTAGAGGTGGAACCAGGCCCGATGATCTGCTCCGCCGAGAAGCCGCTGATCAACCCTTGCTCGTTCAACGCGGCAATGCTGACCGCATAGGTGACGTTCGGATCGAGGCCGGTGAGGGCGACATTACCGGCATGGACGGCCTTCACAAAGCGAAAGGTAGGGTAGTAGGCCGAGTCGATCGAGCGAAAGGAGATGGCATAGCCCGAAGCATCGGGCGTAACCGGCCAGGTCAACAGAAAGGCTCCCGGCTCGGCCATTGGCGTGATGATCGGCGGGGCAGGCTGGGCTGGGCCACCGGCCAAATTGGCGGCCACGGCCACGTTCAATTGCGCCATGCGCTGCAGGTAGCTGTAGTCGATCAGGTCCCAGGTATCGAGGTTGGAATTCACCAGGTCGGGGTTTTCGACGGATTCGATGACGCGGATGGCCGGATACCCGGCGGCCACGAATTCGCGCTGGTCGCCCCAACGTCCCTCGCGGTCCAGCTGGTCATAGATGGACACCGGGAAAGTCGGCAGATAAAGCCCGCCGACGTATTCGTAATAGCGGCCGAGCGCGCCGTGGGCCGAGGTCAGAAAGTCGGTCGCAAAGAGACGCGCATTTTGGGGGATGCCCGCCCGACCGCCGACGCCGTCATAGTTCAGCACCGCGGTGATCTTTTGGCCGTCCAGAAAGGCATCCTCGGCAAAATAGCGAGCGCCGTATGACCCTTGTTCCTCGGCCGATGTCGCCAGAAAAACGACGGTCTGGTTCCATTCACGGGAGCTCATGATGCGGGCCGTCTCCAGCAGCAGGGCCACCCCCGAACCGTTATCGTTGGCCCCGGTCGAGCGACTGACGCCGTCGGTCACATCCGGCGGGCGGCTGTCGTAGTGGGCCATTATCACGATATAGCCGTCGCTGTCACCCTTGCCGGGCAGCGTGGCCACAACATTGCTTTGGTTCGCCATATAGCCGTTGTAGGAAAGAGGGAAATCCTGAAACTCGACGTTCAGGCGGCCGTTGCCGACCCGGACGAACTCGTTGAAGATCCAGCGCCGAGCCGCGCCAATGCCGAATGTCTCCGATTGGGTATCGCTGAAGGCATTGCGCGTGCCGAACTCCTGCAGCCGGCGGACATAGGCCGTCAACTGCTGCTGAGACACCTCGGTGATGAGTCTGTTAATGCCCGGATCGACGGCCGGCACGACATCGCTCACCGGGTCCGTCACCAGCTCGCCGGCCGCATTGGGAACCAGCAATTCGGGCGTGGCCGCCGGCGGGGTAGGAATGATCAACTCCTGCTGCGGCTTCAGCAGGCTGCACCCGGAGAGGGCAAGCAACAGGACAATGATGAATAACAAACGGCTTAGTGGTTTCGACACCGGTTACCCTGAACAAGAATCATTTTGATTTGGCAACGGCAAGGATAACCAATTTAACGACGGGATGCACACACCCTGATCCAGGTCTAACCTAATGAGAGTTTGAAACGGCCTCATCCGCGGATTCACCGATGAACGGCCGGCGGCAGGACATCACGTGCAGGATTATCGCCGCGGCCGACAACACCAGCAGGCCAAGCGCGGTGATGGCCATGCCGGTCCTCAGACTGTCCGGCCGGTAGTAAAACTCGACCTCATGCTCACCGGGCGGCACGAAGATACCGCGGAACAGGGCGTCAACCCGCTCCACCGTCACCGGACGGCCGTCGATAGTCGCCTCCCAACCGGGATAGTAGGCGTCGGTCAGGACGAGCAGGCCGTCGCGGTCGCTCTCGGCAAGCAAACGGATCGCTTCCGGCGAGTAACCGGTTATCTCCACGATGCTGTGGCCGTCGCCTGATGGCTCTGGCCCGGCGAGCGATCCGGCGATGACCGCCGAAGTCCGCGGGTCGAAATCGGGATCAGCCATCAGGGCGACGGCTTCATCGACTCCGGCCTCCCGCGCGCCACCTGTCCACTGCCAATCATGGACGATAAACGCTCGCGGCTGGGCATCGAGGTTCTCGTAGATCTTTACGTCCCCGGAATGGATCAACCGGTAAGGGGCGAAGGTCAGTGGCTGAAAAGTGTTGTCGCGCGCGTCCACCAGCGTCAGGGCGCTTACCTTGCAACCGACCGCGGGATCGGCGCAGGGCTGAAGGACGATAGCGGCGGCCGTAGTCGGTTGGGCAAACGGCAGGCGGTACAGGTGCAGGGGCGGATCCGCCTGTTCGTCCTCGGCCGAGGCGACCAACCGCTCAGGTGACAACTGCTGGACATCGCCATCGGTCGTCGTCAATTCAACCGGCGGCGGCGTCTCCCCGGCGAGCATCCACAACTCTGTGGCCTCAAACGGCGGCACCTCGGCCACCGCCACCGGCTCGTCGCCCAGCGTCACCGGATGTTGCCGGTCGAAGAACACCCCCTCGCGCCAAACGTCGCCCGTCTTGTCGGTGATGAGGTAGCGGCCGTTGAACAGGCTCAACCATTTCGCATCGGGGACGGCCGTGAGATATTCGCGCAGGCGGCCGTCGGTTGTCGCGCTGCCCGCCGGCAAAATCAGACTCGTCAGCCGGGAATAGGCACGCATGGGCAGGATGCCGCCATCGAAGCCGTCAATCGCCGGTGCGCGGGTGATCATCGACAGGTTGGGCGAAAGAACCTCCTTGTTTTTCACGGCCACGATATAGTCGTAGATCATCTCCGCGGGCAACTGGTCGGCATAGATCGACTCGATCTCGGCCGTGTCGCCGGGATCAAAAAATATCTCCGACAGACTGAGAAAGCGGTCGGGCGGCGTCGGGCAGGGTTCATCGGGGACAACACAGGTGCCCAGCGCGATGAGGCGAGCCTGCGGCGGCCGCAGGTCAAACCAGGCCTCCGGTGTAGTCAATTGGTTATAGGGCAGCCCCCGCGAGCCTAGCCACAAGACGGCCGCGCCCAGAAGAAGCAACTCGACCGTCGCCGACCGCGCGCGCTCCAGCAGGCCATTGAGGATCACGCTAAGGAACAAGGCAGCCAGCACGAACTCGATGGCCCAACCGAGGAGGGCTATCGTCGCGGGCCGCTCAAAGGGGGCTTCCGCGCCAACCGGGACAACGGCCGCGAGCCATCCGGCGGCGTAACCCCAGACGACCAAAAAACCGAAGCCCACCCCCGCGGCAACCAGCGGCCGGATCAGTTCCTGCCGCGCGACCGAATCCCCATTCGACCGATCGCTATCCACATACCACCGCAACCGCTGCCAACCATACCCGGCCAGCAGGGCAACCCCGAGCGCGGCCGGCGCCAGCCAGCGCGCGGGAGCGCGAAACAGATCGAAGCCGGGCAGACGACCGAGCAGGTAGTAGATCGGGGTAAATCGCCCTAACGCCAGGAGCAGACCGAAGACAACCAGCGCCAGCCACGGCCGCACCGCCGGGTTGCGCCGCCAATTCCACGCCCCCACGACGGCCAGCGCCAGTCCCGTCAGCGGCAGGAAGGCCACGTATTCGGTGAAAAGCGGCGAGCCATAGCCCGGCAGCAGGGCGCGCGTCAGGTGCAGCGGATTCCAGGAGAAGGACAGGACTTCGTTAAGAGGCAGGCCGCCCTGACGACTGGAGAGGCCGGTTAATTCCAGGGTCGGCAACAACTGGACTGCGGCCAGCATCGCCGCCAGCCCCACCGCGACGGGCAAAACGGTGCCAAGCCACAACAGACGCCGGGAGCGCCCCGCCTCCATGCTCGGCAGTTCCTGGATGACCCACACCGCCAGCCAGAGGGCGACGGCGACCCCGCTGATGAACACGGTTTGGGTGTGCCCGGCCAGAAGTTGCAAGGCAAACAGCGCCCCAACCGCCAATGCAGCGGCAACTGTCGAGCGCCATGACCGCGACACCCCGGCCGGCGCGACCAGAGGCGACAACGCCACGAAAAGCCACGGCAACCAGGCCAGTCCCTGAAGCTGATTGATATGCTCGACCTGGGCCGTCAGGTAGCCGCCAAGAGCGAAGAGCGCGGCGGCCACCAGCGCGGCCGCGCGGCCGAGATCCAGTGTTCTCCGCCCGGCCCAGAAGACACCGCCTCCGGCGATAGCCAGATGGATCAGGATGGAGGCGCCGGCAGCATAGGGCGTTCGTAACAACAGCCACACCGGCCAGTTGAGGGGATAGAAGAAGCCCACCTGGCTGTTGGCCAGAAACGGCGCACCCATGAAGATGTCGGGGTTCCAAAGAGGGATTCGGCCGCCGCGCAGGGCATCGGCCGCCGCTTGCCAATAGGGGTAGAAATACAGGAAGGTATCGCCGCGAGCCAGGATGAGATTGCTGAAAGCCATCTTGTTGAAAAACAACAGGATCAGGGCAATCAGCAACAGCGGCGCCCACACTCCGTAGCGCGCCAATCCACGGCTAGTCATCCGTGCCCTTCGGTATGATGCGATACAGGTTCATGTCCGGTGAGTCGACTCCAGCGTCAAGCAGTTCAAGGCGGTATCCATTCTCCGACAGGCGGCGGATGATCGGCCGGGCGACGGCCGATGACGGCAGGGCGATGTAGCGCGGCGTCCCCTGCCCGGCAAATACGCCCAGATCGGCCAGGAGCGCGTCGGCGTGGGGGAACCAGCTCACATAGACACGGCCGTCAAACAGTTGGTAGCGCCAATGCCAACTGTACCAATGATCATACAGGACAGTGCCGTACGGGGCATCTTTCATCAGCCGGGCCGTGGCCGCCGCGCCACCGTCGGCATCGGGCCGGCCGCCGATGGGCAACTGCCCGGCGCGAGCGGCGAGGGTGACCGGCAGTTGGGCGAGAACGAGGACGACCAGCGCAGCAGCCAGCGTCACCCGCAGCGGCCGCTTCCGCCGGGCTGCTCTCCATACCGACGACACACATCCAGCGATCAGGATCGCCACCAGAGGGAAGACGGGCAGGAGGTAGCGATCCCAGACCGGGACGGCCCACAGCCAGTGCAACAGCAGATAGCCGAGGACAAAGAGACCCACCATGAAACAGGCCATCCGGTAGGGCGTGTTTGTAACTCGTGTCTGATTCACAATCCGGTCGGCATATACCTCGCCCGCCACAAGCGCAACGGCCGCGCCAACCGCCATCGGCTGGCCCAGGGCCGTCAGCCACAGTCGGCCATGATCGGCAAGCCGGGGCAGCAACTCCCACGAGCGAATCAAACGCACCCCGCCGATATTGGCCCATTGCAGGGCTACCGGCCCCCCGGCCATTGGCCGAGCCATCTGCCAAAGGAACAGGGCCGCGACGACCGTCAGAAACCCCGTGGCGGCACGGGTAAAATATTTGGCATCGCCCCCGACAAGCCAGACGATCCCGACCAGCAGCGGAGCAAAAAGGAGGGCCTGGTACTTGGTTGCCAGAGCCAGCCCAAACAGAAGCCCCACCAAAAAAGCTGTCCGAAGGGGCGGGTGGTCTCCAACGTGGTTCGCAACCTGTCCTTCGATTCGACAGGCTCCATAGAGCGCGGCCAGCAACCAGAAGGTCAACAAGGGGTCGCTAAAGGCCGTGGCGCTGAACTGCACGGCCAGCGGCGCGACAGCCACCAGCAGAGCGGCCAACACGGCGACGAGCACATCGCCGGTCAAACGACGCGCGAGTTGCGCAGTCAGGGGAATGGTCAGGAGAGAGGCGATTAGCGACGGCATCCTGGCCGCCCATTCCACCGGGCCGAACAAGGGGTAGAAGAGGGCCTGGAGATAAAACAGGAGAGGCGGCTTGTCAACCGCCTGGGTCAGCAGCAGAGGGTCGCGCCAGACGGCGATCAGCTTGGCCCACCCGGCGAACAGCGCTTCATCGGCGTGAAACGTGTTGGCGAACAGACCGTGGAAACGAAGCGAGGCTCCCAGCAGGCAAATAACCAACAGCCAGATTCGCCAGGGTCGGGACATAACAGTGAACCGCAACCGGCGGCCACCCGCGCGTCGGTGACGCTCAATCGACAAACCGGTACTTCAGCAGGTAATAGAGCGCCTTGGGCCCCTCGCGCCAGGGATTCAGTTTCTTGCCCTCGTCGAATTCACGGCCGTTGTAGGAAATAGGCACTTCATAGATGCGATGCCCGCGCTTCAGCACCTTCGAGGTGATCTCCGGCTCGAATTCAAAGCCTTTGGAACGCAAGGGAATATCGCGCACCACGTCGGCCCGAAAGACCTTGTAGCAGGTCTCCATATCGGTCAGGATCGTGTTGTAGGTGATGTTGGTGATGAACGTCAGCAGCTTGTTGCCGACCATGTGCCAGAAGAACATCGTCTTGGTCGGGCCGCCGCGAAAGCGCGAACCGTAGACGACGGCCGCTCGCCCTTCGACGATTGGCCGCAGCAGAGCGGGATAATCGCGGGGATCATATTCCAGATCGGCATCCTGAATCAGGAAGATGTCGCCCGTTGCGTTGGCGAAACCGGTGCGCACGGCCGCGCCCTTGCCCATGTTTTTCTCGTGCAGAATGACGCGAATCGAATCGCTGAGCGCCTCAATGCCCGGATACAAATCCCGGGTGCCGTCGGTTGAGCCATCATCGACGATGACGATTTCATCCGCCTCGTTAACAGCCAAAACCGCCTTGACGGCGGGTTCAACGGTTGAAAACTCATTATAGACCGGGATGATGACTGATACTTTCACGGTTGATCCTAGCTCCATTGGGCGCTATGTCCGTCATTGCTGACGATGATCCTGGCCCCAATTTGACCTTTCCAGCCCAACCGCCGCTTTTCGCCCGCGGCCGAGCAACCCGGAAATTATAACACCGGGTTGAGCCTGTTCCAACCGACGGCGAACCGGCGCTGACCCTTCTCCTTTTATTCGCTATAATCGACTTATTGTGCGTGAATCGCAATCAACCCGGCAGAGAAAATAATTATATGGAAACACCGATCAAAAACCTGATTCTCGACATGGACGGCGTGTTGTGGCGCGGAATGACCCCCATGCCCGGCCTTGTCGACTTTTTCAACGACCTCCATACGGCCGGGATCGGCTTCGTGCTGGCCACTAACAACGCCACCAAAACGGCGACCATGTACTCCGAGAAGCTGAGCCGCTTCGGCGTCACCGTGCCCCCGGCGCAGATATTGACCTCGGCCGAGGCTACCGCCGCCTATCTGGCCGAGCAATACGAACCCGGCGCGTCGATGTACGTCGTCGGGGCGCAAGGGTTGCGCGACGCCATGCTTGAGCAGGGCTTCCAGATCGTCACCCCGATCGATGCACGCGCCGGGGTCGAGACCGCGGCCGTCGTCGCCGGCATGTCGCCCACCGTCACCTACGAAGATCTGGCGATGGCCTCCCTTTTGGTCAGTCGAGGCGTGCCCTTCTTCGGCACCAACCCCGATGTCTCCTTCCCCACCGAGATCGGTCCCCTGCCGGGGGCAGGCGCATTTCTGGCAGTCATCACCACCGCCACCGGCGTCGAGCCGACGATCATCGGCAAACCGGGGCCTATATTGTTTCACGAGGCGGTAAAGCGATTAGGCGGGGATGCGGCCGGGGTCGTCATGGTCGGTGACCGGCTATCGACCGATATCTACGGGGCCAAGGCGGCCGGCCTGCGGGCCATCCTCCTGCTCTCGGGCATATCGACCCGCGAGGAAGCCGAGGCGGGGCCGGTGCAGCCCGACTATATTTTCGCCGACATCACAGAGCTGGCGTCCTTCCTGACCCGGGAGGCAATCGTTGCCAAAGCCTGAGGCCCCAATCCATCTCTACGACCTGGAGGCCGGCGAACTGGCCTCGCTTCTGTCCCAGTGGGGCCAGCCGGCTTTTCGCGCCCGGCAGGTGTGGGAATGGCTCTATCGTCACTACGCGGCCGATTTCGAGGGCATGACCAATTTGCCCGGCCCGCTGCGCGAGCGTCTGGCGGCCGAAACGACGCTGTCGATCGGCGAGATCGCTCTGGCCCAGCATTCGGCCGACGGCCGGACGAAGAAGGTGCTGTTCCGGCTGCCGGACGGCCAGTTCATCGAAACCGTTTTGATGCGCTACGAGAAACGCCGGACGCTATGCATCAGTACGCAGGCGGGCTGCGCCATGGGCTGTGTCTTTTGCGCCACCGGGCAAATGGGGTTCATGCGCAATCTGACTGTGGCGGAGATCGTCGGCCAGGTCATCTATTTCGCGCGTGAGCTGGCGGCCGAGAGCGACAGCGACGCGACTCACCCGGTCACCAACATCGTCATGATGGGCATGGGCGAGCCGCTGCACAACTATAGCCACACCCTGGCCGCCCTCGACCGGCTTACCGACCCGACCGGTTTCAACCTGGGGGCACGCAAGATCACCATCTCGACTGTGGGCCTGGTTCCGGCCATCCGGCGATACGCCGATGAGCAGCGCCAGACGCCATTAGCCGTCTCCCTGCACGCGGCCACGGATGAGGAACGCAGTCGCCTCATGCCGGTGAATCGCCGCTGGCCCATCGCCGAACTGATGGACGCCTGTCGCTACTCCGTCGAGAAGACGGGGCGACGCATGACGTTCGAGTGGGCGCTCATCGCCAACGAAAACGACACTGAGGAACAGGCGCACAAGCTGGGGAATCTGCTGCGGGGAATGCTCGGTCACGTCAACCTGATCCCGCTCAACCCGACCGCCGGCTACGGCGGCAAGCCATCCTCTCCCGAGCAGGTCGCCCGGTTCCAGGGGGTCCTGTCATCGTATGGCGTGACCAGCACGGTGCGGGTGAGGCGGGGGATCGATATTCAGGCCGGGTGCGGGCAGCTAAGGGACAGACACCTCAACGACGCCGGGCGAGCCGCCTAGCATCCACCCACGTACCAGCACGGGTCATCCTGCGCGCCGTTGATTCGCACCTCGAAGTGGAGATGGGGCCCCGATGAGTTGCCGGTGTTGCCGGTGCGGCCAATGACATTGCCCTGATACACGATCTGGCCCGGAACCACGTTGATGCCGCTCAGGTGAGCGTAGAACGTCTCATAGCCGTTGCCGTGGTTGACCACGATCAGGTTGCCGTAGCCGTAGATATTCCATCCGGCAAAGGTCACCGTGCCCGTGTCGGAGGCGACGACGGCTGCGCCTTCGCCCAGAGCGATGTCGACGCCCGGATGCCCATACCAGAAATACTGGGTGAAGTTGCGCGAATTGACGGGATAGATGAACGTGCCCGTGCCGACGATGAGCGGGGCCACGCCGCCCGAAGAACTCCCGCGAACGGACGCCAGCGTCGGCGGCGTCCAGACGAAGACTTCACGGACCGCACCGGGAACCAGAATTTGCGTCTCGGGGTAGAGCCGATAGGGGAATTCCAGGTTGTTTGGCGCATAACCGACGATGGTGTCAACCGACACGCCATATTGGGCGGCGATACTGTCCAGTGTCTCGCCGGGCTGAACATCATGCAACACGCCATCGATCGGCAGGATGACGAGATCGATGCCGGTTTGCAGGAGGCTCGACTCCTGACTCAGGAGCGGGTTGCCGCCCAGCAGGGTCGTCGCCTGGATACCGAATTTGTCGGCGATCCCGTTGGGGGTGTCACCGCGCACGACGCGATAGACGACAAAGTCGTGTTCCGGTTTATGGCCGACGAAGGTCAGGGGGACCGAAGCGGGCGCCAGAGCCACATCGACGATGACGGGGGCCTGCGCAGCCTGCTGAGGCGCATCTGCGGGCGCGCCCGACGGGGCCGTCTCGCCCTCCGTGGACGCAGCGGCCGCCACGGCCGGAGCCGCGGGCGACTTCGCCCCGCTATCGGTGGCGGCGGCCTGCTTCGCCACCCCGAACTGCCACCCCAGAACGATCAGCCCCACGATGACAATCAGCACAACATACCCGGCCAGGTGCGGTCGGGCGTTGCGGGAGGGAACCGGTTTCTCTTCTTGCATACCGAGAGTGGATGCTACCTCGGGGATTGAGGAATCGCAATGGCGCGCCGGCGTATTCGGCCGGCTTCTCTAGAATCGCTTATACAAAAAAGTCTACAGATTTCACGCATTTTCAGGGATACATCCATGAATGGCGTGTCATCTGTAGACGGTTTCTTTATCGGTTGGGGGCAGGCCGGCCTGCCCATCCGTCGGGGCCGTGGGCGTATTAGCCCATGTCCTTGGTCAGCGTTTCCAGGAACTCGTAATTCGTCTTGGTGGCGCGCAAACGCTGCATGACGGCCGCGGTGGCGCTGCTGATGTCGTAGCCGGGCGTGTCCATCAGGTGGCCCAACATGCGACGCATGGTGTAGACGCGCTGCAACTCGTCGGCCGACATGAGCAGTTCTTCGCGCCGGGTGCTCGACCTTTCGATGTCGAAAGCGGGGAAGATGCGGCGTTCCTGCAGGCGGCGGCTGAGCATAAGCTCCATGTTGCCTGTGCCCTTGAACTCCTCATAGATGACGTCATCCATCCGGCTGCCCGTGTCGACCAGCGTCGTGGCAATGATAGTCAGGCTGCCACCAAATTCCAGATTTCGCGCCGTTCCAAAGAACCGCTTGGGGGGATAGAGCGCGCCGGGATCGAGACCGCCTGACAACGTGCGGCCGCTCGGCGGCACCGTCAGGTTATAGGCGCGGGCCAGTCGGGTGATGGAGTCAAGCAGGATCACGACATCGCGACCGGATTCAACCAGCCGCTTGGCGCGCTCCAGAGCCATCTCGGCCACGCGGCAGTGATTCTTCACCGGCTCGTCAAACGTTGAGCTGACGACCTCGCCCTGCGTCGAGCGTTCCATGTCGGTTACTTCTTCCGGGCGCTCGCCGATGAGAACGACCATGAGGTGAATCTCGGGGTAGTTCTCCGAGATACCGTTGGCGATCTCCTTGAGAACCGTCGTCTTGCCGGCTTTGGGCGGCGAAACGATGAGGCCACGCTGGCCACGGCCGATCGGCGTGATGAGGTCGATCAGACGGGTGGACAGGATGTGGGACTTCGTCTCCAGCTTGAGCTTCTGGTCGGGAAAGATCGGCGTCAGGGATTCATAGCGCACCCGATTCTTGAGGTATTCCGGGCTCATCCCGTTGACCGCTTCCACCCGAAGCAGGCTATAGTATTTCTCGTTGTCCTTGGGCACGCGCACCTGGCCATAGACCATATCGCCGGTCTTTAGTCCGATGCGGCGGATCTGCGAATTGGAGACGTAGATGTCGTCCTTGCTGGGCAGATACGACCCCGACCTGAGAAAGCCCATCGTCTGTTTGTCGTCTTCAACAATCTCAAGGACGCCGCCACGGAAATGAAACCCGCCTGATTCGGCGTCGGCCTGCATAATTCGGAAGACGAGGTCCTGCTTCTTCATCGTGGTGTACCCGGGGATCTTCATATCCCGGCCGATGTCGCGCAGTTCACTTAATTTCTTGCTTTCTAAATCACCGATGTCCATACATTTCTTCTCTTTGGCAACGATTGCATATGATGATACGCAAGGATGCCATTTCTTCTCTTCGATTGGGAATACAGCTTGTGAAAAATGGCTTGCCCGCGCCCATCCGGGTTATGCGTGCTAATCTCTGTTTATGTAAACAAAAATAACTTCCACTGACGTTAATCGTCAGAGGGTTATACAAATAATGATAAGCAGGGGGTTCAAGTCAAGCGGATTGATAGTAAATCGCTATTCAGTTTATATCGATTGGGGGAGAAACTCCCCACAACGCGATTAATATTCGGCGGGACGAGCAAAGTATAGCATGTCACTCCCATCCGGTCAACAGGCCGCCAAGCCCCCGGCCCACCAATACATCGGCTGCGAGGCCGGTGGGGCCATGATAACAACGGCGGCACGGTTGAATCAGGAACGATCGAGCGTACCCTCATCCTCTTGACGCATAAACCCCTCCAATCGTTCCACCAGATGCCGATTGCCGATGAACAACGGCGTCCTCTGGTGCAGGTTGGTGGGAACGATATCCAGAATAGGTCGGCGGCCGTTGGAGGCATAGCCACCCGCCTTGTCGATCAGGAAAGCCAACGGCCCGGCCTCATACAGCAGTCGCAGCTTGCCCTCATCGCGCTGACTCTCGGCCGGATAGCAGAAAATACCGCCGCGCAACAGGTTGCGGTGAAAATCGGCCACCAGCGAGCCGATGTAGCGCGCCGATAGTTTGGGCGAATCTTCGTCCTTCCCCTCCAGCCAGTCCAGGAATCTCTTGGCCCCCGGCGACCACCGGCTGTAATAGGAGGAGTTGACGCTGAAATAGGCGGCGGGTTCGGGCAGGCGCATGTTGGGATGCGACAGGATAAATTCGCCATACTCCGGGTTGAGCGTGAAGCCATGCACCCCGTTGCCGGTGCTATAGACCAGCATGGTGCTCGACCCATAGAGAACATAGCCGGCGGCTATCAGGGCCGACGGCGGCTGAAGGGCGTCTTCAACGCGGCCGCGCAGTTGCCGGTCAAGACAATGGTAGATGCCGAAAATGGTGCCGACGCTGACGTTGACGTCGATATTGGAAGACCCATCCAACGGATCAAAAACCAGGACATAGTCCCCTTTGGAAAATCGAGCCGGGATATAGATGGGGTCATCCTGCTCTTCCGAGACCATCAGACACAGGCGACCGGTGTGGTCGCACAGCTTCCTGACGATCTCATGGGCGAATACGTCCAGTTTTTGTTGGGACTCGCCCTGGACGTTGGTCGATCCCGCATCCCCCAGGATATCAACCAGGCCGGCCCGATTGGTCTTGGAGGCGATGATCTTGGCCGCCAGCGCTATATCATACAGCAGCATGGTCAGCTCCCCCGACGCATATTCGGGCTGGTTATCGAGAATAAAGCGCTCAATCGTCGTCACGGTCGTCACGGCAATACTCCTTCGTGCTTATTCGGTTTTATGGGAAATATCCAGGTTGCCGGCACAGACCATGAATCCGCTCCGGCCAATCATCGAATCTATGACAGATGTGGGCCAAGGAAAATGACCAGATAATAAACGATAGCCATCGCCCAGATTAAGGAATCGGAGCGATCCAGCGCGCCGCCGTGGCCGGGAAATATTTTGCCCGAATCTTTCAGTCCCGCCTCGCGTTTCAGCATCGATATGCTGAGATCGCCAAACAGACCGAATATACTCACCAGCAACCCGGCGATCGTCGCCAGGACAAGAGATAACTCCAGGAAGTAGGCGGTGGCTATCGTCACCGCCGTGCCGATGATGATGCCGCCGACATAGCCTTCGACCGTCTTCTTGGGGCTTAGGCGAGGCGCGAGCAAGTGGCGGCCCAATACCTTGCCGGTCAACCAACTGCCGACGGCATAGGCGCTCATATCGGCCGACCAGATGCTCATCAAAGCCAGGACTGTCCAACGCCATCCATCTTCGGGCAGGCCACGCAGCAGGAAGAAATGACTGCCGACCCATCCCAACAACATGATGCCGGCCACCAATGCAAACCAGTTAAGAGCAGCATCGAGGGTAATCCCTCGCTCGAACAGTGTCAAACAATAGATAAGACCGATGAACAGGCTGAGGAAAAGCGTCACGCCCGTCAGATTGAGCGCCGGCTGCCAGGCGCCAAGGAGCAACAGAGCGATCGCCGGGAGGAGCAGCCACGCCGGCACCTTGTGGTCCAGCACGCGCATCATGTTGGCATATTCCACGCCGGCCGTGAGCATCAACAACGCGATCGGGATGAAGAAATACCAGCCGCCGAAGTAGGCAGCCACCAACACGATGGGACCGACGGTCAGGGTGACGAGTAATCGCTGGAGAAGCATGATTAAGCAGCCGTCACGATGCTTCGTCTACCCGCCCGAAGCGACGGTCTCGCGAGTTATAGGCGACGATCGCCTCATAGAGATCCCGGCGGCCGAAGTCGGGCCACAGCGCGGGCGTGGGATAATATTCCGAATAGGCCGCCTGCCAGATGAGGAAGTTGCTGATGCGCAACTCCCCGCTCGTTCGAATCACCAGATCGGGATCGGGCAGTCCCCGCGTGAACAGATAGGAGCTAAACAGATCCTCCGTCAGGTCCTCCGGCTTAATCCCGTCGGCCAGCATTTGCTGGACGGCATGGATGATCTCGGCGCGGCCGCCATAATTAAAGGCCACGTTGAGGATCAGCCGGTCGTTATTGCGCGTCAATTCCAGCGCGCGCCGTACTTTTTCCTGCAGCCGGGGGTCAACGCCGGTTAAATCGCCAAGATGGTGGACGCAGACGCCGTTGGCGTTCAGTTCGTCCGTCTCCTGGTCGAGCACGCGGGCAAAGATCCGCATGAGCGCCTGGACCTCAGTCTTGGGTCGCCCCCAGTTTTCGGTCGAAAAGGCGTAGATCGTCAGAACCTTGATATTAAAGTCAACGCAAGCGCGGATGATGCGGCGAAGGTTATCAGCTCCAGCCTGATGGCCGGCTTGCCGCGGCAGGCCCCGCTTTCGCGCCCAGCGGCCGTTGCCGTCCATGATGATCGCGACGTGGGCCGGCACATCCAGTGAAGACAGGTCGAACGTCTCTTCGGGGCGTCGCGCCATACTCAGACTTCCATGATCTCGGCCTCTTTGGCACGGCCGATATCGTCTATTTGACCGATGAAAGAATCGGTGATCTCCTGCAATTGCTTTTCACCACGGGTGAACTCATCCTCGGAAACCATCTTCTCATCCTTGAGTTCCTTCAAATCGTGGTTCAGATCGCGCCGCACATTGCGCACTGCCACTTTGGCCTCTTCCACCCGACGGCCGACGATACGTGACAGATCGCGCCGCCGTTCCTCCGTCAGTCGGGGAATATTGAGGCGAATAACCTGGCCGTCATTATTGGGCATGATACCCAATTCCGATTTCATGATGGCCTTTTCGATGGCCGACATGGCGTTGCGGTCATAGGGGCGAATGGCCAGTTGTTGCGGCTCGGGCACGGAGATGACCGCCATCTGCACCAACTGCATCTCGACCCCATAGAGGTCGACTTTCAGGTTTTCGACAAGTTTGGTAGAGGCGCGTCCGGTGCGGAATGCGGCCAGGTCGGACTCCAAGGAGGTGACTGCGCCGCCCATCCGGGCCTTGGCCTCTCGCATCACATCGGCAATCATGGGATCCTCCTCATTGAAATGGATACTTCATCGGGATTTTCACCCAATAAAGCAAAAGGAACAAGAGTAAGCAAAAATCAGGCCGAAATCAGCGTGCCGACTTGCTCGCCAAGGACGAGGCGTTTGACGCTGTCTTTCTGCCAGAAGTTGAGCACCACGATCGGCATGTTGTTTTCCATGCACAGGGAGACGGCCGTCGTGTCGAGCACGCGCAAGCGCATGCTCAGGAACTCCAGATAAGAGATATGTTCGAACGGATTGGCGTCGGGGTTTTTCATGGGATCGTCGTCGTAGATCGCGTCGACCTTCGTGGCTTTGATCATGACCTCGGCGTTCAACTCCATCGCCCGCAGCGCGCCGGCTGAATCGGTGGTGAAGTACGGGTTGCCCGTTCCACCGGCGATGATGACCACGCGCCCCTTGTCCATGTGGCGAATGGCTCGCAGCCGGATATATGGCTCGGCGATCGTCCGCATTTCGAAGGCGGTTTGCACCCGCGTGACAACCCCGGCGCGCTCCAGCACATCCTTGAGGGCCAGCGCGTTCATCACCGTGGCCACCATGCCGATATGATCGGCCGTCGAGCGCTCCATGCCGGCTTGCGTGCCGACTGAGCCGCGCCACAGATTCCCCGCCCCAATCACCAGCGCGACCTGGACGCCCAGATCGTGAACATCTTTCACCACCTGGGCGACCTCGGCCGCGCGGTTGGGGTCAATTCCAAAGCCACCCTGGCCGGCCAGGGCTTCACCGCCCATCTTCAGAAGAATACGTTTGTATTGAACATCAGGCATAACAGACAATTGTTCCTTACTGCTTTTCACACTTTCTCTGAATCAGGCGCGGTTGGCTCCCCCGCTCAAACCCGACTAGTCTTCCAGCGATTCGCCCAGTTCGTAACGGGCAAAGCGGCGGACGACGATGTTCTCGCCGGTGATGCGGATGGCGTTGGTCAGCATATCCTTGATCTTGACGCTCTCATCCTTGATGAAGGGTTGCTCCATCAGACAGAACTCCTCATAGAACTTGGACATACGACCGGTCACGATCTTGTCGACGATCGCCTCCGGCTTGCCTTCGGCCAACGCCTGAGCCTTCAGCACAGCCAACTTACGCTCCAGTTCCGCGGCGGGAACCTCGTCCACGGTCAGGAAACGCGGCGAAGAGGCCGCGATGTGCAGCGCCAGATCGTGAGCCAGCTCGCGGAAATGGTCGTTGCGAGCCACGAAGTCGGTCTCGCAATTCAATTCCAGCATCACGCCGACGCGATTGCCGGGATGGGCATATAATTCGATGATGCCCTCATTGGCCGAGCGATCGGCGCGCTTGGCGGCGCGGGCCGCGCCCTTCTCGCGAAGCATGTCGACCGCCTTGTCGAAATCCCCGTTGTGTTGCTCGAGGGCCTTCTTGGCCTCGAGGACGCCCGCGCCGGTGGCCGCGCGCAGCTCCTTAACCATCTCGGTTGTAATTGCCATGTCGGTAAAATCTCCCTAACCCTTACTCGGACTCCTCGTCCCTGATTTTTTCTTCAAATTCTGAAATAACTTCCGCCACTTCTTCATCCACGTCCGCCTCGTCTTCCTCGGAAGCCGCGGCCGAAGTCGATTCACGAAGCTTCGCCAGCGTGGACGCGCCAAGCAACAATTCGTCCTCCGCGTCTTCCATCCCGTCAAAGCTTTCGTAGCGGTAGCGGTTGAAGTCGGTTACCTCTTCGTCAAGCGTTTCCTTGCGCGAAGCCAGACCCTCGAGCGCGGCGTCGGCCATCTTGCCCACGATGAGCTTGATGGCGCGGATTGCGTCGTCGTTGGACGGGATCACGTAATCGATGGCGTCGGGATCGCTGTTGGTATCGACCACGCCGATCACCGGAATCTTGAGCGAATTGGCCTCGCGGATGGCCGTCTCTTCGTGGCTGACGTCGATGACAAACATCATAGCGGGCAGATCGCGCAGATCACGAATACCGCCCAAACGCAGGTTGAGCTTTTCGATCTCGCGCTCAATGCGCAGGCGTTCCGTCTTCTTCAGCAGGTCAAACTCACCGGCATCGCGGCGGGTTTCCAGTTCGCGAAGATAATTGATGCGCTGGCGAATGGTGCGCCAGTTCGTCAGCGTGCCGCCGAGCCAGCGATCGTTCACGTAGGGCTGGGAAGCGCGGGACGCCTCGCGGGCGACGGTCTCCTGTGCCTGGCGCTTGGTGCCCACGAAGAGCACGTCGCCGCCGGCGGCAACGGTGTCGCGAATCGCGTTATAGGCATCTTCAATCAGGACGATCGTCTGTTGCAGATCGAGGATATGGATGCCGTTGCGCTCGGTGAAAATATACGGCTTCATCTTCGGGTTCCAGCGACGGGTTCGATGTCCGAAGTGCACGCCTGTTTCCAGAAGCGCTTTCATTGAAACGATGGCCATGAGGTTATTCTCCTTTACTTGTTTTATTCTTCCACGCCCTTCATCCTGAACCGGAACTTGCATGGCCGGGGCAGGCAACAACTCTCCTGGGGCGATCTCCATTGGCGGAGACTCCGGAGGGTTGCAGCTCACCCGTGCAAGCACAACCGCTTCAGTCCAGGCGTGTGTGAACTTTTAAATTTGCCTTTGCTAACCGGGGATGGGCAGCGAGGGCAGAAAACCGATGTGATTATATAGAAATCGGGGAAATAAGCAAGCGCCCTGGCTCAATAAAATGTGTCCGAACGAGCCATCATCACCTCAAAGTAAAAGTTTTGGCGATGACATGGAAACGGGGCAATATCTTCTATGAGGCCATGATTTCGTTTCAGGTAACATTCCAATTGGTGTAGCAAGGTCAGGCAATCCCTCAAGGCACGTGCTATCGCGACGATGACTTGACCTGCTGCCAACGGCCCCTGATTTTGCGCCCCGCGCCCCGGATTACGCCGCGCAATGGGCTATTCGTGGTGGCCACGATGCCGCGATATCTCCGGCCGGGGACGACGATCACGCGGTCGCCTTCCAGCGCTGCCAGCGATTCGCCAACCACATCTTCGGCCGACATCCATAGCGACCCGGGGACATCCTCGCGGCTGAAGTTGGTGAATTCCGGTGTATCATGAAACTCGGTATAGGTGAAGCCCGGGCAGAGCGCCTGAACCTTCACCCCCGTCCCATCCAGCTCGATCGCCAGCGCCTCGGAAAAATTATTGAGAAACACCTTGGTGGCCGAATACATCGCGCCGCCGCCGGACGGAAAGAAAGAGGAGATTGACCCCACATTGATGATCGCCCCGCCGCCCCGCTCGATCATCACGGGCAAGGCCGCCTTGGTCAAGGTCACGGTGGCCACGATATGGACCTGAACCATAGCCAGATGGCGCTCCAGATCAACGTCAACGAAGTCACCGCCCGTGCCGAATCCGGCGTTATTGATCAGCAAGGTCAGGTTGGGCGTATCCTCGATGGCGCGAGCGACGCGAGCGATACCCTCATCATCGGACAGATCGGCCGACAGCGCCTCGGCGCGAATCCCGTGAGCCTCGCTCAGTTCCGCGGCCAGGGCCACAAGCCGGTCCTCGCGACGGGCAACCAGTGTCAGGTCGAAGCCGCCGGCGGCCAGTTGTCGGGCGAACTCCTCGCCGATACCGCTGGACGCGCCGGTGATGAGCGCCCGACCGCGCGGCAACAGCTCATGATCGGCCGTGGCACGCCGAAAGGCCCGCCAGCCCACGATGCCGGCTGCCGCCGCCGTCACGCCGGCCAGCGCCGTCAAAACGCCCGCTTTTCTGCCCTCGTGCCGTTCGTCGGTCATGCGCCTCAACTCCCCTTGCCTACGATCAGGTTATGGACATGTTCAACCGCCCGGCCGACATCCCCGCCGGCCACCACCACGCTGATACCGCACTCCGTCGATCCCTGGGCGATGGCGATAACGTTGACGGAGTGTTCACCGAGGGCGCTAAAGACGCGCCCGGCGATGCCGTATGTGGTTTGGATTCCGGAGCCGACGATGGTGACGATGGCGATCTCGTCTCGCGACCAGATTCGCTCGATGTCGCGGCGCTTTAGCTCCTCGGCAAATTCACCTTCCAGGCTGTCTACCACGGCCGCGGCCGAAACATCAGGCACGATGAAACAGATCGACTGCTCCGACGAGGCCTGGGTGATCAGCAGCACGCTGACATCCAGACGCGCCACCGCGCCGAACGTTCTGGCGGCGATGCCCGGAACGCCGATCATCCCCTTGCCCTCGACGGTGATCATGCTGACGCCCTTGATGGCCGTGACGGCTTTCAGCGTGCCGTTCTGTTGGGCGATATCTTCCTCGATGACCGTGCCCGGATGGGTGGGATTGAACGTGTTCTTGATGCGCAAGGGAATCCCGTTTTCGACACACGGCCGCATCGTCTTGGCGTGGATGACGCGAGCGCCATAGTAGGCCAGCTCCGACACCTCGCGAAACGACAGCGTCGGTATCGAGACGGCGTCGGAAACCAGACGCGGGTCGGCGCTCATGACGCCGTCGACGTCGGTCCAAATCCACACCTCGTCGGCATCGAGCGCCTGGCCGATGAGCGAGGCGGTGAAATCCGACCCGCCGCGGCCAAGCGTCGTTGTGATGCCGTCGGCCGTGGCGCCGATGAAGCCGGTGACGATGGGAATGGCCTCATCATCAAGCAAGGGCTGCAGGCGACTTCTCGTGCGCCTCTGTGTCTCGGCCACCAGCGGGCTGGCGTTCTGGAAATTATTGTCCGTCAGGATAAGCTCGGTGGCATCGACCGCTTCGGAATCATAACCCAGCTCGCGCAGGTAAGCGGATACGATGCGCGCGCTCATCTGCTCGCCCATGCCGGAGATGGCGTCCAGAGCGCGGGGGGTCAACTCACCCAGAACGTTGACTGCGCTGCACAGATCGGCAAACCGTTCAATGTACCGCTCGATCTCGGCCAGGATGATCTGGCGCTCTCCTTCCGGGGAAAGCAAGCCGTCGATAGCCTCATAGTGAATGTCGCGCATGAGCGCGGCCAGGCGGGGGAAAGTCTCCCTGTCGCCCCTGTAAGCGGTATGCGCTCCTTGCAGCAGCAGATCGGTGACCTTCACCGGTTTCGATCCCATGGCCGAGACGATGACGGCCACGTCGCCCCAGGTATCGCGGGCCTGCAATATCAGGTCGGCCGTCTCGCGTATGGCCGCTGAACTGCCCACCGACGTGCCGCCGAATTTCATCACCAATGTCATTAATATTTATCCTCTAACCACACCGCGCAGCCGTGCTGCAACGATCTGTAAGTATAAGCATGGGTCAATTTGGTGGCAATGGGAGGATAGCCCTGATCGCCGGGCGAGCGGGAACAGCCGGGCTTCAGGCAGCCGGGAGTTTCGAGAGCAACACTTTATCGATGCGATAGCCGTCCATATCGACGACCTCGAAGCGGTAATCTTGCCAGTCGACGCGATCGCCGGCGCGCGGCAACCGGCCGATCAACAACACGATGAATCCACCCAAAGTCTGGTAATCCCCCTCATCGGGCAATTCACCAACCTCGAGCAGCTCCTTCAGATCATCGATATCGATGGAGCCATCCACCAGCCAGGAGCCGTCCTCGCGCTTGACGACCGGCGGCTCGGCGATCTCTTCGGCCGTGGGGATATCGCCGACGATGGCCTCCATCATGTCGATCAGGGTGACCAGACCCTCGATGCCGCCAAACTCATCGACCAGCAACGCCTCCTGGATACCCGTTTGCTTGAATCGCTCCAGGGCACGAAGGGCCGACATGGTTTCAGGCAGAAAGAGGGGCGGCCGCATGATCGATTTGAGATCAAACGGCTGCTCCGTCCAGCTGTTGGACAGCATGTCCTTGGCCTGGACAATGCCCAGAACGCGATCGAGCGCGTCGTCGCACACCGGAAAGCGGGAGTGGTGGGACTGGCTGACCGTCTCGCGGATTTCTTCCTCCGGATCGTTGATGTCCAGCCAGACGATCTCCGTCCGCGGGGTCATCAATGAGCGCAACTGCCGGTCGCCGAAGCGGAAGATGCTCTCCACCATATCGCGCTCGGCTTCCTCAAAGACGCCCGCCTGGGCGCCTTGTTCCACCAGCACCTTGATCTCTTCCTCGGTGACGGTCGTCTCGCTGATGTCGTCGCGCACGCCCAGAACGCGCAGGAAGAACCTGGTGGTCAGCGCCAGCAAACGGACGACGGGCCGCGCGATCTTCGACAGGACGCTCATCGGCCCGGCGACCGCGGCGGCGATGCGCTCCGGATTGCGCAAGGCCAGCCGCTTGGGCACCAGTTCGCCCACCACCACCTGGAAAAAAGTGATGACGCCGACAACCAGCGCCAGGGCGACCGTGCGGCTGTATGGGCCGATGACCGGTATCGGCGCGATCAGTTGCGAAAGCTCATCCGACAAGGATGCACTGCCGAACGCGCCGGCCAGGATGCCGATTAGCGTGATGCCGACCTGAACCGTCGACAGGAACACCGTCGGCTCCTGCGACAGGCGCAGCGCGGTGGCCGCGCCCCGATTGCCGTCGTCAACCAGCATGCGCAGCCGCTCGCGACGGGAGGATACGATCGACATCTCCGCCAGAGCGAACAGGCCGTTGATCAATATAAGAATGACGAGAATGCCGATTTCGATAATCAATTGCGAACTCTTGCGCCGCCAAAGGCCCGGCCATCACCGGAACAACTGTTGAGAGTATAAACGATTATCGCGAACGGGGGAGACAATAATATCCACTAAGGCTGACCCAAAGCGCCCGATGTAATAGAATTGGTCGCATGGATTTACTTGGAACCCTGAACCCGGCCCAA
Source organism: uncultured Ardenticatenaceae bacterium (assembly GCA_964466135.1). Classification (GTDB taxonomy): domain Bacteria; phylum Chloroflexota; class Anaerolineae; order Promineifilales; family Promineifilaceae; genus Promineifilum. The sequence goes on along the minus strand of CAYXNH010000002.1, from coordinate 21,124 downwards.
CGAGAGGCCGTCAGCGCTCTGCCCGGGGCCATGCTGGTCGTCGCCGGGCCGGGCAGCGGCAAGACTCGCGTCCTGACCCATCGCATCGCCTACCTCATCAGCGCGATGCATGTCTCGCCCTGGCACATCATGGCTGTCACATTCACCAACAAGGCGGCGCGAGAGATGGAGCATCGCATCGAGCAGCTGCTCGACGGGCGGCCACAGGGCTTGCTCATGGGCACTTTCCACTCCATCTGCGCCCGCATCCTGCGTCGCGAGGTCGACAATCTGACCGCCTATCAGCGCGATTTTGTCATCTTCGATACAGCCGACCAACTCCAGGTCGTCAAACAGGTGCTGGCCGAACTCAACATCGACGAGAAAAAGTTCACGCCGGGCAAGATGCTCAACGGCATCAGCAGCGCCAAAAACGACCTGATCACCGCCGCGGAGTATATGGCCACCAACTACGCCGGAGAAGTGACCCGGCGCGTCTACGAGCGTTACCAGTTGACGCTTCAGACCAACAACGCCATGGATTTCGATGACCTGCTGATGAACGCCGTGCTGCTTTTTGACGAGCGGCCGGACGTGCTGGCGAAATATCAGGAGCGCTACAGCCACATCCTGGTCGATGAATTCCAGGACACCAACGCCACGCAATACCGCTTGCTGCGCCAGCTGGCCGGCGATCATAACAGCCTGTTCGTCGTCGGCGATTCCGACCAGTCGATCTACAAGTGGCGCGGGGCCGACTATCGCAATATCCAAAACTTCTACCGCGACTTTCCGCAGTCGCGGACGGTTCTCCTGGAGCAGAACTACCGGTCGACACAGGTCATCCTGGACGCGGCAATCGAGGTGATCCGCCAAAATCGCGACCACATTCCCAAGAAGCTTTTCACCGAGCGGCCGGGCGGCTCGAAGCTCACTCTCCGCGAAGCCTACAACGAATCGGATGAGGCGGCCGCGATCGTCGGCACCATCGAAGGCCTGATGCTGCAGGGCTATAACGGCAACGATTTCGCCGTGATGTATCGCACCAACGCCCAGTCGCGCGCCATTGAAGAGGCGTTCGTGCAGGCGGGCCTGCCCTACCGGCTGGTGGGGGCCACGCAGTTCTATCAGCGGCGCGAGATCAAGGATATCATCGCCTACCTGCGCCTCATTCACAACCCCCTCGACGCGGTGAGCTTCAACCGGGTGATCAATACCCCGACGCGCGGCATCGGGCAGCAAACCCAGACCTTGTTTCTCGCCTGGGCGGTTGGGCTGGGGCTGCAACCGGGCGAAGCTCTCGTCCGGCTGGCCATCGACCCGAACGTGCAGCATCCATTCAACGGCCGCGCCTACAATACCCTCTACACTTTCGGCAACCTTCTGGCCGCGTGGCTGGCCTTGCGCGAGCGCGTCGGCGTCGGCGAACTGCTGGATGCCATCCTGGAACAGACCCGCTATCGCGCCTGGCTGGAAGACGGAACCGAGGAGGGCGAGGATCGCTGGGCCAACGTCATGGAGTTGCGCGGCGTGGCCGGGATCGATGGTGAATTGACCCTCGGCGACTTCCTGCAGCAGGTCGCCCTTGTGGCCGAGACCGACAACCTCGACCGATCGGCTCAAGCCCCGACCCTGCTGACCCTCCATGCCGCCAAGGGATTGGAGTTCCCCATCGTCTTCATCACCGGGCTGGAAGAAGGCCTCCTGCCCCACAGCCGCTCGATGGACAGCGAGGACGAGCTGGCCGAGGAGCGTCGCCTGTTCTATGTCGGCCTGACCCGCGCGCGCGATGCCGTTTACCTGTCCCATGCCTTCCGGCGCACGACCTGGGGCGACAGCTCTGTAGCCGTGCCCTCCCGTTTTCTGACCGAAATCCCCGAGGATTACATCGACGGGCAGCGTCCCGGCGCGCGCCGCCGCGAGAGCATCGACCGGGCAAGTACATGGGACACGGGCCGGACAAACTGGAACGCCGGTCGTTCGCGCCAACAGACGACCTGGGGCGAATACGACCGCCGCCCATCTGAATCGCCGGGTCGCACACGGCCGTCGGAATCGCGACCGCAGGAGCAGCGGTTGCCGGAACCCTACAGCCGGGCGGATGAGCCGCGACCGAATCGCCCGGCCGGGCCAAACTTCAAGACCGGGCAAAAGGTGCGGCACAAGAAATTCGGCGAGGGCACGGTGATCGAGAGCAAGGTCACCGGCGCGGATGAGGAGGTCACTGTGGCCTTCCCCGGCATCGGCATCAAACGGCTGGCGGCGGCGATCGCCGGGCTGGAGGCGATCAGCTAGGGGATCATGAACTACCTGATCGACGGCCATAATCTGATCGCGCGGACGCCCGGCCTGTCGCTGGCCGATCCCGACGACGAGGCCAAATTGGTGCAACTGCTGCGCCGCTGGGCCATGGCCGACCGGCGGCGCAAGGTGACGGTGATCTTCGATGGCGGGCTGCCGGCCGGGGAGGCCAAACAGCTGTCGGGCGGCGGTGTGAAAGCCGTTTTTGCCCCCAACAACTCGACGGCCGACGCGGTTCTGATCCGTCGCATCGAGGCCATTGGCAACCCGCCGGAGTTCGTGATCGTCACCAGCGACCGGGCCATCGCCGACGTGGCCCGCCGGCGGCGAGTGGCCGTGCAAAGTTCGGAATCCTTCGCGGCCGATATGATCGCCGACCGGCAATTCGGCAAGGGGGAGAAAGAGCCTGCCACGCGACCCGACGCCCCGGCCATGACCCCCGACGAGATGCAGGAGTGGCTGGCGCTCTTCGGGCCGGAACCGGAGAGGCCACCCGCCAAGCCATCGGACGCCAGGCCGCCGGCCGCTAAAGCAAAGCCCCCGACCCCGACCGCCCCCAAACCGAAATCAAAGGAAGAACAAGAGGCCGAGGAGATCGAGGAGTGGTTGCGGCTCTTCGGCTATAAAAAGTAGCCGCGGCCGTGACGAAGCGACTTCCACCTGCAAGCAACAGGCCTTAGGGATCAGCCCTTTTCCCGGTAATGTACATCAGATAGCCCGCGCAGACGCTCGGCCGCCTGTTCGGCGGTCAGGTCGCGCATGACCTCGCCCAACATCTCGTAGCCGACCATGAACTTCTTGATGGTCGCCGAGCGCAACAGCGGCGGGTAGAAATGGGCGTGCAATTGCCAGTGATCTTGCGGCTCGGCCACAAAAGGCGCGCCGTGCCAACCCATCGAATAGGGGAACGAGGTGTGGAAGAGGTTGTCATAGCGAGTCAGTAGCCGCTTGAGGATCTCGGCCAGCGAATGGCGCTCTCCCTCGCGCAAATCCGGCAGCCGCAGGATGTGGCGGCGCGGCAGCAGGAGCATCTCGAACGGCCAGACGGCCCACCAGGGCACGACGGCCAGCCAATCCTCGTTTTCAATAACGACCCGCTCGCGCAGTTCATCCTCCAGCACGACGTAATCCAACAACATCGGCCGCCCCTCGGCCTCATAGTAGCGACGCTGGTGCTGGTCTTCCTTGGCCGGCTCGTTGGGCAACGAGTCCACGCCCCAGACCTGGCCGTGCGGGTGGGGGTTGGAGCAGCCCATCATCTCGCCCTTGTTCTCGAACAGCTGAACCCAGCGATAGGTGCGGCCGAGGTCGGCCGTCTGTTCGATCCACGTCTCGACGACGCGGCCGATGGCCGGCAAGTCCATCTCCGGCAGCGTCAGGTCGTGGCGGGGGGAGAAGCAGATGACCCGCGCGGTGCCGGGGACGGTTTGGGCGCGCAACAGTTGGCGAGGGCCGCTCTCGGGTGGGTCTTCGGCCGGCGGGACCTCGGGCAACACGGCGGCGAAGTCGTTGGTGAAGGCAAAGGTGTCGCTATAGTCGGGATTGACGACGCCCCCGGCCCGCACATTCCCCGGGCACAGGTAGCAGTTGGGATCGTAGGCAAGTCGTCGACCGCCGTCGAGGTCCTCAACCTGCCCCTGCCACGGCCGCTGCAGGCGGTGGGGCGACACCTGCACCCATTCGCCGGTTAGCGGGTTTTGGCGGCGGTGGGGATGGAGTGTGGGATTGAATTTCATAGCTTTCTGGGTTCTCTCGCGCACGGGGACGATAATAATCCAAATGATAACATGCTTCGGGGCAATTCGAAATATCGCCCACTCAGCCACTCAATCTTCAGTGAAAAGCACGGGCCAGACCGTGGTATAATGACGATCATGAACGAGGAGTTGGCTTCCGTCCTGAAACAGTTGCGTGCCGGGCTGCTGGCGCTCTATGGCGACCGGCTCGATCGAGTGCTGCTCTACGGCTCGCAGGCGCGCGGCGACGCCGGGCCGGGGTCGGACGTGGATGTGCTGGTGGTGCTGGCGGGCGAAGTGGATCCGATGATGGAGATTCGGCGAAGCGGCGAATTGGTGGCCGATCTGTCATTGGCACACGATCTCGTTCTCTCCTGCGTCTATATGAGCACGGAAGAGCTTGCTGATGGGAATGATCCGTTCCTGCGCAACGTGCGGCGAGAGGCTCTCGCGGTATGACCCTATCCATTGAAGGTTATCTGGCCGGGGCAGCCGACAGTCTGGACGCGGCCGAACTGCTGCTTTCCGAAGGCTTCCCCGGGTATGCCGCATCTCGCGCTTACTACGCCATGTTCTATCTGGCCCAGGCGTTCCTGCTCGAACAAGGTCAGGACTACTCCAAACACAGTGCGGTGATTAGCGCCTTCGGCCGCGACCTGGCAAAAACCGATACCGTGCCGAGATATTTTCACCGCTATCTGATCGAAGGTCAGACAACTCGACTACTGGCCGACTATCGCGGCGCGCCGATCAGCGATGAAGAAGCGCAAATTCAGATCGACCGCGGCCGGGAGTTCCTCGAATTCGCCCGGCAATACTTCGCCGGGAAACACCCAACCGACGGGTAGGGGCAAGGCGGCCGGGAATCCATCTTGTCCGGGCGAACGGCTTTTGCCCCCGGTCGCCTTGCCCTCTTCAACTCGCCACTGCCTCGGCCCCCACATTTTCAAATTGTCAATCATACGTCAGTGACGTACAATATATCATGCTCTTCATCGAAACATCAATTTTCACGCGGCAAGTCACGAATCTGTTGCCCGACGAAGAGTATAAACGCCTGCAAGAAGTATTATTGATACGCCCCGAAGCCGGGATTTGATTCCCGGGAGTGGCGGATTGAGGATGCTTCGCTGGCGAGTTTTGGGTAAGGGGAAACGCGGCGGTTTGCGTCTTATCTACTACTGGGATGTTTCAGATGATTCCTTCTTCATGCTTGCAGTCTATAAAAAAAGCCAAAAGGAAGATCTGACCAAACAAGAAGTGGTGATTCTGCGCAGGCTGGTAGAGGAATGGTTGTTATGAACGAAAAGGATTTTGCAGAGTTAGCTGAAAGTATCAAGGAAGCCGGCTTGATTAAACGAGGCGAGCGTAAGCCAAGCCGCGTAATTGAGTTTTCGCCGATGGATATCAAAGGTATCCGTCAAAAGCTGGACAAGTCCCAGAGTGAATTCGCACTGATGATCGGCGTCAGCGTGGGGACATTACAAAACTGGGAGCAAGGACGTCGGAAGCCGGTAGGGCCGGCGCGTGCGCTCCTTCGTGTCGCCGATCAAAGCCCCGAAGCTTTCCGTGATGCATTGGAAAAGTTGCCGGATTGACCCACACCTGACAGGTCTAAAAAGGCTGTCAGGTGTCGATAGCGCGTGGAGCATTCCACCAAATCGCCTACAATACCGGCCATGTCCACCATCCGCGCCTTCATCGCCGTCGAGTTGCCCAAGCCCGTCAAGGACGCTCTGGGCGACGTCGCCCAAATGCTGGCCGGGCGCGTGCCCCGCGGCGCGGTGCGCTGGGTTCGGCCGGAGCAGATGCACCTGACGCTGCGCTTCCTGGGCGACACGGCCGTTGGCCAATTACCGGCCGTTCAAAGCGTCATGGACAGCGTCACCTCGGGCCATTCGCCGTTCATCATGCACCTGAACGGCACCGGCTGCTTTCCCAACGCGCAACGGCCGCGCGTCATCTGGGTCGGGTTGGCGGGGGATGAGGCCCGGCTGCATGCGCTCAAGGCGGCGCTGGACGAGCGGCTGGTTTCTCTCGGCTGGCCGCCGGAGGACAAGACGTTTCGCGCCCATCTGACCCTCGGCCGCGTCAAGGACGAGCGCGAGGTTCAGGGGGTGGAATGGGCGGCCAATGTGCCCCCGCTTGATATGCCGGTCACAGCCATCCACCTCATCGAGAGCCAACTGCGGCCCAGCGGCCCGATCTATACAACACGGCATACGGCCCGGCTCAACGGTTAGTAGGTCGTATTCTCCACCGGCTACCGACCATTAACTGCCAACCACGGTAACCAAATGATACTGTCGCTTGCCCTTGCGCAACACCAGGAACCGGCCGTCGATGGTTTGCGCCAGACCCGCCGTCTGGGTCACATCGGTCACCCGCTCGTTGTTCAGGTAGATGCCGCCGCCCTGGATCGCTCGCCGCGCGTCGGCCTTTGAATTCGCCAGGCCGCTGCCGGCCAGCAGATCCACGACCGTCACGCCGTCGCTCAGCGCGTCCTTCGCCACCTCGCTCGACGGCACTTCGGCGAAGATGTCCTCGATGTCGGCCGCGCCCAGCCCGGTGATGTCCCCGCCGAAGAGCGCCTGCGACGCCTGTTCAGCCCGGTCCAGCGCCGTCGCGCCGTGGACCATGCGCGTCACCTCGCGGGCCAGCGTGCGTTGCGCCTCGCGCTTCTCCGGCTGGTCGAACACCTTGTTCTCCAGCTCGGCGATCCCGTCCCGGTCGAGCCAGGTGAAGTATTTGAGATAGGTGACGACATCGGCGTCATCGGTGTTGAGCCAATACTGGTAGAACCGGTAGGGCGACGTGTAGGCCGGGCTGAGCCAGACACTCGTCCCCCCGGCCGTCTTGCCGAACTTCGACCCATCGGCATTGGTGATGAGCGGGTAGACCAGCCCGTGCGCCCGTTCACTCTTTGCCCGGCGAATCAGTTCGACCCCGGCCAGGATATTGCCCCATTGATCGCTGCCGCCCACCTGCAGCATGCAGCTCATGGTCTCATACAGGTGGAGATAGTCATGGGCCTGGAGGAGCATATAGCTGAATTCGGTGAAGGAGATGCCGCTGTCGTCGCGCTCCATGCGCGACTTGACCGAATCCTTGGCCAGCATGTAGTTGACGGTGAAATGCTTGCCCGTGTTGCGCAGAAAATCGACCAGAAGCAACGGTCGCAACCAGTCGGCGTTGTTGACCATCCGCGCCGGGTTGCTTTTCACTTCAAAGTCGAGGATGCCGGCCAGTTGCCCCCGGATCTGGCCCACGTTGTAGTCAATGACGTCCAGCGAGAGCAAATTGCGCTCGGTGCTACGGCCGCTGGGGTCGCCGATCATGCCCGTGCCGCCGCCCGCCAGAGCGATCGGCGTGTGGCCGAATCGTTGCCAGCGCGCCAGCTGCATCATCGGCACCAGGTGGCCGACGTGGAGCGTGTCCTTGGTCGGATCAAACCCGTTATAAAGCGTGATTTTCTGCTGACCTGCCAACTCGTCGATGCCGTCGGTCTTGTCGTAGATCAGCCCGCGCCAGCGTAATTCATCCGTGATCGTCATCGCCATCTGCTATCTCCTGAAACACCAGTTCCTGGCTGTAGTAGCTATGGCGCAACCTGTCAGGTTGCGAGGAGCCGTCGGAGGCAAGCTAACGGCTTACGCTACAGCCAGTACGCCAACAAAAAAGACGCGGTCGCGCCGCGTCTTCTGCTTTCCTGTTGGTCGTCGTCCATCAGCCGGCGGCAACCATCAAGCGCGTCAAGAGCGCGACAGATTGAGATTGCCCTTCATAATAAGCATCATGAACAAAAGTCGACTGTCTCATAGCGAAATCATCATAACACCCGGGCCATGGTTTGTCAATCGACGTCAAGCCCCGGCCATCAGCTTGTCGACCGCGGCCGACAACTGGGCCAGATTGCGCACCATGTACACCTGATCACACAGTGGCGCGTAGGCGGGCATGTCGCTGTCGCCCGTCCCCCATTGGCGCGGAGGCTCCGGATTGAGCCAGATCAGACGGCGTGCCCGCTGCTGCAAATCCTTGACCAGATCGAGGCGCGGGTCGTTGTAATTGTTGCGGCCGTCGCCCAGGATCACCACCGTCGTCCGATTGTTGATGCTGTCGAGCCAGTTGTCATAGAGCGTGCCCAGACTGCGGCCGAAGTCGGTGGCATAATGTTGCGGCGAGCGCCGGTAAAAGGTATCCATGACCTCATCAACCGCGTCGGACGCGCGGTTGCCGGCCATCACGGGGCTGATCTCTTCCATATCGCTGTAGAAGCCGAAGCTCCGCGTCCTGGCCACCTGATCCTGCAGCTCGTAGGTCAGACGCAACATGAACTCGGCCACCGACAGCATCGACCGCGAGATATCGCAGATCAGCACCAGGCTCGGCTTCAGTTTCTTGCGCTTGAATTTCAACTCCATTGGCACGCCGCCATAGCGCTGGTTGGCGCGGATGGTGCCTTTCGAGTCGAAGCGCCCCGCCTTGCCCCGCTTGCGACGCAGGGCGGCCCGGCTGCGCAATTGCGTCACCAACCGCTGCACCTCGCGGCGCAATATATTGGCCTCCTCCTGGGTGAGCGCCTCAAACGGCTTGTGCATCAGGTCGGAGCCGAACAGCTCATCGGGCCGGTTGGCGCGCTGCTCGGCGATCTGCCGACCGACCTGCTGGGCCACCTGCTCGGTGAGCGCCTCCCGGTTGGCCTCGACGATGCCCATCAGCTTCTCGATGGCCTCCCGGCTCATGCCCATCTCCGCCAGTCGTTCCATCAACTCGCGAAGCTGCTCCTCCAGGTGGGCCATACCCATCTGCTGCAACATGCGCCGCGTCACCCAGCGGCCTTCCTGCGGGTTATTGGCCCATTGGATGCCCGCGCGCTCAGCCAATCGCTCCAGTTCTTCCTTGGTTGGCCCCTCGCCACTGGTCAGCCAATCCATCAGCGACTGGAGGCGGCCGCTGAGCGCCTCGAGCGCGGCCTTGAGCATCTCCTGCTCGTCTTCACTCATGTCCTCCATGGCGTTCTGCAGGGGCGGGCCGCCGGTGCCGAAGTAGAGCGGAAATAATTCTTCAAAGACGGCGAAATCGTCCGACTTCTTGACCAGCGTGGCTCGCAATGACTGGCGGAACAGATCCTTGTCGGCGATGCCGAGCAGTTCGATGGCGCGCATGGCGTCGGCCGACTCAGCCATCGACACGCGCACCCCGGCCGCCCGCATCCCGCGCACGAATTCAATTACCCGATCGTCCATCTCGCCGCCTCCAAAGATCTATGACTGGCGGTTGGCCGGTCCTCGACGGCCGCCGTTGCCCATCATGCGTCGTGCCTTCTGCACATCGGCCTCATACTTGAGCAAGACGGTTAGCGTGTTGTTCATCGTCTCTTCGTCGATAGCCCTTGCATTCAGAGCCACCAGGGCGCGCGCCCAGTCGAGGGTTTCGCTGATGCTGGGAACCTTGCGCAAGTCCATGTTGCGCAGCTGCTGCACCGTGGCGACCGCCTGCCGGGCCAGTTCCGGCCGCAGGTCGGGCACCTTCAGGCGCACGATATCGAGTTCCTCGTCGAGGGTGGGATAGCCGACGTAGAGATAGAGGCAGCGCCGCTTGAGCGCTTCGCTCAGCTCGCGGGTGTTGTTGGAGGTCAGGAGGACCATCGGCTGATGTTTGGCGTGGATCGTTCCCAGTTCGGGCACGCTGACCTGAAAATCGCTGAGGACTTCCAGCAGAAACGCCTCGAATTCCACGTCGGCGCGGTCGATCTCATCGATGAGCAAGACCACCGGTTCGTCGGAGGTTAATGCCCGCAGCAACGGCCGCGGCAACAGGAAGTGCTCCGAGAAGAAAACGTCCTCTTCCTGCGCCAGCCGGTTGGCGGCCTCGGCCAGGCTGCCGACATCGCCCAACACATTGTGCAGCGTGTCGCGGAGAAGCTGGGTGTAGAGCATCTGCTTGGCATACTCCCACTCGTAGAGCGCCTTGCTCTCATCCAGTCCCTCGTAGCATTGCAGGCGAACCAGCGGCGCGCCCAACGCCGACGCCCAGGCTTTGGCCAGTTCCGTCTTGCCCACACCGGCCGGCCCTTCGGCCAGCACCGGCTTGCATAGCGATTGCGCCAGATAGATCACCGTGGCGATCTCATCGGAGGTGATGTACTGCTGCTTGCTCAACCGCTGGCGGACATCGGACCTATCTTTGAACATCATTCGCTTGGTCTCCGTTTATTAACTTGCCGTCCCCGACGTTAGTCGGATCGATAGTATCGATATGCGACAGATAACGATTGTAGGAACAATCGGGCCACGCGCCAAAGGTTGGCCGTGGCTCTCAGGTTGCCTTCAACTCATGGTATCACAAATCACAGGCCAAATAATACCACCGATCCGTTTCCATGAAGCCCAGGCTGGTATACAGATGCATGGCGACGGCGTTGTCTCGCCACAAGCCGATCTCGAGGATGCTGGCGCCGCGGCCGCGCAGCCGATGGAGCGCCGCCACCAGCAGGCGACGGCCGTAGCCGCGGCCCTGATAGTCGGGCGCAATGCCGATCGGCTCAATCCGCCCGCGACCGTCCGGCAACAGCTCGTGCCACGCCACGCCGACCAGCTGGCCGTCAACCGCCAGAAAGAGCAAATCCTCCGGCTGCGCCAGCATCGCCGCCACCTCCGCCTCGGTGTAGGGTTGCGACCAGAGTGTGTCGTTGAAACTCTCGTCGTAAAGGCGGCGAAACTCAGGCACCGCTCGCTCTCGCGGGAGGATTCGCAATTCACTGGGCGGTTCGCCGGGGACGGGCGGTAGTTCAGCCGATGGCGGCAACTCCAGCAGGCACTCTTCGTGCTCCACGTAGAAGCCTCGCCGGAGCAGAAAGACGGCCGTCTCGTCCGTCAGGTCATTGGTCCGGCAGGACAACCGACGGATTTCCGTTCCGGCGGCCGAGACCTGGATATGGCGCAGCAATCGATCCCCCAGCCCGCTCTGCCGGTGAACCGGGACGATGCCCCCCGCCAGATCGTAGATGCCCGGCAAGCCCGGGACCGGATCGGCCGTGGCGTAGCCCGCCAGCCGTCGTCCCCGCGCAACAACCCACGCCCGGCCGCCTGTCTCCAGCCGTTCTTCCAGCTCCTGCGTCCAGGCGAACAGGTCGCCGGCGTCATCCGGGTCGATCGCCGCGTGAACGACGTATATCGCCGCCGTTTCTTCGTTTTTCGCTTCGCGTATCTCGAATCGATCCCAGTGCATCAACTGCTCCATCAAGCCTGACCCTATTCCTCACTAACATTCTAGCCAAGTTGTTGACCACGCGCCCCACCAATGATAAAATTTTCTCCGTTGCCCTCATCGTCTAGGGGACCAGGACGTGGCCCTTTCAAGGCCGAAACCGGGGTTCGAATCCCCGTGAGGGCACTTCAGTCAAGAAAACGGGTCAACATGGCCCTTTATTTCGTACTTTCGCTTACTGCCGGGTAAGATTTCCGTACAACCGAATATCTTCGTCGATTTTTCGCCACCTGTTACTGACCGCGACATTGTTGAGACATTAAACGTGCCAGAATCGGTCATATCACGATCCCAGTCCTTGCTGGAGCTGCAGCAGCTCATTGTGACCCACTTCGATTTGGAAGAACTCCAAATGGTGGCTTTCGCTTTGAGCGTCGATTGGGATGAGTTGAAGGGTACGACAAAATCACTCAAGACAATCGCGTTGATCCGGTATGTGGATCGAAGGGGTGAAATTGAGCCGTTACTCGACCTGCTCCGCCATGAACGGCCGGTCGTCCGGTGGCCTCAAATTCATCCGGCTGAGCCGGAGACAACTCCCCTTGCTGCCCCATCGGATACCCAATTGATCGACGTCAATGTTCAAAGCCAGAGCGGCGGCACGGTGAACGTCGGCAACATCATCACGGGCTATGTTGACGGCGACATCGTCCAGGGCGACAAGGTGACCGGCGGTATCGTCATCAGCGGCTCGATCACCGGGGATGTCCATATCAATTACACAATCCGGCCGGATATTCCACGGCCGCCTTCGCCAAGCCCCATCCCTGAGATTCCCCTGTTCGTCGGCCGCGAATCGGAACTGACCTACTATCAGACCATGCTCGACCGGTCGGGCCTGGCGGTCATCGGCGGCATGGCCGGCATGGGCAAGACCACACTGGCCGCTGTCATGGCGCGCCGCTTTGCAAAGCCGGATCGAACCTTTTGGCACGTCTTCCACGAAGGAGAAGGCATAGAGAACGTCATCTGGCGACTGGCCGGTTTTCTGGCCTGGCGCGGCCAGGAAGACCTCTGGCGTTTGTTGCAAAATACCCGGCTGACTGGCGGCCGCCCGCCGCCGCCTGAATCGCTGTTCGATTACGTCACCCAACTCCTGCGCGGGCGCGACTACCTGCTCTGCTTCGACGACTTCCAGCACGTCGATGAGGACCCGCTGCTGCACCAGTTGGTTGAACAGTTGCGCGTCTTGCTCGGCGGCGGTGAATTGCGCATGATCATCACCACGCGACGCATCCCGGAATTCGTGCAACGGGTTATCGCCTTTGATCCGTTGGGGGGAATGAGTCCGGCCGACACCCGCCGGCTTCTGGAAGCGCAGGAGATATCCCTTACCGGCGACCGGCTGGATCAACTCCACACCTATACCGGCGGCAACGCCCAACTCCTGGCGCTGGCCGTCGACATCCTGCGTGATGCCGGCGGAGCGGCCTCCTTGCTGGATCGGCTTATCGATGCCGATAACATCGAGCGCTACCTGCTGGACGAGATCGACGGCCGTCTGACCCGCGACGAGCGGCAGGTGATGAGCGCCGTGGCCGTGCTCCAGGGTTACCCGGCGGCGCGCGACGCGGTGGAGATGGTTCTCGACGGCCGCGGCACTCGCCGTATCTTGCGCGACCTGGCCGACCGCTCCCTGCTCACCGTCAGCCGTGTCGACGAGGAGCGGCTTTATGCCCAACACGCTATCGTGCGGGATTTCTATTACAGCTCATTAGGCCGGGCGCAGCGCCGGGAAATGCATCTGCGGGCCGGGCAGTTCTACCGCGGCGAGGGGCAGGACCTCCCGCTGGCGGCGCGCCATTATTACCTGGGGGAGGCGTTTGCCGAGGCGGCCGATCTGGCTACGACCGACGTGCGGGCCACGATCAACCGCGGCCAGACCCAACAACTCGGCCGGTTGCTTGCCCTGTTCCGGCCGGAGCAACTGGATGCCATGCGCTGGGCGGCGGTCAAGAACGCCGAAGGCCAGGTCTTTCTCTATCTGGGCGAGAGCCAACCGGCCAATGACGCTTTTCAGACGGCATTGACGGCGCTGGGGTCGCTGCCTGATTCCGATGAGACGCGCCGGGCCGCGGCCCGCGCCTGTCTGGGCATGGGCGAACTGCTGACCCAGCAAGCGCCGGAGGAAGCGCTGGGGTGGCTGGAGCGTGGCCTGTCGGCCGCGGAGAGTCTTGACGATGAACTGGAAGCGGCCCTGACTTTACAAACAGGTGAGGTGTATATGTTCACCAAGCGGTATGAGGAGGCACAGCCTGCACTGGAACGCGGGCTGGCTTCACTGCCGCCGGGACCGAGCCAGTGGCGGGCTACGGCGTTGGAAAATCTGAGCGTCGTGACCGCCTTTCATCTTGGCGATATCACCACAGCCATCACTCTGGGGGAACAGGCGCTGGCAATCAGCCTTGAATTAACAGATACGTTCAGCGTGTCCAAGATCACCACCCTGTTAGGGGCCTGTCATTACACTAACAACGACTGGCCGGCGGCCGAGGTTTATTTTCGACGCGCGGTCGATCTGGCCATTCAAACTCACAACCGGAAAGTTCAAGCGCAGGCTGAGGCTAACCTGGGCACGTATTTGATCCTCGTCGGCCAACACATCGCAGCTCGCGAACACCTGGAACATGGGTTGAAGCTGGCCCGGGAAACCGACCAGCATATCGGTGCTTGTCAATTATTATTGAATCTGACCGATCTGCAGATCCGCCGGAACGACTGGGTTGAGGCGGAAAAACGACTTCAAGAGGCCGCTTCCATGGCCGATGATCTGAAGTTAGTCATGTTTGCGCCGTGGATCGCTCGCCTGAAAGCCGAAATCGCCCTGGGGACCGGCGCTCTGGAAGCCGCACTGGAATTGTCCCGCGCCGCGCTGGAGCTGGCCTACGCATCGGGCGATGATCTCGAGATCGGGCTGAACGTGCGTGTCGTAGGACAGTCTCTGCTAGCGGCAGGACGCGTGGACGAATCAATTCAAGCCCTTGAGCGCAGTTTGGATCTTCTCCAGGGATCGGAGCTATATGAGGCAACCCGCAGTCGCGCGCTCCTGGGGACGGTTTTCATGGAGGCAGGACGCCGGGAGGAAGGTCACGCGCTGCTTCTGGCCGCGCAAGAAGTCTTCCAACAACTCGGTGCGGAGGGAGAGTTGCCGGCCGTCAGCCGGGGATTGGAAGCATTGTCAGCTTATCCGGGGACACCTTAGTCTTTACCCATGTAGCAGAAGGAAGGTTTGTCATGCGTACGATAAAAATGTTTGTTTTTCTGTTCGTCATCATCCCGGTCGCGGTTGTGTTTGTCACTGATGAAAGAAGAAGCCAGGCCGCGCCGCAGGATACCGATCGATGGTGGGTAGGATCCTCGGAATCGGGTTTTAACTATGATCATGTATGTAAAGATGGCATCGTAATTTGGGGTATGACGACGTTAGATGAACAAGAAGGATACGTCGGCGTTTATCTGTATAATGGATATGTCGAAGGTGCTCCAGATAATGAACCACTGGTGGAGGAATACGTCCAAATGGTGGAATATTACGGTCGGTGGACAATTAAATGGCCCCATGATTTAGAGCCGGGAACAAAGATAGTAGTTGGTGTGGGCCTGCCCGGCATTAGTGGGTCGTTTGGATTTGTCACTCCAATACGAGATTGTTACGTTCCGGTTGATCCGCAGGAAGAGATGTCGGGAATTAGTTTTGATTGCAATTGGGGCTCATTCTCCGAGGAAGAGTGCAGTGATGTATTTTATCAAAACTATAGATACATGACGGTTTCGATTCCCATCGCAGAAAATGAGTGCAGGGATTTTCAATTCTTATACAATGCAGGTCATGTCATTACCCATATCGATCTAAGTATGGCAATGATATCGGCGCAAACCTACAACTATTCAATTTATTTATTGTCTCCACAGGCAGATTCCTGGGTAACGCTTGTTGATAAGCAAACACTGGCCTCGGATAATCTGGGTGATATTGGTTCGAATTGGCTTAACCGGGGGTGGGATACCGGCCCATTCTTGTTGGACGATGATAGCTCGTTTGACTTGGCCAATGGCACACCTCCATTTACCGAAACCTCTTTCGCCCCGAACCCTGGAAGTTTTAGCGCCTTCATTGGGGGGATTCATGACGGAACATGGTACCTCAGAATCTGCACACATTCGTTAACTACATCATCCCGGGGGTTCCTGGAACAAGGGATAGAGCAGGGGAATATCGAATCGGATGAGTCTGGTAGTATTTTCAAGGGGGTAAGGTTTCGTATTTCGCACGACAAATCAGCGCCATCTATTTTCGAAATCCAGGGGTATCCCAAGGTGGTCGGTAATCAGGCTGTTTTCCAATGGAAGACTGATGATAAAACTACCAGCATCATCAGATATGGGACCTCTTCAGGGTTCCACCCTTTCGAAAAACATGATGATAATCCGGTCACTGACCATAATATGTCCCTTGAAAACCTGAACCCCGGGACGACTTACTATTACGTGATCGAGGCAAAGAACCTGGCCGGAATCATAAGTACAAGCGAGGAAAGGCAATTCGCAACCGAGCGCGCCGAATTCACCCTAACCATAAATGTCAACGGCCAGGGCACAGTCCAGCGAAACCCGGATAAACCTGCCTATCAGAGCGGAGAAGCCGTCACCTTGACGGCTATACCTGCGTCCGGTTACCGCTTTACCGGATGGAGTGGCAGCCTGTCGGGTACTCAAAACCCTGTACAGATTGTCATGAACAATAATAAGTCCATTTCGGCCTCCTTCCAAACCATATCAACGGGCAACCGTTTATTCATACCTGTATCCCTGAGTTCGGGGAATATACTCGTACCGACAGCCACGGCCACATCTATTCCCCAACCGACAGCCACGGCCACATCTATTCCCCAACCGACTGCAACGGCCACGCCCAATTCTCAATCGATCACGAACGGCGATTTCGAAGCCGGAAGTACAGGCTGGTTAGAGTACTCGGAGCAAGGCTGGGATATTATTGGAACTGACCTGCCGACGGGCGCACACAGCGGCGTCTGGGCAGCATGGCTAGGCGGTGACAACGATGAGATATCGTCCATCTCCCAATTGGTAACAGTACCGGCAAATGCTCCTTACCTAGCCTACTGGCACCAGATCGCCTCGCAAGATTTCTGTGGTTATGATGAATTTTATGTTCTCGTCAACGGGTCAGAGAAAATGACGATTGATCTATGCGAGTCAACTGAAACGAATGGCTGGCGTCAGGTCACGATTGACTTGTCGGGGTATGCCGGGCAACAAATCAACCTCGAATTCCGAGTAACGACGGACGGGTCATATAATAGCAATTTGTTTCTCGACGATGTAAGTTTCCAAAACAACCCTGAAACACTGTCGTACGAACCATTTAATATGGATTCAAGCGCAACTATGGGTGGCGGGGCCAGAATAACGAAATAATTATTCGTTTGCCTTGACACTGCGCACGGCGAGCATCTGACGAAGATCAGCCGCTCTTTTCATTAAAGAGCGGCTGTTTCTTTTTCGGCCTTGACCGTCATCGTTACATCATATACATTATCCATATACATCACATGAGGTGAGTGCGATGATGGAACGAACACAAATATACCTGACCAGGGAACAACGGGAGGCATTGCGAACAATCGCCGAACAGCGCAACAAGCCCCAAAGCGAGATCATTCGCGAGGCCATTGATGGCTATCTGGTTGATGCCGTCAAAGAGGTAGACGTGGAAAAGTTGCTGGAAGAGTCATTCGGCATTTGGGCGGATCGGGACGATCTGCCTGATATTGAGGCTTTGCGGCGGGAATGGGATGAACGTCTGGCGTCATGACAATAAATCGCTATCTCCTCGATTCGGATATTCTCATCGAACACCTTCGTGGTAAGCAACAAGCGCTTCAGTCCATCGCCGAACTAAATGCTGAAGGAGAGCTGTTGGTGTCGGTCATCACAATCGCCGAGTTATTCACCGGGGTTCGTAATGAACGGGACGAAAAAGCCATCAATAACCTGTTACATCTTGCCAGGATCATCCCCATCAACGAATCAATTGCCAGGCGCGGCGGCATGATCCGCAACCAGTATCAACAAAGCCACGGGACGAGTCTGGCCGACGCGCTTATCGCCGCCACGATCGAAGCGGAAGAGGCCACCCTGGTCACTTCCAATCAGCGTCACTTTCCCATGATCACTAATCTCTTGGTACCTTACACAAGATGATAACGCAAGACTACCACCAGACCGGGGGTAATTAAGACGCTGAAACAGTGACGGCTATACAAGCCAAATCATTAACCAGGCTTGTAATAACAATATTTTACTTGTATAGTCAACACATGAGGTGTGCGTCTTGAAAACAACAGTGACGAAAAGAGCCCAAACCGCCGTCCCGGCCGCGATTCGTGAACGCTATAATATTCAGGATGGGGATTTTTTGGAATGGATCGATGATGGACAGGTCATCAAGATAATCCCCATTCCCGCCGACCCCATTAAGGCATTACGCGGCTCAGCAAAGGGGGAACGGCTGAATGAAAGGCTCCTGACCTCGCGGCAGGAGGACAAGCAATTTGAGTAAGCCCGCCTACTTGCTCGATACCTCGGCCATCATGACGTTATTGGAGGACGAGGAAGGGGCCGCCCGCGTGGAAGATATTCTGCGGCATGAAGAAGTTCTGCTACCCTTCCTGACTCTCTTGGAGACCTACTATATTACGCTTCAGGAGCAGCCGATGGACGTAGCCGACAAGCGGCACGCGATGCTGAAACAACTGCCGGCGACGATACTCTGGAATGTCGATGAGCCGGCGCTTCTGACGGCCGGGCGGCTGAAGGCAGCTCATCACCTGTCCCTGGCCGATTCCTTAATCGCCGCTTTCGCCGTGCGCCATCAGGCCATTCTGGTGCACAAAGACCCGGAATTTGACGCATTGTCGGATATCGTTCTGATGGAAACCCTTCCTTACAAAAAACAGGAGAAAACGGAGAAGTAAACCATGCGCCTTGGACTCATGCTCGGCTATGCCGCCAGAACCATCGAATTGCCCATTGACCTAGTGCGCGAGGCCGATCGGCTGGGCGTCCACGCTGTCTGGACGGCCGAAGCCTACGGCTCCGACGCCGTGTCGCCGCTGGCCTGGCTGGGTGCGCTGACGGAACACATCAAACTGGGCACAGCCATCATGCAGATGCCCGGCCGCACCCCGGCCAACGCGGCCATGACGGCTATGACGCTCAACCAGCTCTCCGGCGGCCGCTTCCTGATGGGGCTGGGCCTCTCCGGGCCACAAGTCGTCGAAGGCTGGCATGGCGTTAGCTATGCCCAACCGCTGGCCCGCACCCGCGAGTACGTCGAAATCGTCCGCCGCATCTTCCGCCGCGAAGCCCCGCTCACCTTCGAGGGCAAGCACTATCAGATTCCCTATCACGGCGACGACGCCACCGGACTCGGCAAACCGCTGAAAAGCACGCTGGCCGCCGCGCCGGAAATACCCATCTATCTGGCGGCCATCGGCCCCAAAAACGTCGAGATGGCGGCCGAGATCGCCGACGGCTGGCTGCCCATCTTCTTCGCCCCGGAGCGCTACGATGCCGTCTTCAAATCCCAGGTCGAGGCCGGGCTGGCCCGAGCAGGCAAGACGATGGACGGCTTTGACATCGCCCCAACCGTCTCGGTGGTCATCAACGATAACCTCGATATCTGCTACAACATGTTGCGGCCGATGCTGGCCCTCTACATCGGCGGCATGGGGGCGCGGGGCAGGAACTTCTATAACGATCTGGCGGCGCGCTATGGCTTTGAAGCCGAGGCGGCCGAGATTCAGGACCTTTACCTGTCGGGCGACAAGGGGGCGGCGATGGCCCGTGTGCCGGCCGAATTGATCGACGCCGTGGCTCTCGTCGGCCCGCGAGAGCGCGTCCGCGAGAGGCTGAGCATCTGGCGCGACAGCCCGGTGACGACGCTCAATATAACCGTGTTCGACATCGAGACGTTGCGAACTGTGGTAGAATTAACTGCAGAATGAGGTTTGAACCATGGAAGCTGAATTATCGACTCTCCAACTCCCCCCTCAGGCCGATGTTCGCATTGAGATCAGTGTCGCCGCACACTTGGGTATTACTGCCCAATCGGCCCAGCGCAAGGTTAGCAAGTTGGTTCTCGACCAGGTGGGCAACCTCCTGTATGGCGATGCTCCAAGCCTCGTTGCGGGAACTCGCTTGCTATGGCGCGTCCCCGTGTGGTTGTCATTGCCCGGTCAAGGCCCAATAGGCCAGGCCGGAACCTTGGATGTGGATGCCCAGACCGGCGAAGTGCTTTATTCACAGGAACAACTAAATTACATAGGCGATCAAGCTCGTGTCCTTGCTCAACGTGCCTCACCAGACCCAAATCGAGGATAGTTGGTGTTTGCCCGCTTGTGCGGCGATGATTTGCGCCTACTGGCAGCGGCCGGAATACCAGGGTGATGTGGCTCGTTGGCTACAAACGACCGAAATTGGTACGCCTGCCAGAAACATCAGCAGGCTGAAAGATTATGGTTTTGACGTAACCTGTCTCGAAGGCTCGTTGCAGTTCCTGATTGAGTCTCTTCAACGAGGGATCCCCTGCATTCTCTTCCTCCGAACCGGTGAACTGTCGTATTGGGAGATCGATACGGCACATGCTGTCGTCATAATCGGTATTGATGCTCAAGAAGTCTATCTCAACGACCCCGTCTTTGAAGACGCTCCGAAAGTGATTCCCGTCGATGAGTTAATGCTGGCATGGTCTTCATTTGACTACGTCGTAGCGACCTTAACCCCGACAAATTAGTGCGATTCGTCCAAATGGAAAACGAGATTTCTCTCCGCGAGGCCAAGTGGCTGGACCAAAACCAGCCGATCGACGTCGACGGCCGCGAGGCATTGCTGATCGAGCTGATCGACACCCTCGCCCGCCTGCGCCCGCTGACCGGCAAACGCTATAACCGGACGATGCAGATCTACGCCCGGCGTGGGCTGCCGTGGCTATCCAAGGGGCAACTGCTGGCGGCTTATGAACGGCTGTGCGAAACTGGCTATCTGACCTTCGATCCCGACCTCCGGGCGCATCTGCAGATGAAGCCCATGCGCACCCAATCGGGCGTGTCCGTCGTCACCGTCCTGACCAAGCCCTACCCCTGCCCCGGCCAGTGCATCTTCTGCCCCACCGACGTGCGCATGCCCAAGAGCTATCTCCACGACGAGCCGGGTGCGCAACGAGCCGAGCGCCACGGCTTCGATCCCTATGCCCAGACGGCCTCGAGACTGCGGGCGCTGGAGAAGATCGGCCATCCGACGGAGAAGATCGAGTTGCTCATCCTGGGTGGCACATGGTCGAGCTACCGGCGCGACTATCAGGAGTGGTTCGTCAAGCGCTGCTTCGATGCGATGAACGGCTTCGACTCGCCCACCCTGGTCGAGGCGCAAACGGCCAATGCCGCCGGTCGCCGTCGCAATGTCGGCCTCGTCGTCGAGACGCGACAAGACCGCATCGATATCGACGAACTGCGCTGGTTTCGCTATCTGGGTGTCACCAAGGTGCAGGTCGGCATCCAGACGCTGGACGAACGGATACTGGAACTAAACAAACGGGGTCACGATGTCCAGAGCACGCGCGACGCCTTGCGACTGCTGCGGCTGGCCGGGTTCAAGATCCACGGCCACTGGATGGCGAACCTGCTCGGCGCGACCGTCGAGAGCGATATCGCCGACTTCGGCCGCCTGTGGAGCGATCCGGCCATTCGCCCCGACGAATTGAAGCTCTACCCGTGCATGCTGGTGCCCAACGCCGAACTCCACGACTACTGGCT
>CAYXNH010000001.1:1268-50068 GCA_964466135.1 uncultured Ardenticatenaceae bacterium | reverse complement strand
TGCCCATCGACCCGGCGGCGGGCGAGCACCCCACCGTCCGGCTGTCGCTGGTGGATGCCGCCACCGGCCGTTCGCTTAACCTGATCGCCCCCGACGGCCACTGGATCGACGATGTGTTGCGCCTGCCGGCTGTGGGCATCCGTGAGTGACCCGGATTTTCATGGGCAGGGAAATCAACGGTTAACCTCACGCCATCCGTCCCATTGACGCCCGCCCACGCCTGGAAAATATTGCCCCGAAAATGCCACCCGGATCGTAGGCAAATCGTCGCCTATTCTCGTTGACCCGCCCCTGTAGCCCTTGTATACTATGATCATGAGGCTGAAAACAATTCCGGCAGCCAACAATCGAATAGTTCTGTGATCGCACGCCTGACCGCGTGCGTTTTTGTTTTATCGGCAGCGAGGGTCATTAGCAGGTAATGAGGAGATAAACAACATGGATTATGGTATGATCGGCAAGATTGAAAAGGCTAAGTACTACGCGGAAGAGCGAGACAGCCGCATCCAATTTCAATCTCTTCGTGTGAGTGTGCTGGGTGACAACGGCGTTGCCCACCATGTAGGGTATGACAACGGTCGCTGGGAGTGCGACTGCAACTACTTCAGCTCACACCAGGTGTGCAGCCATACCATGGCGATGGAACGGATTCTCGGCAGCATGGTCGAGATGGGCGTTCCCGCCTAGCGTACAACCGAATACAATTTAGACCAAGACGTGCCCTGTTTCTGCGAAAAACAGGGCACGTTTCGTTATAATCCCTCATCGATCCGGAGGTGAATATGGACTATATAACCCGGCCGTCCGATCACGCAGGCACGCGCGAGGACAAACATTTCAAGACGACGCTCTTTCGCGGCGATGCTCTGATGCTTGGCCTCAACTGCCTGGAATCGGGGCAAACTCAGGCGGCCCACAGTCATGCCGAACAGGACAAATTCTATTACGTCATCGAGGGGGAGGGGCGCTTTCAGGTCGACGACGAGTTCGTCATCGCCGGGGAGGGGCAGCTGATATGGGCGCCCGCAGGCGTCATCCATGGCGTGACCAATGAGAGCGCTCATCGCCTGACTGTACTGGTCGGCATCGCCCCCGCGCCATGAAAGACGGCCGTATCACCATCGGCGGCGTCGAGTTCGATATCCGGCTGACGCTGCTCATCATCTTCTGCACCATTGTGCCCATCCTCGACTTCTACCAGCACAGTCCCACCGGCGTCAAGGCCTGGGATCGGTTCATCTTCTACTTCATCGGATCGGCGCTGTTCATTCGGATCGTCTATCGCGAGCCGCCGGCCAACTTCGGCTTCCGATGGGGCGACTGGCGGCGAGGCTTGATCTATACCTTCGTCGCCTGCGCCGCCATGGCCGCCATCCTGTGGTTCGTCGCCCGCGACCCGATCATGCTAAGCTTCTACAAGACCAAAGCTCCTCATGGCCTCGGCCGAGCCGTCTTCCTGAACGGTGTGGAACTGTTCGGTTGGGAGTTCATCTGGCGCGGGTTGGCGCTTTTCGCTTTCGCGCGGGCCTTCGGGCCGGGGCCGGCCATTGCCCTGCAGGCGGTGCCCTTCGCGTTCATGCATCTGGGCAAGCCGGAGATCGAGACCCTGAGCACGATCTTCGGCGGCATGGCCTTCGGTTACATCGCCTGGCAGACGCGCTCCTTCGTCTATCCCTGGCTCATCCACTGGTTCGTCACGGTCTTTACCCTGCTCATCGCCACAGGCGCGTTGTAACGCGATTTTGGGAGGACAGATCACTTGAGGACGTTGCCCACCTCCTGTGGTAATTCCCGTATCCGGATCACGCAGGGGCGAGGCGGCGGCAAGGCCACCACCGTCACGCGGTACGGCTGGATTCGTCGTCATCTCGTCCTCCGCGGCCGCGCGGGTTGCCTGGTCGGCAAGCTGACAGCGTGCGCTACAGGCCCTACCCCCTCCGATCATATTGAATATATAGATATTATTGATTTAAATCCCCAAGCCCGACGAATTATGCAATTTGGTCA
The DNA here is from genome assembly GCA_964466135.1 of uncultured Ardenticatenaceae bacterium. Classification (GTDB taxonomy): domain Bacteria; phylum Chloroflexota; class Anaerolineae; order Promineifilales; family Promineifilaceae; genus Promineifilum. The sequence continues at coordinate 48,061 of CAYXNH010000001.1, read as the reverse complement.
ACAAGATCAATTAAATCCGGGGGGGAGGGGGCCTGGTTGTTGGTGTTCGTCGTCGAACTCCCGGTTGCACCAGGGCAATCGCCTAATTGGCGGCCGCCACATTCGATGACACATCGCGCGGCATCGGGTAAAATGACGGTGGAGGTTTTTTGAGCATGACAACGATGGATGGCAAGTATTATCTGGGCAAGGTGTGGGACCCTCAGACGACCAAGTTAACTGATGAGGCGCTGCAATACGACTCTGAAGACCTGACGACCCATGCCGTCGTCGTTGGCATGACCGGCTCAGGCAAGACCGGCTTATGCGTTGGCCTGCTGGAAGAGGCAGCCCTCAATCGAGTGCCCGCGCTGATGATCGATCCCAAGGGCGATCTGACCAACCTGCTGCTGCACTTTCCCAATTTGTTGCCAAGCGACTTTCAGCCATGGATCAACGCCGACCAGGCCCGGAAAGAAGGCAAATCGGAGGAGCAGGTTGCGACCGATACAGCCGCCATGTGGAAGAAGGGGTTGGCCGATTGGGGCATCGAGCCTGATCGACTGCAGGCTTTGGCCGATAGCGTTCAGTTCACCGTCTATACCCCCGGCGCGACGGCCGGCGTACCCCTCAGCATCATGGCCTCGCTGGGCGTGCCGGCCTTGCCGTGGGAGGGCAATGAGGAAGTTCTGGGCGAGCAAATCAGCGGCACAGTGACGGCTCTGCTCAGCCTGACCGGCATGAAGGAGATCGACCCGGTTCAGAGCCGCGAACACATCCTGCTCTCCAACATCATGGCCAACGCCTGGAAACAGGGCCACAGCCTCGATCTGGGCGAACTGATCATGCAGGTTCAGACGCCGCCCTTTGCCAAACTGGGTGTTTTGGATGTGAACTCATTCTTTCCCGAGAAGGATCGCTTTGGGTTGGCCATGCGCATCAACAGCATGTTGGCCTCGCCCAGCTTCCAGACGTGGATGGAGGGCGATCCGCTCGACATACAGTCCTTGCTCTACACGGCCGACGGCCGTCCCCGCCACTCCATCTTCTACATCGCCCACCTCAGCGAGGAAGAGCGAATGTTCTTCGTCACGCTGCTCTACTCCAACATCGAGACCTGGATGCGCGCCCAGAGCGGCACGACCTCATTGCGCGCGCTGGTCTACTTCGACGAGATATTCGGCTATATGCCGCCGCTGGGCAATCCGCCGTCGAAAACGGTCATGCTGCGCATGCTGAAGCAGGCCCGCGCCTTCGGCGTCGGCATGTTGCTGGCCACGCAGAACCCGGTCGATATCGACTATAAAGGTTTGTCCAACACCGGGACGTGGTTCATCGGCAAACTGGGCACCGAACAGGACAAGGCCCGATTGCTCGACGGCCTGACCAGCGCCACCACCGGAGCGGTGGACATCAAGGAGCTGGATCGGCTCATCTCCGGCATCGGCAAGCGCGTTTTCGTCATGCGCAATGTCCATGAGAAAAAGCCGATGCTGTTCCAGACCCGCTGGGCCATGAACTATCTGGCCGGTCCATTGACGCGGACGCAAATCCCAGCGTTAAACGCACTGGTTGGCGCGGAGCGGGCGCAACCGGCAGCATCGGCCGCGTCACCGCAAGCCCGCCCGGCCATGGCCGGCGCTCCCCCATCTCAACCGGCCGCGACTGCCGCGCCTGATCCGGTCGGGACGATGACCCGTCCGCCCGTGCCTGCCGGCGCGGGAGAGTATCTCCTGCCGGCCAATCTGTCGCTGACCGAGGCGGCCGCCGAGCATCGCTACAATCTGGACGCCGGAACGCGCGAATCGGGCATTCTCTATCGCCCGGCGCTGCTGGCCCAGGCCGAGGTGCGGTTGGCCAATGCCCGATATAACCTGAACACCGATACCGTCTGGACCGCCCTCATCCCCGAGCCGGACCCGCAGGCCATCATTCGCTGGGAGGATAACCACAACCCGCCGGTAGATGATCGGAAACTCGACCGCGCGCCCCTGCGCGATGCCCGCTTCGCCTCGCTCAGCGGGCCGCTGGCCGACGCCCGGCAGATGAAGTCGCTGGAGGCTGATTTCACCGATTATGTCGTCCGCAACGGTGCGGTCAATATTCGAGCCAACGACAAACTGAAGGTTTACGCCGGGCCGGATGTCAGCGACGAAGAGTACGAAAAGATGTGCCGGGAGGCGGCCGACGACCTGATGCGGACGGAGCTGGACAAGGTCACGGCCAAATTCGACACCCGGAAACGCTCACTGGAAGACAAGCTGAAGCGCGAGGAGAGCAAGCTGAACAAAGAGGAGGCGGACCTCAAGTCTCGTCGCGGCGAAGAATACATGAAGCACGCCGAGACACTGTTGGGCTTTCTTGGCGGCAAGCGTCGCAGCCTAAGCTCTTCGCTCTCCAAACGGCGCATGGCCGAGAACGCTGAAGCCAAAGTGAAGGAGTCGGAAAGCGCCATCGAAGACTTTAAGAAGCAGATCGACAGCCTGCAAGAGGAAATAGAAGTGGCGCTCAATGAGGTTAGAGAAAAGTACGACGGGCTGATTGCCGAGACGAATGAGATCCCCGTCGCGCCGAAGAAGACGGACGTGCGCGTGGTCATGTTTGGCGTGGCCTGGGTGCCACACTATCTGGCGGAGAGCGGCGGCCGCCAGGTGGAAGTTCCGGCCTACGGTGTCGGCTAAGCGACCTCATTCCTTCAGAGAGTGACGTTGTCCGGTAATTATGTCAACTGCGGAGTCGTAAGCAAGCTATTCCGCCACCCCGTAAAATCAATGCGCGCCGAGTCGCTGTCACAGGCCCACCTAGACTGGCATGGCCTGGACGGCGACCGGCGTTGCGCTTTTGTCCGTCAGCGGGCGAACAGCGGTTTCCCCTGGCTCACCGGGCGGGAACTGCCGGAGCTATTGCTCTACACGCCCCACTTTCCCCATCCGGACGATCCGCGGCAATCGCCCATTGTCGTCACCACGCCCGACGGCCGCCGGTTGCCGCTGGAGGCCCCGGAACTGCTGGAAGAACTCCAGCGATTATGCGGCGAAGAAATTTACCTGCTTAAGCTCGGCCGCGGAACCTACGACAGCCAGGTATTGTCGTTGATGTCCACGGCCAGCATCGCCGCTCTGGGCGCGAGCGCAGACATGGAGCTTCCAAGCGGCCGCTTTCGTCAGAATGTCATCATCGAGACACGGGATGGACGGCCGTTTCAGGAGGAGGAGTGGCTGGGCAGAACGCTCATCTTCGGCGCGGCCGATAACGGGCCGCGCATCCACCTGACCCGCCGCATCAAACGCTGCGTCATGGTCAATATCGACCCGCACACGGCCGCGCGCGACGCCCGCGTGCTGAAGACAGTGGCGCAAACGCGCGACAGTTTCGCCGGGGTTTATGCGTCCGTGGAGCAGCCGGGGGTTATCCGGGTTGGCGATCCGGTTCGAGTGGCGGCAAGCTAGTCGGCCGCCAGAGCCACATCATCCACAATGCCGACGACCACCGCCCGGATTGGCGCGGCCCGTTCGTTGAGCACTTGCCTCGCCCCGTTGCCTTCGTCGAGCACCAGCACGCGGTCGCCTACGCCGGCGCGAGCCGCGTCGACGCAGATGTCATGGTCGGCCGTCGGTTGACCATCGAGGTCAAGCCGCTCGACCAGCAGCAACTTGCGGCCGTTGAAGGCCTTATGTTTGATGGTGGCGACGACTGTCCCGGCGACGATTCCGATGTACATACGAACCTCTTTCTCAAAGCTAATCCGGCCAGGGCGCGCCCGTTTGCATTGCGGTCGCATACTCCTGAAGCCGATGATCATCATGCCCGCGAATCTGCGCCAGGAAGGGAAAATCTTCCGGCGTAATCATCAACTTGGCCAATGGCTCGACCGGCACGTCGCCGGCAAGTTGGGCTATCTGGACTTCAAATGAGCCGAATGCCACAGACGGTTGCGCCGAGAATGTTTGTCGCGGCAGGAGATAGACCCAGCCGGTTCGCCAGGGTTGGCTCGCCAGAGCCGATCGGCTGATTGAGAAAACATAATAGGGGCCATGCACCCCACCTGCCTCGTCAACCAGACGAACGCAGGCGTTGCTGACGGAATCCACCCTTTCTCGATCAACAATGGCGAAGAACATGGGCCACAGCCCGTCCGAGGCGGCATAGATCGCATTCCGGTTGCCAAAATCGTTGAGGTCGTTCGATTGTCGTGGCTCGAACAGGGCAATATCCCCGTTGCCCGAGCCGTGCAAGGCGATGTCCCGATGATCGGCCACATGGCACAGGAACAGCCATTTGGCCCAGGGTAATGTATACCGGATCGTCTGGCAATCGCCGCCGGCGAGCGCGGTGTCGAGCAACGCATCGAAGGCCGCCTGTGCTTCTTCATCGTAATTCGCGCCGGGACGGGTCAGCCAGTAATCGGGCAGCACCATAGGGGTGACTCCTTGCGGGTGGGCAGCGATTGGCGAGGTCGCCAAGGGGCATCAGCCGCTACAAATCCACATCATCTACAATCCCCACAATCGCATGATCAACCGGCACGAACGTTTCCGGCAGGGCCTGCGCTGCCTCCCGGCTGCCGACGATGAAGACCAGCTCGCCCGGCGCGGCCTGGGCGGTGGCGTCGGCGGCCACGACGGGGTCGCCCGCGGGCTGCTGCGTCTTGCTCAAGGGCTGCACGATCAGGAACTTAATCCCCAGAAGGCCCTCATATTTTCGTGTCGCCACGACCGTACCCATCACGCGCGCCAATTGCATGGATCCCTACATCGGCGGCCAGGCGTAAAAGTCGCCAAAGCGGCCGCTCCCGTTCACGTTGTCCCACATCTCGCCGTGGAGTCGGGCGATGACCGCCCGCCGAATCACCTGAGCGGACACGACATCGCCGCCGATAGCCACGGCCGCCTCCACATCGGACACCGACCCGCCAAACAGCGCCAGACCCTTGCCGCCCAGCCCGTCGCCCAGCCGCAGCTGATTGAGCCGCACCTCGGCTCCCTTCAGTCCGGCATCGGCGGCCAGGATGCCCGCGGCCACGGTGGCCGTCTCCACGATGCCCAGGCTCTCGGCGTCGGCCGTGGCGCGCTCGCCTCGCAGCGCGGCCACGACGCCGGGGTGGACATTGGGCAACAGCAGCCGGTCGCGCACGAAATCGGCCGCGACCAGCAAGCCCGCATCCATGGCCTCGGTCACGTCGGCCACCTCCCCCGTCACCAGAACCAGAAAGTAACCGGGCTGAATTGTGCCGGCAAGGATACGCTCCACGGGGGCGCGTTTCACCATCGCGTCACCGGCCTCGATGCCGGCGGCGATGCTGTGGAACTCAAGCAAGGCTAGTGCAGGTGTGGTCATCAGACGATACGGAACGAATCGACCAGCGTGCAGCGACGGATGCGGCTGAAGCTGATCGGGCCGGTCAATCCTTCGCCGGTCGGGCTGGCTATAGTGAACGAGCAGAAGCCTTCGCCGCCATAACCCAAACCGGCCAGGCAGGGACCGTTTTTGACAAAAATGCTGCAATCGATCTCCCGCGCCATACGGCTCAGGTTATCGAGATTTTTGGAGTGCATAACGGCCGTATGACGGAAGCCGTGCTCGGCTTCGACGGCCAGATCGATAGCCTCGTCGGCGCTGGCGACGCGCACGACAGGCATGATGGGCATCATCTGTTCCGACCAGACGACGGGGTGGTTCTGGTCCACCTCGACGACGATCTGGCGCACTTCCGGCCCCGCGCTAATGCCGATCTCGGCCAGCAGCACGGCCGCGTTCTTGCCGATGAACGCCTTGTTCATGTCGGCGTATTTGCGCGGGCCATGATCGGCGACCGTCACCGCCTTCCACAAACGATTGAACTGCCACGAGTCGAGGCGTACCGCGCCGTGGGCCGTCATGGCCCGGACGAGATCCCCGGCCACCGAATCGACGACGAACGTCTCTTTCTCGGTGGTGCAGACGATATTGTTATCGAACGAGCCGCCGATCACGATATCGCGCCCGGCCTGGACGATATCAGCCGTCTCATCAACGACGACCGGCGGGTTGCCCGGCCCGGCACAGACGGCGCGCTTGCCGCTTTGCATGGCCGCCCGCACCACGGGCGTGCCGCCGGTGACGACCAGCAGCCGGATGAGCTTGTGAGTCATGAGCGCCTGGGCCGATTCCAGCGTCGGGTTGGCGACACAGGTCAGCAGGTCGGCCGGGCCGCCGGCGGCCATGATGGCCCGGTTGAGGATCTGCACCGTGCGGTTCGACGCGCCCTTGGCGTTGGGGTGGGCGTTGAAGACCACGGCGTTACCGGCGGCAATCATGCTGATGGCGTTGCAGATGACGGTGCTCGTCGGGTTCGTGCTGGGGGTCAGCGAGCCGATGACGCCATAGGGCGTATATTCGACCAGCGTCAGGCCGTGATCGCCGCTCCAGGCGTGGGAGGGAAGCGCCTCGGTACCGGGAGCCTTGTCGGCGTTGAGGACGTTCTTGAGCACCTTGTCCTCGACGCGGCCCATGCCCGTCTCTTTGTGGGCCATCTCGGCCAGCGGCAGCGCGTTCTCACGGGCCGCCCGGCGCATGTGGTCCACCATATCCTGCCGGATGGCCAGCGGCAGGGCATTGAGGCGCAGGAAGGCAGCGCGAGCGGCGGCGGCGGCCTCATCCAGCGTGGGATAGACGCCGTAGTCGCCGGCGGACGCAGGCGCAGTCGGAGCGTTGCCATAGCCGCCCGACGGTCGTGGTGCGCCTGACGGTCTCGTCGCGGGGGGTTCGGCCGCCGGGGGTGCGGTTGGAGCGGTCGCGCCGCCGACCTCGCGCATCACGCGGTCGATGATGGACTGAATCTCGCGATCATTCATGGGTTGAGCCATGGCCACGTTAACCTTGGAAACCAGCCGCCGGAAGGCTGCCGGTCACTATCCGCTCTCACCCTTGTTGTATTTCTCGCGGCCGTCCACTTCCCACATGTCGACGATGGCCATGACGACGGCGTCGCACGGCCGTTTATCGGTCATGACGGTTTGTCGTGCCGAGCTGCCGGTGGCGACCATGACGACCTCGCCCAGACCGGCCCCCACGGCGTCAGCGGCCACGACGTACCCGCGATCTTCCTCGTTATCCACGGTCAGCCGGCGGACGACCAGAAACTTGAGGCCATCAAGCGAGGCCTCCTTCTGGGCGGCCACCAGCGTGCCGACCACTTTGCCGAGAAACATAAGTTCACCCCAAATCATACAGACCCGACAGGTGGGCGTGCAGACGGCCCGGTCAGGCCAATTGCCCACTCGCACCTACCTGTCAGGTCATTATTCCAGCAGCTACTCGGCGCTCGGCGCGCGGCCGAGGGGCAGCGTGCGGTCGACGTTCTCGTGCGGGCGCGGGATGACGTGGACGGCGACGATCTCGCCGATCTTCTCGGCTCCACGCGCGCCGGCTTCCACGGCCGCTTTCACCGCGGCAACGTCGCCGCGAACGATAGCTGTGACATAGCCGCCGCCCGTCTTTTCATAGCCGACCAGCTCGACCCGAGCCGCCTTCACCATCGCGTCCGACGCCTCAACCATGGCGGCGAAACTGCGGCACTCGATCATGCCCAATGCATCTGTCATTTCCAACTCTCCATCTATGGAATTCTTCTTACTCGCTGCGTTTATTATCGGCCTCGCGGCCGGTGACACCTTCGATGGCGTCGATGGCCGCCTGATAGCCGGCCATGATATCCCGTTCGTCCCCACCCAGATAGATGCGGCCGAAGCTGCCGATGGCGCGTACCTCCAGAATATTGAGGTTGGCGCGCTTTTCGGCCTCGTTGGCGGCCAATGCTGCGTAGGCGGCCGGGGCCACTTCCATCACATACAGCGTCTGCCCGGCCAGGATCATCTGTCCATGGCGGACGCGGTTGATCAACTGTGTCTGGTGAGGATCGAGGTTGCGAATGATCTGGCTGGAGATCACTCGCGGTTTAAGCCGATCCGATTCGGCCACGCCAAGTTCCTCCAGGATGGCCGCGCCGGCGGCTCGCACGCTGGCCTGGCTGGCGGAGTGAACCTCCAGCAAGCCATAGAGCCGCTCGATGACCTGCATACCCGGCCGCACGTCAGTGGATTTGAGGGCCACGTCGGTGATACGGTTGATCTCGATGCCGGGCGAGATCTCGATCCACAGCGAGGCATCGCCGGGCAACGGCAGAAAGCCTCCGGCCACCGTGCCGAGAAACGCCGCGTGCTGCGGCTGCAAATTATCAAGGAAAACATAGCTGCGTAGTTCAGTGTTGGACACGATTAGCGACTCCTGCGGGCATGAGGCATTACGGCCGGTTCGGGGCGCGGGACTTGTCGCCGTCGCGCCTGCCGCCGGGAATCAGCGGCCGCTTGCTCCAGTAAATAATGGACGCCGTCAAGAAAGTTTTCATCGAAGAATCGATTGCCGCAGATATCGCAGACGTAGGCCGGCGAATCGGGCACGACCATCATATGTTTGCCGAGTTTCAACAAATAAGGCGTCGATATGGGCCGACAATGACCGATTCCACACTCATCGCAATGAATCGTATATCTCTGGTCGTCCATAATGTTATCTCCTGGCTTCCGATACGATCGCCACACCGGCGCTGGCGCCGATTCGTGTGGCCCCGGCCGCGACCATCGCCTGGGTGTCGGCGTAGTTCCGCACTCCGCCCGACGCCTTGACGCCCAGCGACGGTCCGACGACACGGCGCATCAGGGCGACATCTTCAACCGTCGCTCCCCCCGGTCCGAAGCCGGTGGAGGTCTTGACAAAATCCGCGCCGGCCACCTTCGACAGCTGGCAGGCGATGACCTTCTCCTCGTCGGTCAACAGCGCCGTCTCGATAATGACCTTCACAATTGCGTTGGCGGCATGGCTTGTGTTCACCACGGCGGCGATATCCTCATGAACGGCGCGATAGTCGCGCGACTTGAGCGCGCCGACGTTGATGACCATATCGATCTCGGTTGCGCCGTCGCGAATGGCCTGCTGCGCCTCGTAGGCCTTCACCGACGCGGCCGAGGCCCCCAGCGGGAAGCCGATGACCGTGCAAACCATGACGTCCGATCCCTTCAGCAGTTGGGCACAGAGCCGGACATTGGTCGGGTTGACACAGACGGAGGCGAAATGATGCGTTCGGGCCTCGTAGCATAGCTGAGCGATCTGGTCCTGGGTGGCATCGGGCTTCAACAGGGTGTGGTCGATCAGTTTGGCGACGTTAATGTCCTGGGGCAGCGCGCCCAGTCGCGACGTGACGCGCGTAGCCCCGGCTGTCACCACCCGGCCGACCTTGTCGGCGCAATGGGCCACGCAGCTGCCGTCGCTGCAATTGCAGCCGTTGGCCTTGTGCGTAGTTGACGCGGCCGAGGAGGGCGCGGTCGATGCCCCGCCGGAAGCGCCGCCGGAAGCGCCACGCCCCAATCGCAGTAGCACCTCGCGGGTGACTTCCTCGATGACGCGCTCAACGGTGGCGGAGTCGTAGGTGGTCATGGTCATGGCAGCAATCAGTCGTCAATTCTTCATACCATCCGTTTAATAGGCGGATGGCGGTTTTGCCTGCTTCATTGTTTCAATGCCGGCAGCCGGTCGCGATCCTCCGGCGCAGTCGAGCGCGTCGATCTTGGTCACACGAGCCGCATGACGGCCGCCGCCGAATTCCGTATTGAGCCATGTGCGCACGATCTGTTGGGCCAGGTTCGGCCCGATGAGGCCTGCTCCGAGCGTCAGAACGTTGGCATTGTTATGCTCGCGGCTGTTCACGGCCGTAGCTTGATCATAACACATTGCCGCGCGCACACCAGCGATCTTGTTGGCCGCCATGCAACTGCCGATGCCCGCGCCGTCGATGATGATACCCCGCCAGGCGTCGCCCGCGGCCACCAGCCGGGCCACGGCCACGGCGATGTCGGGATAGTCGACGGGGTCCTTGCTATGGGTCCCGCAGTCGATCACCTCATAGTCGGCCGACAGCATGGCCTTGAGCATTTCCTTAAGATCATAGCCGCCGTGGTCGCCACCGATGGCCACGCGACGGCCGCCAGGCATGCCCTGAACATCTCGTGGCGGTTCGGCAGGAGCAAATTGCAGCGTGATATGGCGCTCCCCGGCTAACTGGCGAGCGAGGGGAGTGACGATGGTGCCGGGGGTGAGCACGAGCGTGGTGCCGGGGGCTGTCTCGCGCAGGGCGGCCTCGTCGAGCAGCGGCCGCTGAACAGGAGCATGGCGCTCGGCGTCGCCCAGTGTCCGGGTGACCACTTTTCTCACCAGCGCCTCGATCTCTGCCCGGCCGTCCGACATCTTTCCCCCTGTCATGTAAACCGAAAAACCCCGAACATCATGATCGAACGATGCGGTTCGACGGCCTACGAATCAATATAATTATGTCAAGATAAGCGTCGCCCGCCATCGTCGCGGCCGCCAATTTCCTTAGCTGGATGGAAACAAGTGATGCGGTATTTTCATCCACTTGCTTGGCGGCCAATAGATGACCAGCGCCTTGCCTAATATATGATCTTCCGGCAAAAACCCCCAGGCATGGGAATCGCTGGAATGATTGCGATTATCCCCCAGGACAAAATACTGTCCCTGGGGCACAACCCAGCTGCTGCTGTAGTCCGGGGGAGCCTGAATATACGGCTCGTCGATGGCCGTACCGTTGACGCGCACGGTGCCGTTTTGCACCTCGATGGTGTCGCCGGGGAGGCCGATCACCCGCTTGATGAGGTTCAACTCGCTTTGCGGGTGGCGAAAGACGATGATGTCGCCGCGTTCCGGGGCGTCCAGCTTGTAGGCGAAGTTGCTGATGATCAGGTATTCCCCGTTGAACAAGGTGGGGTTCATGCTGTTGCCGTCGATGCGATAGCGGCCGACCAGCGAATTGACGATCCAGAAGATGAAGAACGTCAACAGCAAGGTCTCGATGATCTCGCGAATGACAGAAGAGGCCGGACGGCGCGGGCTGGTGGCGGGCGTCGCTATTTCGGTTGCGATATGGGTTGTTGAAGTCGAATGTTCAGCGACTGACATGAATCATTATCTCTGTAAAAATCCGGCCATTCGGCCGGGTCCCGTGCATTCCTCTGGGGGAAAGCTGACTGTAAGATAATAACCTTGCCGAAAGCGAGGCGCAACACCTGCAACGAATCCTAAACGCGCTATAATGTGGCCCGAATGGACGGCACAGGTTTTCCATCCTGGACATTATGGGGCATGGGGCTTTCAGCCCTGGGGGCGCTGGTCGCCATCGCTTTAGCCTATCTGGCCCAATCCCCCCGCCTGCTGACGCGCCTCAGTCTGGGCAGCGAGCGCCTCGATCTGCGCGCCAAATCCTTCACCGGCTATGGCCTGGCCTTGCTGCTGCTGGCCATGGGCTTTTTCATGGCCGGCGTGCCGCTGGGGAGCGGCGGGGCCGCCAATGACACGGCCGAAGGCACGCTCGCTGCCGACGACGTGGCCGGCCTGACCGAGGACAGAGACGCAACCGACATCGGTGATGCGGGAGAAGCCGGTTCGAATGGCCCGAGCGGCCAATCAGGCGCGATGGTAGGGCTGCCGACGTCGTCATCGGGCGGAGCCTCAGGGGCGACTGAAGGTCCGACAGCGACCCAACCGGCCGTCGGAGCGGGAGAGGTCATCAGCGGCACGGCCGAGATCGCGCCACCGCCGGGCACGGGTGCGGAGCAGGCAGCATCGGCCGCCGGAACGCTCCGGCCGACGGAAGCCCCAACCGCCACTCTCACGCCCACACCTACGCCAACCCCAACGGCGACCCCCATCCTCGTGCCCACGGCGCGAATCAACGACGGCACCAGCACCCTGCCCGTGCGGCAGTTGCCCGGCGGACCGGCGCTTGTCATCCTCGTCCGTGGCGACACGGTCATACCGCTTACCGGCAACGCTTTTTACAAGGGCGAGGTCTGGCAAGAGATTCAGACTGTCGCGGGTATCGTCGGCTGGGTGCAGGATCGTTTTCTGGATTACGACGATCCGATCGGAGGATGATCCCTATCTGTCCGCTCCTCAAAACGTCGGTAAATATAACAAGCCCATCGAATCAATAATCAATTCGATCAGCGCCACATCATCTTGTCCAATCGTTGCGGGGTTCAGAAAAAGAAGAAGTGGCGTCGCATACGTCAGGGGGAGGAAGTACGAGGAACAAATCTACTTGCGACGCCACTTGCAAGGAGGGAAGTCCGTCAATTACTAATATAGGCTTGTATCCTTACAACCAATATTACGAATTGACACATCATCCCATTGACGATATCTGTTTCAGTTCAGGCCTTTGTCAAGGTATAGTTCCGTACCATGGAACAGCTATCGAGCAGACCGGAGCCTGCCCTGGCCGATCTGCCCCCCACCTCGCCCGCGAATAACCCCCGATTGCCGGTTCCATGGGTCATGTTGGTCTCGGCCGTCGTCGTCATCCTGGCGCTGGTGGCGCTCGACCGGTTCGGCATCTGCACCTGGCACTATCTGTGCGGGCCGCTGGTGGCCGATGATATCGCTCAGGGTCGTCTGGACACGGCCTTGCCCGCGCCCCAGTCTGATCTGGCGATCGAGCAGACTTTCGTCCCCCGTCATGACGGCCTGAACGAGATCGAGTTGATCCTGGTGCGCTATGGCGGCACATCGCCCGCTCTGGAGGGCGATGACACCTTCACCGTCGAATTACGGGATGATACCGGGGCGCTGGTCGCCGCTGAAACACAGCCGACAGCCGGGCTGAGCCACAACCAGACCTACACACTGACCTTCCCGCCCCAGCCACGCTCGGCCGGGCGACTCTATACCCTGCGCCTATTGGGCAGCGAGGCCAACCATATCTCGGCCTGGGGCTATTCGCTGGACGTCTACTCGGCGGGCGCTCTCAGCATCCTGACCGGGCCACTGCGGACGGAAGCGACCACGAGCGACGCCCGCGATCTCCGATTCGCCGCTCGCTATGCGCTGACGGCGGGGGAGATGCTGGACGCGGCCGTCGCCCCGTTGCGTCAAATCGGGCTGGGGTTGGCGGCGCTGCTCATGCTGCCTTTGCCGGGGGTCCTGCTGCTGCTGTGGCTCAGGCCGCGCGGCTGGGATGCTGCCGCCTGGCTGGGCGCGGCCTTATCTCTGGGCGTCGCCGCCTGGCCTCTCCTGTGGTATTGGGTCTCGCTGGCCGGTGGGCGCTGGTCAGGGACCATACTATGGGCGGCTGTGGGGTTGGGATGGTTGGCGGCCGCGCTCGTTGCCGGGCGACGCTGGGCGGGCCGAGAACATGGTGCTGCAACAGTCGACCGTCGACGGGCAGCTACCTTGGTCTACCTGCTGCTGGCTGTGCTGCTCCTGTTGGCGATAGCCGCTCGCTTCGTGGCCATACGCGGACTGGCTTTTCCCCCCTGGGTCGATTCCAGCCGCCACGCGCTGATCACTGCGGTCATGGTCGAGAACGGCCGCACCCCCACCGGCTATGAGCCTCTGCTGCCGGTCGACCGCTTCCCCTACCACTTCGGCTTCCATACCCTGCCGACCGGCCTGTTCATGATGACCGGCGAACCTTTGCCGGGATTGCTGCTCTATCTGATGCAGTTACTGGGCGGCCTGTTGCCTCTGACCGTTTATGCCGCCGGGTGGATGGTGACACGGCGACGGGTTGTGGGGCTGCTGGCGGCGTTTCTGGTGGCCCTGCCGTTCTTCTTCCCCGGCTATTACGCAACGTGGGGCCGCATGACCCAACTGACGGCGATGATGGTCATGCCCGTCCTGATCGGCCTCACCTGGCGGGTCGGCCGCGGTTGGCCACGCGTCTGGCCCCTCATCGGCGTGCTGGCGGCCGGGCTGTTCTTCATCCACTTCCGGGTCTTTCTGTTTTACCTGCCGTTCGCGGCGGTGGTGGCCGTGGCCCACTGGATAAGCTTCCGCCGTGTGTCGGGGCCGCTCAAGGCGGCCGCGTTGGGCTTGCTGCTCATCTTGCCGCGCGCGGTCGAGCTATTGGCCGCCACCGATCCCGTTCAAGCCTTCCGGCAGTCACAGGCCGGCTACAACGACTTTCCCACGGGATACATCACGACCGGCTGGGAACGCGTCTATCTGGTTGCGGCGGCGGTTGCCGTCGGCTACCTGCTGGTGGCGTTCGCTCGGCGGCGGCGGTGGGCCACCTTCCCGCTGCTGCTGGTCGTTTGGGTGGGAGCGCTGTTCGTATTGCTGGCTGGGGAGCGCCTCGGCCTGCCGGAGACGCTGGTCGTTAACCTGAACAGCATGTACATCACCCTCTTCCTGCCGTTGGCGCTCCTGCTGGCCATCGCGGCTGACCGCCTGTGGCGACTGATAGACCGCCAAGCGCGATCGATCCCTCCGGCCCGGCTCGCGTTGGCGGTTCTGGCGGGCATCCTGCTGGGGCTGCCGGCGCTCTTCGGCTGGCGGCAACAGGTCAACATCCTGAACCGGCAAACCATTCTGGCCCTGGCCGACGACCTGCCCGCTCTGACCTGGATGAAAGAGGAGTTGCCGCAAGACGCCCGCGTCGCCGTCAACGCCTGGCGCTGGTCAGGCGTCACCTGGGCCGGGGGCGACGGCGGGGCCTGGATCGTGCCCCTGACCGGGCTGGAGACCACCACGCCGCCCGTCGACCACATCTATAATCGCGAGCTGTTTGCCGCGGTGCGGGCGTTCAACGAGGCTGCCTCAACCGTGGAGGACTGGAGCGATCCGGCGGCCGCCGACTGGCTGACGGTTCAGGGGGTCAGCCACGTATTTGTCGGGACGCGAGGCGGCTATTTCGATCCGGCCGAGCTTGGCCGCAACCCGGCGCTGGAGATGATCTACAACCATGAGGGGACATTTGTTTTTGCCCTTAGGTAGATTCTTCGGTATGATTCCGGTTGTTAACCTCGGTTAACTTTTGTTTGACAATGGCCAATTAAGAGCTAGAATCTTTTCCAGTTCCCGGATACGTCATTTCTTCAATGGCGTATGGACAAGTCAAACACGGAGAGAATAATGACTTTTCAACTATCCCCACTTCCCTACGCGAACGATGCGCTTGAGCCTCATATCGACGCTCGGACGATGAGCATCCATCACGACAAGCATCACGCGGCTTACACCAATAACCTGAACGCGGCCCTGGAGGGTCACGATAAATTGGCGGCCAAGAGCATTGAGGAAATCCTTGGCAATCTCGACGCGGTGCCTGAATCGATTCGTACGGCCGTGCGCAACAACGGCGGCGGCTTTGCCAACCACAACCTGTTCTGGGAGACCATGGGCCCGAACGGCGGCGGCGAACCATCCGGCGCGCTGGCGTCGGCCATCGACAAGGCGTTCGGCGGTTTTGATGCCTTCAAGGAGAAATTCTCCAAGGCGGCCGCCACCCGTTTTGGCTCCGGCTGGGCCTGGCTCTATGTGGACGGAAACGGCGATTTGGCTGTCGGTTCCACCCCCAACCAGGACACACCTCTTATGGACGGCAATACGCCTGTCCTGGGCCTCGATGTCTGGGAGCATGCCTACTACCTCAACTATCAAAATCGCCGGCCGGATTACGTCTCGGCCTGGTGGAACGTCGTAAATTGGGATGCTGTTGCGGCCCGCTACTCGGCCGCCGGAAAATGATTATCCACCCGAACGGACTTGCCGTCCTGACAGGCCCGGTCGGTTAATCAATATAAGGAGACAGTAAATGACTCACATCATTACCCGATTGTGCCTCCGTGACACGGCCTGCGTCGAGGTGTGTCCAGTCGAATGTATGATCCTGGGCCAGCCTGAAGCGGATTGGCCTCTGCTCTACATCGACCCCGACACATGCATCGACTGCGGCGCTTGTGTGCCTGAGTGCCCCTATGAGGCCATCTTCCCCGAAGAGGAAGTGCCGTTTGACTACACGGCTCCGGCCGGTGTCTGGATCAACGGCCGGAAAGGCGAACTCGCCGGCGTGCCGTTCGAGGGAGAGATCGACGGTCATGCCGTCAAACTGCTCAACGGCAAACAGTTGGCCGGGGGCGAGGTAATCGACCTGACCGAAGATATTCCGGAAAATTACCGGTTCTTCTCCGAAGGCCCAGGCTACGACGCTCTGAACATGTAAGGTGGGTTTCCCACCCGGAAAGGCCGGGAATGCTCGGCCCTTCTTCCGTTAAGCACCTGAACCGAATTAACTGACCTGTTTGTCTGGTTAGTTAATTCGGTTCTTTATTTTTGGAGGAACGATATGACTGACGAGTTTCGCATCGAGAAAGACTCTTTGGGCGATGTGCGGGTCCCGGCGGCGGCCTATTGGGGAGCGCAGACCCAACGCGCCATCCACAACTTCCCCATCACCGGTTTGCGACCCTATCCGGCCTTTGTGTGGTCGATGGTATTGATCAAACGCGCTGCGGCCGAAGTCAACAACGACCTGGGCTTGTTCATGGACAAGGAGGCCGGCGGCCATACCGTCACCGGTGACGAAATGGCACAAGCCATCATCCAGGCCGGAGACGAGATACTGGCCGGCAAGTATGCCGATCAGTTCGTCGTCGATCCCATCCAGGCCGGCGCGGGAACCAGCCATAACATGAACATCAACGAGGTTATGGCTAACCGGGCCAACGAGATCCTGGGCTTCGCTCTGGGCGAGAAGGGCAAGCCGGTAAACCCCAACGACCACGTCAACATGGCCCAATCGACCAACGACACCATCCCCACCGCCATTCGACTGGGTGCACTATGGCGACTGGATGAAATGCTGGCCACGCTGGATCGACTGGCGGTCGAGTTGCGCAACAAGGCCCGCGAATTCGACGGCATCGTCAAGAGCGGCCGCACCCACCTGCAGGACGCTGTCCCCGTGCGCCTGGGTCAGGAGTTCGGAGCCTACGCGCGGGCCATTGAGCGCGACGTGGACAAGATTCGCCAGTCGGCCGAAGGGCTGCGGCGGCTGGGCATCGGCGGCACGGCCACCGGCACCGGCCTCAACGCCCACCCCGAATATCACTCGCGCATGGTCAAGATACTCGGCCGCCTGAGCGGCTTGCAGTTGTATGAAAGCGATGACCTGTTCGAATCGATGCAGAGCATGGCCGACCCGGTGCACTTCAGTGGCGCGTTGCGCACGCTGGCCCAAGACCTGACTCGCATCGCCAACGACTTCCGGTTGCTGGCTTCCGGCCCCACGACGGGTCTGGACGAGGTTCGTCTGCCACCGGTGCAGCCCGGCTCGTCGATCATGCCCGGCAAGGTCAACCCGGTTCTGGCCGAGATGCTCAACATGGCCATGTTCCAGGTGATGGGCAACGACCTGACGGTGATGCTGGCCGGACAGGCGGGGCAACTGGAACTGAACGTGATGATGCCCATCATCGCCTTCAACCTGTTCCAGAGCATGGACATCATCATCAACTCCGTCAACTCCTTCATCGACAATTGCGTCGTGGGGCTGACGGCCAACGCCGAAAAGGCTACCGGCTGGCTGGCCAAGAACGCCATCCTGGTGACGGCCCTCAACCCGGTCATCGGCTACCAGAAGGGGGCTGAGGTGGCCAAGGAAGCGCTGGCGACCAATCGGACCGTCCGCGAGGTCGTCATCGAGAAAGGCTATCTGACGGCCGAGATGGCCGACAAACTGCTGGATGTGACCGCACTAACCGAGGGCGGCATCCACAAGAGTTAGCTGGACGAATCGAGTCAGGCAAGCGGGCCGCGTAGTGGCGCGGCCCGTTTGCCTGTCATGATGCCTGCCGGTACGATCCCCCGGTGATGGATGAGTTGCGCCTGCCCCCTGACCTGATAGAGGAAATGCTCACCCACGCGGCGGCCCACTATCCCGAAGAGGTGTGCGGCCTGCTGGGCGGCCGCGACGGCCGGGCGACGCTGTTCATTCCGATAGAGAACGACCTGCATAGCACTGTGGCCTACAGGATGGAGCCACAGCAACAGGTTCAGGCGATGTTAGCCATCGACGCCGCGGGACTGGAGATCGTCGCCATCTACCATTCCCATCCGGGAGGCCCGGCGCGGCCGTCGGCGACCGATGTGGTCGAGGCGAATTACCCCGATTCGACGCAGATCATCATCTCGCTGGCCGACCGGATGCGCCCGGAAGTACGAGCCTACATCATCCGGGACGGTCAGGTGAGGGCCATTGAACTGTCGACGACAGCCTGATCATCGACGGCGAACGGTGCAACCAAACAGCCTCGGACGTGTTCTAATAGTGTAGTCCCAAATCCATTGAGGGAGCTTTTAATAATGCAGGCAGTTTATTTTTTATTGGCCGCGCTTATCGGTTACTTGTGCGGCTCGATTCCGTTCGGATATATCTACGTTCGCCTGTTCAAGGGCGAAGACCTGCGCACCATCGGCAGCGGCCGCACTGGTGGTACGAACTCCCTCCGCGCTGCCGGGCTTGGCGTCGGCGTACTCACCTCGTTAAGCGACGTCTTCAAGGGCTTCCTGGCTGTTTGGCTGACGACGCGGCTATTGGGCAGCGCGCTCGGCCCGGCCGCATTGCCCTGGGCGCAGGCGACAGCCGGCGTGCTCTCGGTCATCGGCCACAACTGGTCCATCTTTCTCAAATTCGGTGGCGGGGCGGGAACCGGGCCTAATGTCGGCTGGTCTAGCGCCATCTGGCCGTGGGTGTTACCCATCGCTTTCGTGGTCATGGGCGGCATGCTCTACTTCGTGGGTATGGCTTCGGTGGCTTCGTTGAGCATGGCCGCGGTGACGATCGTGGCCTTCGCCGTCCGTTATTTCATGGGCATCGACACGACAGGCGCCTATTTGGCGGGCAGCATCGCTGCGGGTCTCGTCGTCACCTGGGC
This sequence comes from uncultured Ardenticatenaceae bacterium, assembly GCA_964466135.1. Lineage (GTDB taxonomy): Bacteria > Chloroflexota > Anaerolineae > Promineifilales > Promineifilaceae > Promineifilum. The sequence continues at coordinate 29,318 of CAYXNH010000001.1, read as the reverse complement.
GCTACGGCCGAACATCAAGCGCGTCATGAACGGCACGGAACGCCTGGTGGGACGACGGGCCAAAAAACGCGAGCAGCAGGAAAAGCAAGCGACCGGGCAGTAGGGACTTACTCAGCCCCCTCTTTCGTCAGCCATTCGTAGTGCATCAACCCCAGCGCGTCGACGCGGACACCACCAATGGTCGTCAGCGAGACGGCTCGGCGTGGCTCCTGGGTCAGCGGCAGGGTCGGCAACTCCTTGGCCCAAAGCGTCTGAACCTGGCCGTATAGCTCCAGTCGCGGGCCTTCTTCCACTTCCGCCCGTGCCTCCGCCACCAGTTTGGTCATCTTGTCGCTCTCATAGTTGGAGCAGAACACGCGGTTGGTATTGGTGACGAAGAAGTCCGTCCAGCTGGTGGCATCGAGGTAGGTGGTCGGCTGCCCCGGAGAGGGCCAGCCAATGAGGTACATGGGGAAGCTGCACTGCGAGATCTGCAGGCGGAACTCGTCCCAACTCGCCCCGGCCGTCTCCACCTGGAAAATGTTGGTCTCCTCCAGTTGGGCCTTGATGGTCGCGGCGTAAGTATCTTCCAGCGAGCTGTAGCGGCCGTCGTTGACGTACCACAGCGTGATGGGCAATTTCGTGGCCTCGGTGTAGCCTTCGGCGCGCAACAACGTCCGGGCCGCCTCCAGATCGCGCGCGGGAAAAGTGGGCAGGTGCCCGGGGATGGTATCGGGGACCGGGCTGAGCAGCGGCAAGCGCGCCCCACCGAACAGCGCGGCCAGGGCATCATGGTCGATGGCCAGCGCGGCCGCCTGTCGCACCCGCTCGCTGTCCCACGGCTCGGTCCCTTGCTCGAAGATGATGTAGCTCTTGAAGGTGTTGCTGCCTTGCCAGCCGGTGTAATCCGCCGTGCCGTCACCGGTCTCGTCCAGCCCGGACAACTCGACATAATCTGAGAACGTCAAACCCGTCCAGGCCAGATCCACCGAGCGGAACTCGACCAGCGAGCGCCGCATCGAACCGGCGTCGGTGTAGAATTTAATCGTGATGTTCTCGAAAGCCGGTTTCGGCTCGCCCGGCCAGTCAGGATTGGCGCGCAGGCGCAGGCGATCGTTAAGTTCCCAACTTACGATGGTGTAGGGACCAATGGCGCCGCACGTGCTGCCGGGGTCCCCGGCTTCGGAATAGCATTCGCTACTGATGGGGAAGAAGGGCGGCACAGCCAGAATCGCCGGAAAATAGCCGGTCGGCTCCTTCAGGATGATCTTGACCGTCGACGGGTCGATGACCTGCACCGCATCTTCGTCGGCGAAGTTATCGCCGTTGCTGTCCTTGAGATAGGTATTGACGAGGAAGTTCCCCAATCCGGCCGCACGATTGAGCGACCATTTAACATCATCGGCCGTGAATTCACTGCCGTCGGGAAAACGCAAACCCGCGCGCAGCGGGATAGTGTATTCCAGCTTGTCCTCGGAGACGGACGGCAGCGCCGAAGCCAGCAACGGCTCCAGCTGATTGTCGGGGTTAAAGCGATAGAGACCGCTCATCGTGTTGGTCTTGACCTCCCAACTGACGAAATCGGTCGTCAGGGAGGCGGGATCCATATCGGAGAATTGGCCCACCACGCCGATGAACAGCTCAGTGGTGGGCGTGCCGACGCGAGACTCGCCGGGATTAACGGCCGCCGCGGGATCGGCCTCGGAGATGAGCCAGGAGACGGTCAGCTCGTCCAGCGCGCCGGCATCACGCAAGCCGTCGATGGCCGAATTGAGCGTGTCAAGAAGCTCGGTGTTGTCGGCGGCCACGGCGATGCCGTAGGCGCGGTGATCAAGCCAGGCCTCTCGTCCCTCGCCTCCGGCGATGCGCACCTGCTCAGGAAAGTTGCGCGAGAAATATTCAGCGATATAGCTGTCGACAATGACGACGTCGATGACCTCGTCGATGAGCGCCTGAAAGAGTTGCGACGGACGGTCGTAGGTGGCGAAGAGATCGGACTCGGCAATACCCAAAGCCGCGGCCGCATCCTGCCCCGCGCTGTCTTTCAGCACGCCGACGGCCATTCCCGGCTGAATGTCGACCGCGCCGTTGACGGTCTTGTCGTCGACAAGGACGGCCAGAACCTGCCCAACTTCCAGATAGGGATGGGTAAAGGCGATGCCTGGCGGTGGCGTATCGGGGATGACCAGGGCCGACATGACGGCATCGAAGTCGCGCGCCGACCCGGCGGCGATATTATCGAGGACGCCGTCGCTGGGGGTGACGACAAACTCATACTCCAGACCGGTCCGCGCGGCGATGCCCTCGACAACGGCGTTGTTAAAGCCGATGATGTTACCGAATACATCAAAATCGGCGAAGGGCGGCAGCGGAGCATCGGTAGCGATGACCAGCAGATCACCGGCGGCATCAACCGGCAGATCGGCCGTTGGCGCGACGGGGACAGTGGCGGTCGGGGCGACTTCGCCAACCTCCGTCTCGGACAATCGATTGCAGGCGACCAGGGCCGCCGTTGTCGTGAGGATCAGGATGATGATTATTCGTTGGAGGGAAAGCCAGGATTTCACAGCTTACACAGATTAACCGGATTAATGGCGGCCGTTAATCTCGGCCACGCCGCAAGTATACCGATTTTGGCCGGATCGGCAGAAGTGAAGCGCCATATTTCACCGATTACACACAAAACAGGCGACAGCCGCGCGGGCGGCAGGCGTGTGTAAATCTGCTCCGGCAACCCTAGATGACGTTGTATTCGTGGGCAAGGCGCCCGGCGGCGAACCGTTCGTAGGCCAACTCGCTGATGTCGAGCGTGTGGGCGCGGCCGTCGAGGATCATCTCCGTCACCAACAACCCGGCGATCGGGCCGTGCATGAAGCCATGACCGGAATACCCGGCGACCACGATAAAGCCCTCCAGATCGGGCACGCGGCCGATGATCGGGTGTGCGTCGGGCGTCACCTCATAGAGGCCCGCCCAATGAGCTTGCAGGCCTGCCTTGGCCAACAGAGGCAATCGCTCGACAGCCGCCTCCAGATGAACCAATTCCCAATCATCGTCGACGCTCTCGTCGAAACCGGCGGGCTGATTGGGATTCGACATCCCGGTCAGCAAGCCCTCACCTTCGCGGTGAAAGTAGAGGCTGTGGGCGAAGTCGATGACGAAGGGGAAGTTCGGGTCCAGTTCGGGCAGGGGCGAAGTCGTCACGATCTGGCGACGGATGGGTGTGATGGGGATGGGTACGCCGGCCAATTCGCCGACCAGACCGGCCCATGGACCGGCGGCGTTTACCACCACCTGGCAGGCGATGCGGCCGAGCGGCGTATTCACGGCCGTCACGTGGCCGCTCGTAACTTCGATGCCCGTCACCGGTGCGTCATTGAAAGCGCGTACACCTAACCGCCGACCGGCGCTGATATAACCGGCTACGACGCCGTTGGGGTCGGCCAGACCATCTCCTTTGTGATAGGTGGCCGCCAGCACGTCATCAGTCCTGAATTGAGGGATGCGGCGGCGAACCTCGTTAGCCTCCAGCCATTCCGTGGGCACGCCCAGACTGTGTTGCAGCGCGATGTTGCGCTGAAATTCGGCCACGTTTTCCTCGGTCGTCGCCAGCAGCAGATAGCCGGGATAGCGCAGGTCGATGGGCTGGCCCGTCTCCTCCTCGAAGCGACTGAGCATCGGCAGACTAAGCTGCGAGAGCCGGATGTTGATGGCCGTGGAGAACTGGTAGCGAATGCCGCCGGCGCATTTACCGGTGGCTCCCTGACCGAAGAAGCTCTGGCTTTCCAGCAGCACGACGTCGCGCATGCCGCGCAACGCCAGATGATAGGCGGTGCTTGCGCCCATGACGCCGCCGCCAATGACGACGACCTGGGCTGTTGAGGGTAGGTTACTCATAGGTCGATTGCCGTGCCCAGCCCCAGATCGGAGCCGTTGCGCAAGATGATTTGGGCGGCCATGGCATCCTGGACGGCCACGCCGACGGACTTGAAGAAGGTGATCTGCTCGGGGCTGGTTCGCCCCGGCTTGATTCCGGCGATGACTTCGCCCAGCTCAGTGTCGATATGGTCGCGGCCGATCTCCCCGGCGTTGAGCGGGATAATCAGATCGCCGGCCTCGGCCAGGACCGCCGCGATGGAATCGACGACGACCCGCGCGCGACGCACGGCAAAGGCGTCGATCTCCTGCATCTGAGGTGTGAATGAACCGATGCCGTTGATGTGGGCGCCGGGTTTCAAATCGCGGCCGTCGAACACAGGCTTGCGCGAGGTTGTGGCGGTGCAGATAACGTCAGCCTCGGCTACCGCCTGGCGCGGGCTTTCGGCGATGCGAATATCGGCGGGGATGGGGCCATGGCCGGCCATCTCGGCCGCGAACTCCTCAGCTCCAGCCAAACTGTAGACCCATACGCGCTCGATCGACCGCGCGGTGCAGACCGCCTCCAGTTGCCGCCGGGCCTGTACCCCGCTGCCAAAAATGGCGGCGACAGCTGCATCAGGCCGGGCCAGCACGTCGGTGGCCGCGCCGGATGCCGCGCCGGTGCGAATGGCGGTCAGCGTGCCCCCCTCGATCAACGCCTGGGGCGCGCCGGTCATCGGATCAACGGCCAGTACGACGGAATGGATGAGCGGCAAGCCCCGCGCGACGTTGTCGCCAAACACGGAGACCAGCTTGAGGCCCAGCGCGCCACCCCCATCGGGCGTGTAGAAGGGCATGATCAGCGTGACGTTATCGGGCGAGACGTCCAGGGGTGTGCGCAGAGGAATTTGGGCGCGACCGGCCGAGAGTTGAACATAGCCCGCCTTCACCCCCTCGATGGCCTCGGCCATGGGCAAGGCGCGATTGACATCGGCCGCGGAGTAGAGTCGGAGTTTCATGGATTAGGTAGATTGGGGGATTAATCCCCATTGCAAGGGCGGGTTTGAAACCCGCCCCTACACATTGAAAGAGTTCGAGCAACGGGGGCGCGCCTCAAACCATCATTATTCAATACCCAGATAGACCTTCTGGACCATCTCGTTCTGTTGCAGCGCCTTGGCGCTGTCGCTGAGGACGATCGCGCCTGTTTGCAGGACGTAGCCGCGGCTGGCGATGTTGAGCGCCATTAGCGCGTTTTGCTCCACCAGGAGAACGGTCGTGCCCCGACTATTGATGTCCACAATGGTGCTGAAGATAGCCTCCACCAGGACGGGAGCAAGACCCATCGACGGCTCATCCAGTAGCAACAGGCTCGGCCGAGACATCATGGCCCGGCCCATGGCCAGCATCTGCTGCTCGCCACCGGACATCGTGCCAGCCAACTGCGTCCGACGCTCCTTAAGGCGCGGAAACAGGTCATAAATCTGGCCGATGTCCTGGGCGATCTCCTTGTCCTTGCGGTGGAAGGCGCCCATCTCCAGGTTTTCCAAAACGGTCATGCGTGCGAACACGCCGCGCCCCTCGGGAACCATAGCGATGCCCTTGGCGGTCAGCGAGCTGGGCTTGTGATGCGACAGATCTTCGCCGTTGAATGTGACCGAACCGACAGTCGGCCGCATGAGGGCACAGATGGTTCGCAGCGTCGTGGTCTTGCCCGCGCCGTTGCCGCCAATGAGAGTGACGATCTCGCCTTGCTCAACTTTCAGCGATATACCTTTCAGGGCATGAATTTTGCCGTAATAGGCGTGTACGTCTTTCAGTTCCAGGATGCTCATGCAGCCTCCTTGTGATCCAGACTCAGATGGGCGGCTCCGGCGGCGCCACGGCCGAGATAGGCTTCGACCACGCGGGCGTTGCCCTGAATTTGCACCGGCGTCCCTTGGGCGATTTTCTCGCCGTAGTCCAGCACGGTGATATCCTCCGATATACCCATGACCACGCGCATATCGTGCTCGATGAGCAGAACCGTGATACCCACTTCGTCCCGCAGATTACGGATAAACTCGGTCGTCTCGGCCGTCTCGCGCGGGTTCATGCCGGCCGTCGGCTCGTCGAGGAGCAAGAGCTTGGGGTTGCCGCCCAATGCGCGGGCGATCTCCAGCCGCCGCTGATCGCCGTAAGGCAGATTGCGGGACAGGGTATCGCCTTTGCCGCGCAGGCTCACAAAGTTGAGCAACTGGTTGGCCTCCACAACGGCTTTTTCTTCCTCATCCTTCGTGCCGCGCAGGCCGAAGACCGGGCCGTACCACGGCGAGTGAAGCCGAGGCTCCATGCCCACGAGGATGTTCTCGATAGCCGACATATTGGAGAAGAGCCGGATGTTCTGATAAGTACGGGCGATGCCCAACTTGGTGATCTGGTCGGGAGACCGGCCCTTGATGGATTGGCCGTCGAAGATGATGTCGCCCTCGTCGATCTTGTAGAAGCCGGTGATGCAGTTGAAGAACGTCGTCTTGCCCGCGCCGTTGGGGCCGATGATGCTGACGATGCTGCCCTTGGGAATGGCAAAGCTCAGATCATTCACGGCCGTCAGGCCGCCGAAGCGCTTGGTTACGTTGGTTGTTTCCAGTATGTTGCTCATATCGTCACCCTCAGGCGATTGGATGGACCTCTTCGTGCTGAATCCCCTCGCGCGCAGCCTCTTCCTCTGCGGCATGCAATTCACGACGAGTGATGGCCGACGGCCAGAGACCTTCGGGCCGGACGAGCATCATGACGATCAGCAGGATGCCATACATGAGTAGCCGATACTCCTCAAACTCGCGCAACAGTTCCGGCAGGCCGACCAGCACAAACGCGCCGAGCACGACGCCGGGCAGGCTGCCGATACCGCCGACGATGACGATGCACAAGACATTGATCGAGATGAGGAGTTCAAAGCTGTTAGGAAATACGGAACCGATGCGCGGGGCAAACAGCGCCCCGGCCAACCCGGCAAAGGCCGCGCCGATAGAAAAGGCCAGCAGTTTGGTGGACACCAGATTGATACCCACCGCCTCCGCTACGTCTTCATCCTCGCGCATGGCCATCCAGCGGCGACCCAGGCGGCCATCACGCAATCGCCCGGCGATGAACCAGGCCAGGAGACAGCCCAAGAGGATGAGGTAATAGAAATGAAGCGGCGAGATGAACTCAAAGCCGCCGATAGTCGGGCGACCGATGTTCAGGATTCCTTGCGCGCCGCCGATGACCGGTTTGAGCAGGTCGGAGCGCACCAGCACACGGATGATCTCGCCGAAGCCGAGGGTGACGATGGCCAGATAGTCGCCGCGCATGCGCAGGACCGGAATGCCGAGGATGGTCCCCGCCATTGTGGCGGCCAGCACGGCGACGGGCACGGCCACCCAGAAGCTCAAGCCCATCCCCAAAGCGCCAGTGGACGTCATCAAGGCCGTCACATAGGCGCCAATGGCGAAGAAAGCGACGTAGCCCAGGTCGAGCAACCCGGCAAAACCGACCACGATATTAAGACCGAGCGCCATCAGGATGAAGATGCCCACCTGATCCAGAACGTTAGTCAGGAATATACCCAACACCCGCGGTAGCACCAGCAGGGTGATCAGCAGGGCGATCATCGCGATCTTTTGTGATTGTTTGGCCTGGGCGGGGGTACGGGCAGCCTGCCGTTGTTTATAAGCAGCCTGCCCTTTCAGCGTCCAATAGAAGGCGGCGATCAGGGAGATGGCAAACACCAGGACGGCCGCCAGTGGCGTGATGCCCTTCGCGCCAAACAGGATACGGACGGTCTTGCGTTCCATTAACTGATTGGCGATGTTGAGCGGCACATCGGAAAAGAGGGCAAACGTGACGGTCACGATCAAGGCCGTCAATATTGGCTTGCTGAATCGATCGGGAACCAGATGAATAGCCGCGCCGACGAGTCCCAAAATCGCTATCTCAGCCACCAGAAGACCGATCCCCGGACCCATCGCCATACCGAAGAGCAAAATTTCGTTAATCAGCTTGGGCGAGACGTTTACGAAATAGGTCCGGATACCGGGCCAGGACGATGCCAGCAGGATCAACAGAACGACAGGGATCGACGCCAGCAATCCGGTCACCAATCCCCCAACCAGCCTCATGAGGGGCGCCCGATGCTCTCCAGCCGGGACGGACAGATAACCGCCAAAGAGAGCCGGGATAAACAACAGCAATTGCCCCAAGGTGAGGTAGCCGACGACGAGCGGGCGCTCGTTGAATGTTTCCACCATGCCGATGACGCTGGTCATCAGGATCAATAGACCCATCAGGAGGCCGATCCGGACGATACGACGCCAGTTTTCTCTTGTCATGAGATGCCTCCTTTAAGCTTTCTTCTCGGCCAGGCGTTCGCCGACGATGCCTTGCGGCCGGAAGATGAGAACCAGAACGAGCAAGGTGAAGGCGGTGACGTCCTTCAGCTGGTGAGCGCCGGGGATGCCCAACCCTTCCAGAAAGAGGGGCGGCCCTACGGCTTCGATAAGGCCCAGGAAGAGGCCACCGATGGCCGCGCCGGGGATACTGCCGATGCCGCCCAACACGGCCGCCGTGAACGCCTTGATGCCCGGAACGAAACCCATGAAGAAGTGGGCTTGCTTAAACACCAGCGCCCACAGGATGGCGGCGATGCCGGCCATGGCCGCGCCAACGGCAAAGGTGATGGCGATCGTGCGGTCCACATCGATACCCATCAGCGTCGCCACGTCCTTGTCCTCGGCGACGGCGCGAATGGCCTTGCCGGTTTTGGTTTTCATGACGAACAGATAGAGTCCGATCAGGGCCAAAATGGAGACAATGAACACCACCAGGCGCACCTTGAGGAAATCGATGCCCAGCACATTGACCCGACCGTCCAGAATGGCCGGAACCGGGAAGGGTTTGATATCGCCGCCGAAGAGACCGCGGAAGAAATATTGCCAAAAGAACGACGCGCCGATGGCGGTGATGAGCGGCACCAGTCGAGGAGCGCGACGCAGCGGCCTGTAAGCGATTCGCTCGGTCAGCAGGGCGATGCCCATCGACGTCAGTACCGAGGCGAAAGTCACGATCACCAGATAGATGATCGGCTGTTCGTTCATGAAGCCCGAGCGGCTGAGCGTGGAGGCCACGAGCATGGTCGAGGTCATCGCGCCCGACATAAAAAATTCGCCGTGGGCGAAGTTGATCATGAACAATACACCATAGACCATGGTATAGCCGAGGGCAATGAGCGCATATAGGCCCCCCTGGGACAGGCCGGACACAGCGAAGTCGAGCCAGTCCCGGCTCGTATATTGCGTCCCCACCCCGAAAAACAGCTTCCGGACCGTGCCCACCACAACAAGAAGGATGATGACTGCGCGAAACACCCACAGAGCAAGGCCGATCCAGTCCAGGTCTTTGAGGCGTCGTGATGATGTCATTGTCTAGCCTCCTGCTTGCGCCGGATAAACCGACACAACGATCGTTATATGCAACAAGCCCCATGAATCAGGTCGCCAACTCAAATCGGAGCCTGTGACAGTTGGGAAAGATCGATGGGCCGGCCTTCCGAATCGGAAGGCCGGCCCGTTAACTTACGGTTTCAAACTAGGGCCAGATGCGGACGAATTCGCCATTCTGGATTTCACTGACGGAGATCTTCGGGTCGGCGCAGTCGCCGAACTCGTTGCAGGTCAGCGTGCCGGTGACGCCTTCGTAGCCGGAGGTGGCATAGATAGCGTCGCGCAGCGCCTGACGGCCGATCAACAGGTTGCCGTCGGCGTCCTGCTGGGCGACCTTCTCGATCGCGTTCAGCAGCAGGTTGGTCGCGTCAAAGGCATGAGCGTGGAACGGCGCGGTCGGCGCGGTGCCGTAGTCAGCCTCGTACATCGGCAGGAACTCGTCCTTGTAGAACGTGTTGCTGAAGGCCAGGTCCGGGCCGGAAACAACCATGCCCTCGCCCGTGCCGACGACGTTCTCCAGGAAGCTGGGCGACTGGACGCCGTCAGCGGCGGCCAACTGGACAGACTCCAGGCCGGGGATCGTCTTGGCGGTGTTGACGATGAGCGAACCCAACGGGATGAACACCGGGAAGTAGAGGAACTCGGGGCTGGAGGCCGCGATGGTCGTCAGCAGCGGCTCGACGTTGGTCGCGTCGGCGGCTTCGGCTTCGAAGGCCACCATCGTGCCACCCTTGGCGGTGAAAGCATCGGCGAACGCCTTGGCCAAACCTTCCGTGTAGGGGTCGCCGTCATGAATGGCGGCCGCCTTGGTGAAGCCCTTAACATCATAGGCGTAGTCGGCCATGGCCGCGCCCTGAACGAGGTCGTTGTGGGCCGTGCGGGCGTATCCGGGATGGAAAGCCTGCGCCGGGTCGGTCAACGCGGGGGAGGTGTTCGACGGGGAGATCGTGACGTAGCCCGCATCCGAGGCGGTCTGGGAGAAGGGCACGCCGGCGCCGGAGCAGCTCGTGGCGATCGAGCCGACAATCTGCGGGTTGGCGACGATCTTGGTCGCGGCCGTCTGGCCACCCTCAGCGCTGCAACCGTCATCCTCTTTGATCAACTCAACCCCGTGGCCGAGCACGTCGCCGCGCATCTTGATGGCGATTTCAACACCGCGCTGGGAGTCGAGTCCCAGGTCGGCGTTAGCGCCCGAAATAACCAGTGCCGAGGCGATCACGATCGGATCACCGGCGGCGACTTCGACGCAGCCGATGGCGTCGGTGCATTCAAACGGAGCCGCAGCCTCTTCTTCAGCCGGAGCTGCTTCTTCGGCCGGGGCGGCTTCAGTCGCGGCCGGCGCGGCCGGCTCGCTGCCGCTCGGTTGGCAAGCCACCAGAGCCATAGCTCCCAACAGAAAAACAATCAACAACAGTGACAGACGTTTCATCGTTTCTTCTCCTCAATTTTCAATTTTGAACGTAATGTCTAATCTAATATTAGACGCGAGCGCGGGAGGGCCACTTCCTCCGACGCATCTACCAACTGATACAACTTTGGGACAGTACCATCTGTGGCGTTCGGCTTCCTTCTATCTCATCACCTCCTCGGTGTATTTTTCCAATACCGAATCATCCCAAAAAATATGGGCTATGGGGTTGGAATTCTAGAGGTACATGGGTTGGTTGTCAAACCATGTTGAATTTGAACTTCCATCGGCTCTCGGCGCCCTTTGGTCATCAACTTTCAGGGCTTCAGCCTGTCCCGACCAACATAATATGACGTGTTTGGCCGGGTCGGCAGTCCCGATTCAGATCATTAAGCCCTTAGTCCTGTTCAGCGGTCTCAGCGACTGATTGCTCCAGCACATGGGAAGAACGCGCGTCGAAGGCGGCGCGCAATGCCTGATACGCTTCGGCAGGCATCGGCTTGAGGTTGATCGTGCTCTGCCGCAAGGCCCCGGACAGCTTGGCGGCATGGACGGCGGGAATACGCGACTCTTTCACCTCAAGGCTGTCGACGTTCTGGGCGGTGAAGACGATGATTGGGATGACGGGCACTTCGGCCGCCAGAGGGGCCGCCCCGTCGATGAACACTTTCAGACGGGCGACGGCTTCATCGGCCTCACGACTGGGATTGCCCAATCCCTCGCGGCCCATCATGCCCCGCAAGCCCAATCCCTTCTGCTGCCAGACATCGCCGCTGGCGGAGATGCGTCCGGTCTGGAATTTGGCCACCAGCACAATGACGCTTGTCGGCAGCAGCAGCACGTGATTGGCGGGCAACATGTAATGATAGAGCCGCCCGTCCTTGCGAGCGAACTTGCCGGCCGCCTTGTCCAAGGCCTGGTCCATGCGCGGCCGCCGCAGATAGCGGTGGGCGAAGTGGAGGCCAAACTGCGACAGGATGAAGCCGATGACCAGCGCGACCATCTGGTAGATGAACACGTTGGCGTTATCGGTGATGAAGATCAGCAACAACCCGGCGATTAGCACGCCGAGACCGGCGAAGCTGAATATTTGCGCCAATCGGCCGAGCCGGGCGATTCGTTTTTCGTCTCGTATGACAACCATATATTTACTGAAGTCCGTTGTGATATTTTCCCAGCACCAGGCAGGCGTTTTGCCCGCCGAGGCCGAAGGAGTTCTTGAGGGCGACGTTGATCGACGCGGGGCGCGGCGCGTTGGGCACGTAGTCCAGGTCACACTCCGGGTCGGGCGTCTCATAGTTCCAGGTGGGCGGGATGATGCCGCGGCTCAGAGCCAGCGTGGTGAAGATCGACTCAATCGTGCCCGCGCCGCCCATGGCGTGGCCCATGGCCGATTTGGTGCTGCTGACCGGGATGCCGTAGGCGCGCTCGCCGAAAAGGCTTTTGATGGCCAGGGTCTCGGTGGCGTCGTTCACCGGCGTCGAAGTCCCGTGGGCATTGATGTAATCGATATCGGCCGTCGTCATCGCCGCATCCTCAATCGCCCACTTCATGGCCCGGATCGCTCCCTTGGCTTCCGGATCGGGCGCGGCCACATGAAAGGCGTCCGACGACGTGGCATGACCCAGCACTTCACCATGAATGCGCGCGCCGCGTTCCAGAGCCTTATCCAGTCGCTCCAGGACGACGATGCCGGCCCCCTCGGCCAGGACGAAGCCGTCGCGATCCTTGTCGAACGGGCGACTGGCGCGTTCCGGCGTGTCGTTGAAGTGGGTGGTCAGGGCGCGCATGGACCCAAAACCGGCAATGGCGGCGAAATGGATGAGGCCTTCCACGCCGCCGGCGTACATGGTATCGGCCGAGCCGCGCCGGATGAATTCGGCCGCCTCGCCGATGGTCTGGGTTCCGGTGGCACAGGCGGCGACGATGGTGCTGATGGGGCCGGTAGCCCCGGTCATCAGGCTGACATGGTGCGAGGGCATATTGGCCAGAAACATGGTCATGCCAAACGGGCTGACGCCGCGCGGCCCGCGCTGGTGAAAACTGTCGATCTCCGCGAAAGCGCACTCGATGCCGCCGACGGCCGTGCCGACAAGCACGCCGGTGCGCTCAGGATCGGGCGCATGCTCCGGCAGCCCGGCATCGGCCAAGGCCATCGTCGCCGCGGCAACGGTCAACTGGGAGGCGCGCGACATGCGCCGGGATTCCTTGAAATCCATGTAGTCGCGCGGGTTAAAATCCTTGACCTCGCCGGCGACGCGCGTGTTAAACACGGCAGCGTCGAACTGGGTGATCGGCCCAACGCCGGATCGACCGGCCAGCAGGTTTTCCCAACTCTGCTCAACAGAGTGACCGAGGGGGCTGATCATGCCCATCCCCGTTATGACAACGCGCGGCCGTCCGCGCGCATCCAGATATTCTTGACTCATATTCGTTCCTTATCCGTAGAAACCGGGTCGCCGGCGGTCGGATGGCGCAAGCGCGAAGCCTGTTCGCCCCGCCGGTTCGACAACGATCGGTCGGTCAATTCGCCGGGGCCTTGGCCAGCCTCTCGGCGATGGTCTTGACGATCTCTTGCTCTACGTTCCGTCGCGCCTGACCAATGGCTTGCTGAATCGCATAGGCGTTCGACCGGCCGTGAGCAATGATGACAACCCCGTTGACGCCCAGAAGTGGCGCGCCGCCAACTTCGTCGGGGTCGAGTTCACTGCGCACGCGACGCAGCGCCGGGCGAACCAGCAGGCCGCCGATCTTGGTCAGTGTGCCGGCCATGATCTGCTTGCGAATGGCCTCGCCCATATACGCAGCCACCGCCTCGGCCGTCTTCATCATGATGTTGCCCGTGAAGCCGTCGACGACGGCAACATCGGCCACCCCTCGCACAAACTCCTTGGGCTCGATATTGCCGACGTAGTTGAAGCCGGCAACTGCCATCAGGGGAATAGCCTCCTTGATCAGCTGGTTGCCCTTGCCCTCTTCCTCGCCGTTGGAGATGAGGGCTACGCGCGGGTTGGCGATGTTGTGCATGCGTTCCATGTAGATCGCGCCCATGTGGCCGAACTGGACCAGATATTCGGGGCGGGCGTCGGCGTTGGTGCCGTTATCGATGAGCATGGGCCGCGTCTCAATGGGAAAAACGACGCCCAGAGCGGGACGCAAGATGCCGGGGATGCGGCCGAGACCGGTCTGCCGCAAGGTGGCAACGGCCAGGATAGCCCCACTGTTGCCGGCGCTGACGAAGGCGTCGGCCGCGCCCTCGCGTACCAACTTGAGGCCCACATGCATGGATGAGTCTCGTTTGTCGCGTGCCGCGGCCGAAGGGGAATCTTTCATCCCGATAGCTTCCGGAGCATGGACGATATCGATGGACAGTCCTTTGACATCGTGGCGGGTCAACTCGTCGGCGATCCGCGGTTCGTCCCCGACGAGGAGAATGGTGTCGCCGAACTTGCGCGCGGCCATCACCGAACCGGCCACGTCCGGGCCGGGATGATCATCGCTCCCCATTGCGTCAACAACAATTCGCATATGTCTCTCGTTCATCAGCGGGATAACGGGAGCATTTTATCACAATCAAAGGGCAGATTGCAGAAATTGCTGATCAGGGTGCGAGAACCCGCTCAACTTTGCGGTCAGTTTCGCCCAGCTACCCGGCCAGAGCCTGCCGCAAATCGGCAATGAGGTCGCTGGAATGCTCGATGCCGACCGACAGCCGAATCAGCCCTGCATCAACCTCGAAACCGGCGGCCAGCGCTTCCGGCCCGGCTACCGATGCATGGGTCATGGCGGATGGTATCTCGATCAACGATTCCACGCCGCCCAATGATTCGGCCAGAGTGAAGAGGCGCGTCCGCAGAGCTACGCCGTGCGCGGCCTCCTCCCCGCCCCGCAGGGTGAAGGATACCATCCCGCCCGGCCCGGCCATCTGGCGACGCGCCAGTTCGTATTGCGGATGGCTCTCCAGCCCCGGATAAAACACGCGCTCCACGGCCTGATGGTCTTCCAGAAATTGAGCCACGGCCGTCCCGTTGTCGCAATGGGCGCGCATTCGCAATCCGAGCGTCTTGATGCCCCGCAGCGTCAGAAAGCAATCCATCGGCGCCGACACCGCGCCCACGGCCTTCTGCAGGAACTTGAGTCGCTCATGAACTGCCTCGTCGTTGAGGATGATAGCCCCACCAATGACGTCGGAATGGCCGCCCAGGTATTTGGTAGTGCTGTGGATGACGAAGTCCGCGCCGAGGGCCAGCGGCCGCTGGAGGGCGGGCGAGGCGAAGGTATTGTCCACGGCAACCCAGGCTCCTGCGGCATGCGCGGCACGACTGATGGCGGCGATGTCGGCCAGCCGCAAGGTGGGGTTTGTGGGCGTCTCCAGCCAGACGAGGCGAATGGGTTCAGCGTTTTGGGCCGCATCGGTTAACTTGGCCACCACGGCGGCCGTATCGGAGGTATCCACAAAGATGAAGCGTAAGCCATAATCGGCCAGCACCTTGTCGAACAGACGGTAGGTGCCACCATAGACATCGTTGCCGCAGAGCACGGTCTCGCCCGGTTTCACCAACCGCATGACCGTATCGATGGCGGCCAGCCCCGACGAGAACGACAGCCCGAAACGCCCACCTTCCAGCGCGGCCAGCGAGTTTTCCAGCGCCGTGCGCGTCGGGTTACCGGCGCGGCCATAGTCATAGCCCTTATGTTCGTTGATGCCGGTCTGGACAAAGGTAGATGACTGGTAAATGGGGGTCATGATCGCGCCGGTCGTCGGGTCGGGTTCGACGCCGGCATGTACGGCGATTGTCTCGAAGCGAATGTTTTGGTCAGGTGTCATTTGGGCCTCTCCTATTAGATAGTCGAATGGGATTGTATCACATCGGCGGGATACGAAGGTTTGTAGGGCAGCAGCATCCATCCGCATGGCGTCCTCTCCGGGTATAATAGGACTCCATGAAAGCGGATACAGCGCCTCAAACGCGGATCGGGTCTCTTTCCCGACCAATCTACCTTCTCGCGGCGGTGGCCGTCTGCTTCTTCGTCGCCGGGCTGGCTCTGTCGCGCCTGCTCTATGAAGGCTTGTTTCCAGCTTGGGGCTGGATGGGACGGCCGTTCCCCGCGCTGGCGACGGCCGCGCTGATCGCCTTAGCCGGGACTTGGGGCACACGGCAAGCCATTCGACATGGGGGGCCATCCACGGCACTCGTCGGCTTGCCCCTGTTGATTAACCTTGTCTGGCTGCTCGATCCGGTCGTCGATCCGTCACGCGCTCGCTTTCTCTTCGCCGCCGGTTGGTGGCTGGCGGCGGCCGTCCTGGCTCGTCTGACACTCGACGAGACCGATCGACGCTGGCGATGGCTTGGCCCGCTGTTCGTCGCCGTCGCCCTGGGGCCGGTCTATCTGCTGACCATGTCGCAGGCCGTGGGCGCGGCCGATGCCTTCGAGTTTCAGGTCGTCGCGCCGCAACTCGGCATCGCCCACCCAACCGGCTATCCGCTCTACCTGCTGCTCGGGAAACTGTTCTCGCTGCTGCCTTTCGGCACGATGGCCTGGCGAATCAATCTCGCCTCGGCCGTCTATGCCGTGCTGGCGGCGGCGGTCGTCTTTCGCCTAGGGTTGCGGCTGCTGGGTCGGCCGTTGGCGGCGCTGGCCGGCGCGGTCATCCTCGGCTTGCTGCCCATCTACTGGAGCCAGGCCATCATCGCCGAGGTCTATACCCTCCACGCCCTTATCGTTGTTTCCGCGTTGCTGCTGATGCTGCGATTGATAGACGCTCGGCATGCCGCGACCACCGCAAGCGCGCGGGGTGGCGATCCTGGCGACCTGCGGCGCGTGGCCGGGGATCGCAAAACGATGGTCGCGTTAGCTTTCCTGCTGGGTCTGGGGCTGACGAATCACCTCACGACGGTGTTTCTCCTGCCGCCGACTGCGCTGGCCATCGCGCTCAATCTATGGCCTCATTACAAACGGAAACGCCCCGACATCAGTCGTCGTCGGTCGCTATTACCGTTAGCCTTCCAACTTCTGCTCGCCTTCGCGCTGCCTCTGCTGCTCTATGCCTACCTGCCGCTGCGCTGGGCGGCGATCAACGGCGAGCCGATGGGCATCGACCGTTTCATCGACTGGGTGGTGGCCGGGCGCTTTCAGGGCGCGTTGCAGTGGGAGGCATGGCTGCGTGACCCGGCGCGGCGGCAGATCGTCGCCCGTCTGTTTCTCGATGCCTGGGGCTGGCTCTATCTGGTATTGGCGGCCGCGGGGTTGGTCTGGCTGTTCGCGCGGCAATGGCGGGCAGCGCTGGTGTTACTGGTCACGGCCGTGGGCTTCACCTTCTATGCTCTCAACTACTACGTGCCCGACCTGGCCGTCTTTCTTATCCCGGCCCACGTGGTCGTAGCGATATGGGTGGCGGCCGGGCTGGCCGCATTGGTCGATCTGGTCGGCTTGCTACATCCCGCCCCGAAGCTGAAAACCATCACATCGCTCCTGTTTTTATTGACTGTACTGCCGGCGTTTCTGACGGCCGCAACGCGCTGGTCAGCTATCGATCAGTCGGGGCGCGACGGCGGCGAAACCTGGGCCAGGGGCGTTTTGGCGTTGCCGCTTGCTCGCCGGGCGGCCGTGCTGGCCGATAGCGAGAAGATCGCCCCCCTCTACTACTTGCAGCAAACGGAACAATTACGCCCCGATCTTGACATCATGGTATTGCCTGACGAGGCCGCCTATCGCGCCGAACTCGACGCGCGGCTGGAGGCGGGGCAACCCCTCTATCTGGCTCGCTATCTGCCGGGCCTGGAGGGCATCTATCACCTGCGGTCGGCCGGCCCGCTGGTGGAGGTGAGCCGAGAGCCTTTGACGACGATCCCCGACGACGTTACGGTCGCCGATCAGGTCGTCGGCCCGCTACGCCTGATGGGTTATCGGGTTGATCCGGTCGCGGCAATCGATGCGAACGCGGCGGCGATCACTCTCTACTGGACGCTCGACCGGCCGCTGACCGAGGGCGAGCGGTCGCCGGTGATCTATCTGGGTTGGGCGGGCAACGAGGTTATCGTCAATGGAGTGCATCCGGCCAACGATACCTATCCGGTCAACGCCTGGCGACCGGGGGAGGTTGTGCCCGACTTTCACCTGCTGCCGCTGCCCGACCCTCACTGCGATGAGCCGCCTTGCGAAACAGCGATCGAGGTCGCCGTCGCGCCGCGCTTCACGGCCGCGGCCGATCTCGCCTGGCACACGGTCACCACCGTCCCCGTCGCCCCACGGCCAGGGCCGGTTGGGCAGCCGCGTCGGGCCTATTTCGACGGCTTCGCGCTGGACGGCATTGACTTCCCGCCCCGGGCGCGAGCAGGGACGACTCTGCCGCTGCGTTACAGCGGGTTTGGCGACAGTCCCTCATTTATGCTCGTGCCGCCGCACGCTCTCAGCAGCCTGATCTTCGCCGCGGATGCCGCGCCGCCGATGCGCGCTGAGCCGGACAGAGCGATCTCCCGCTCGAACAGCATCACTCTGGAGGCAACCACGGAGGAAGGCAAGTATGTGGTAGTCGCCCTGCCCCCGGGCGAACTGAGTGCCGTCTGCGGCTGGCTGAGTACACCGGCGACGGGTTGCGTGGTGGCCGAGATCGACATTAGCGGCATCCCCCTGCCCGACGGCGCGATCAACTTCGACGACCGGATCGCCTTACTGGATATGGAAGTGGATTGGGGGAAGTTCGCCCCGGGCGGGCAGCTACCGGTGACGCTCACATGGCAAGGGCTGGCCGGGATGAGCGAGGACTACACCGTGTTTGTGCAGGTGCTGGACGCGGCCGACCGGATCGTGGGACAGGTCGATGCCTGGCCGGTGCAGGGAACGCGGCCGACAAGCGCCTGGCGGCCGGGCGAGATCGTCGTCGATCCCTACATCGTGCAACTCAATCCCGACATTCCTTCCGTCTCGCCGGGGGACGTCTACCGGCTGCACGTCGGCCTCTATCTGCTGGCGACGGGGCAGCGATTGCCGGTGGTGGACGAGGCGGGAAACGCGGTGGACGACAAGGCGCAGGCGCGGATCGTGTTCGATTAGGCGATGCGCTTCGCCAGGGCGGCCAGAGCTTGAGGCGTGTAGAGGTCGTCGGCCGAGGCGTCGATGGCGATGACCGGCGTGTCGATCGCGCCGTCGAGCCACTCGGCGATGAACCGATCCATCAAAGCCAGATCATCCTGCTGGGCGATCTCCAGTATGCGGCCGCGGCGGGCGTACCGTTCCGCGATTACGGCCAGCGGGGCGGTCAGATGAAGGATGAGATCGGGTGGGCCGAGGAGCTGCCGCAGGTTCCCGTGGAGCCGCGCCAGCAACGAGAATTCAGACTCGTCCAGATAGCCCCGATGGTGGAAGAGGCGGGTGAAGCCGTGGAAGTCGAGGTCCAGGCCGCCATCGATCACGCCGTGGGCCATGTCGTTGCGCAGGGTGCGCTCCTGCTCCGCCCGCAGCAGCAGGAAGTCGACCTGGTTGGCGAGAGCGTAGCGGGACGGATCGACGGCCGTGAGAGCCTGGAACGGACGCTCTGCGAGAGGGGGTTCCATACCGGTGACAAACGGCCCAACTTGACACAACGCATGCGCCAGCGTGGTCTTGCCGACCCCCGAATTCCCGACAATAGTGATGATCTTGCCCATTCAGCAAGATTCTACTGCGATAACCGGGAAAAAGCCGAGACCGGGATTGGGGATACGAACCACGAACGCCGATCAGGCGCATCGTGCTCGTATCTCCAATCCCTACTCTCATCAAAGACCGAAGTAGATAAAGGTGTTCAAAATTGTTTCGAGCGCTTCTTCGTCAGCCTCGCTGGCCATCTGAACCTGGAGAATGACCAAAACGTTGCGCGCATCCGGCTCCACCACAAGGACGATGAAGCGATTGCCTGAGCCGTCGCAATTGGAGAAGGAATCATACGCACCGGTATACAGATCATCGCTATAGTCAAAGCGGCCGTCATAGGTGCAATTGCTTTCCAGATTGAACTGATCCAGGAAGGCAGTGTAATCATAGGTAGCCCGCAAGGATGTTGATGCGGCCAGGAATGCGCCCGGAGTCGTCCAGTTGTTGAAAAAACCGTCGATATCGGTCGATGCCAGCAAGGACGGGCCGGCCTCAGCGTCCTGGAACGTCCAGGGCGCACCGTCGATGTCGCTCCATTCGACAGGAACCGACATTTGCAGCATACCGGAATCGTCGCGGAGAGAGACATACTCGCTGTAGCTACCGCCGCCTGTGCTACCGCCGGTCGTATCACCACCGGACGATCCTTCCCCGCCACCCAGCGTCTGGACTACTTTCAGGGAATCGCCATTCACCTGCCCGGCCAGGATTGTGGCGTCGGACAAGCGGAGCACTTCAATGGACATGGTGTCGGTCATATTGTGACCGCGCAGGATATCGCAGTAAGAAGCCATCGTGCCGTCGGTGGCCAGCACCAGGCCTTCCATTTTGGTCAAAATATCACCCGGTTTGATGCCCGCCTTGTCGGCCGGCGAGCCAGACACAACCGACGACACCCAAATGCCGAAAATGCTCTCGCCGTCGGTCACCGCCCGTCCGTTGATCCCCAGAGAATTTACATTCTCACCCGCGCGGAGTTGTTCGATGACAGGCTCAGCCTCGGCGCGAGCGATGGAATAAAATTGGCTGGTCTCGTCGTTGCCGGCATAGTTGACGCCCACGACACGGCCGTCTGCGTCAACCAGAGGCCCGCCGGAATTACCGGGGTTGATCGTGGCATCAACTTCCAAAACGCTGTCAACCGAGGCCCAGTTCGTCTCGCCGACCACATGGGCCTTGGAGACGATGCCGCGTGTTACGGTAAACTCCTCATTGCCGAAGAGAGGAAAGCCGGCGACGTAGATCTCCAGCCCAACGGGGGCGGATTCCTCGCGCCACTGGAGCGCCGGGAAGCCGTCACCCTCGATATCGATGACGGCCAGATCTGAACACTCGGACACGCCCAGGATTCGGGCGTTGCGCGGCTCGTCTTCGCCTTCCACATAGACCTGCAAAAAGGCCGACCCGGCGACGACGTGGTTATTGGTCACGGCAATGCCCGACGGATCGATGATGAAGCCCGATCCCTGACCTGCGACGTTGGTCATTTGCCCGAACTCCGGGTCAACAAAACTGCCCTGGGCCTGAATGCGGATGGTAGCCTCGCGAACATCTTCCAGAGATGTCGCCGATCCGGACGTGCCGCCTGTGGTGGTCTCGGGGGCTTTGGTGGCGGCCGGCGCGGCTGGTTCGGCCGTCGGTTCCGGCGCGACCTGAGCCACTTCCCCATTGACCTTAATATCCAGGGTCTGGTTCAGTTCGCCGTTCAAATAAAGCTCCACCTTGTAGGTACCCGGCGCCCATTGGCCGCTGGGGGTCAGATCAAATGTGACTTCACCGCTGCCGGTTTCCAGCTCGGCTTCGTCGATTCGGGTATTGGCCGGGGCTGCGCTGCCCACATCGACGGCATACCAGACAGCTTTAACCTTGGTGGCATCAGGCGCGTTGCCGAGATCGACGATGAGATAGAACGGTTCATTCACCTCAAATGTCGTTGTCGGCTGGCTGCCGGCCTCGTCCCGGGCCAGGGTGGCACTCTTGATGTTGGCCGTGCTGGCGCTAAATTCGCAGGCGGTCAACATCAATGCGACAGAGAACAGCAGGGGGAACAATAGAGACAACGGCCGCTTCATCGATCTTCTCCTTTTTCTACGCTGACGACGATAATGTGACTGTCGGTGCTGCCGTAACGAGGATATTTTATGTGGCCGAAGCGTTTTGATGGAGCCGTTAAGCAAGAATAAAAACACCCAATATTACGGCTAACCAACACAGTTATAATAATGGATTCCGTATTCGATGTAAACTGCTAATTCAACATGATTCTTTAGCTTGCAACTGCTGATCGCTCGATCCGTATAGATTCACATAGAACCCCTATCGGGAAGGTTGAATCATGAGCAGTCAGGAACCATTAAAGATAACCCTGGACGATCTGGGCGAATCCGAGCCGCCGGCGACGCCAGACCGGAGCGGCGGAAAAGCCCTCGAAGGAATCGGTCAGGCGGGGCACAAAGTAGCCGATGTCGTCAAGGATTCGACCTCGCGGGCGGCCCACAAGATCGCCGGGGCGACGGCCGATGTCACCAGTCGTAGCGCCGAAGCAGTGCGCGACAAGGTCGGCGAAGCCATTCAGGCCCAGTCGAAGGCCACCGCCGACGCGGTGGAGGCTCGCCTGCGCCAGATCGACTGGAAGGGAGAGGCGCAGAAGGGAGCCGAGGGCGGCCTGCGCTGGCTCAGCAAGCGCCTGGAAGAGCTGGCCGAACGGCTGAAGAAAGGGGAGGCCGGCGGCGAAGAGACCGAAGGCAAACAGTGATTTCCGCCAACAGCAATCGAGATCGATGGGCATCCAATAGCAGGCCGTTTGCTAGGCAAATGCACGAACTTCGGTAACATATCTTTCATGAATATCGAACTAAAAGAGTCGGGGGATGTGACCATCGCGACGCTGTTCGGCGAACTGGACGGCCGCACTGCGCCCCAAATACAGGAAAAGCTCCTATCGCTGCCCAAAACCGGGGATAAGGTCTTGCTTGACATGAGTGGCGTCGGCTATATCTCCAGCGCAGGGCTGCGCTCGCTGCTCATGCTTTACCGGCAAATGGCCGCCAATGACGGCCGCGTCGCCCTCGTCGGGTTAACCGAAAATATCCGGGATGTTATGTCCGTGACGGGCTTTCTGGAATTTTTCGACGACTACACAACTCTCAAGGACGGGCTGGCGGCGATGCAATCGGCGCCCAACCTGTCGTCAAATTCCAATCATTAGGCTGCTTTCCGGCAAAGCGGCTGCCCTATCAGGAGGGTTATTCCCTCCCCATCACCCTCGTGTTTTGTCGCAATTTAAGAATGCTGTCGGCCGGGTGGTAGCCCTTCCTCAGGCTCATGTTGGCGTAAACAAGCGTACGCGGACCCACAATGCAGCCCGGATTCAGCACCGCATTGCAGCCGGTCTGCGCGCCATCTCCCAGGATCGCGCCGAACTTGCTCAGTCCCGTATCATACTCACGGTCCTCGATCATCAACCTGATGGTCGGCCGCTTGCCCGTTGCCTCGTCCTTGGCGCTGAGAATACCCAGATTGCTCAGCTTCGTTCCCGCGCCAAGGTTGACGTGATGCCCAAGGATGGAGTCGCCCACATAGGCAAAGTGGGGCGCGGCCGCTCCGGGCAGAAACAGGGCGTTTTTGGCCTCGCTGGCATGGCCCAGCGTGCTGCCGGCCAACATGATCACATTCTCGCGCACGTAAGCCCCATGCCGCACCACCGCTCCTGCGCCGATATAAGCCGGGCCGATGATATAGGCTCCCGGCTCCACCACCGCCCCCGCCTCGATGACGATAGGGGCATCGCCCAGCCAGGCGCCGTCCATGACCGTACCGTCGATACGGCGGCCGCCTTCGGTCATTCGGGCCACATGACGCTTGATCCGCGGCAACGCATCCCACACATACTCACAACCGTCGAAAAAAGCGGCTGTGGCCGGATCGGACAGATCAAACAGGGCATCGGGTCTTAAATAGCGATCGGTCATCGGGTCGTTCATGATGGATGATTATAGCGTGTGTGCAGGAGACTACGCCAAGCGGCCGTCGAATACGAGTTGCCAGATCCCCCGACGTCACACCCCTATCGATAGAGGTCGATCTCTTTCGGCCGCACTAAATCGACTGCTCGGCCGTCAGCGAGCGGCAGGCTTAGACCGCGAATGAGCACCGCCGGTTGTCCCTCGGCCGCCTGTCCCATCAGCAGCCCGGCGGCGGCGGCGATCTCATCGGCCACGCCCACATCGGTGTGTTGCAGGCGGTAGCCGTAGCGATCCACCTCTCCGCGTCGGTCCCATAACGCGGGCAGCCCGGCCACGCCAATGGCCACGCCGACCGTGCCCAGCCGAAAGGGGCGGCCGTGGCTGTCGGTGATGACCACACCCACGGTCGCGCCGCGTTCGGCGATGATCAAGTCACGGATGTGCTGAGCCGAAAGATCGGGATCGACGGGCAGCAACAAGACTCGCTCTTCGCCGTCGGGGCCGACGTCGGACCCGTCGGGGCCAACATTGGAGCGATCGATGCCGGCGTTGGCGCTGGTGAAGCCCAGCCGGTGGCGAACGATAATAACCCCCGGCCGCACCCGCGAAACCTCCTCGCTCTCACGCAGGATAAGCTCCACCAGGCGCGGGTCTTTGTCAGTCTGCCCGGCCAATTCGAGGGCGCGTTCGCTCGGTATGACTGTCGTCAGATCGACCAGTCGCCCCTCAGCCTTGCTGATGATTTTCTGGGCCACGGCCAGCACATCGCCGTCCAGAAGGGTCAATCCGGCCCGGTCGAGCGCATCCAGCAGCAGACGTCCGGCATCGTCTCCCGGTTGGACATCGGGAATGCCGGGCAAAGCGAAGAGGGAGCAGCGATCGGAGGTCAAGGGACGATGGTCGGGAGCGACGGCCACTAGTCTTCCGGCAGGCCAGTGATCCGGATGCCCGCACTGCTGATCTTGTTGCGGATGTTGATCCCCAGCAACACGGCCGTCATCCCCTCAACAACGGCGGCATTGGCCAGCGCGCCGGCATTAATGCCGCGTAATCCGGCGTCGCGACACAATCCGGCCACCACATCCTTGTCGGCCGCCTTTTCGCCGCAGATGAGCACGTCGCAGTCGAGGCTATGGTCCAGATCGCGCAAATGGGTGGCGGAGATGTTCTGGAAAGCACCCACTACGGTGACGCCTTCGCCCAGTTGTTGTTGGGCTTCCTCGGCCGCCGACAGTCCGCTCGGCAGTCGCCACACGCGAGCTTTGGGCTGACCTAACGGGGCGACGACGCTGATGAGCAGCTTGCCCTGCACCGCATCATGGACATCGGCCAGCGTATTTTCCTGCGCTTCATAGGGTACAGACAATACGACCAGATCCGCAGCGGCCGCGGCCGTGGCATTGTCGCTGCCGCTGATCGCGGCGTGGGGCAGCTCGGACTGCATCTCCTCGGCCGCGCGCTCCCCTTTCTCAGCCAGGCGTGAGCCGATGATGATCTCATGCCCGGCGGCCGCCCAGCGGAACCCCAATCCGGAACCTTCCTTGCCGGTTCCGCCCAATATCGCGATTTTCATGAAGTAACCTCTTGTTTCAGGAATGGAAATAGCCGGAATCGATCAGCGGATAAGGAGGGTTATCTTCACCCCACGGTCCTTATCCCTTATCATCCCTTAGTCCAGCGCGTTGTACCGCTCCCACACCTTGGCCGCCAGCTCGCGGCTGCGGGCGGTAATGGCCGCCTCGTCCAGCGTCAGCAGTTGGCGGTCGCGCATGAGGACCTTGCCGCCTGCGATAGTCGTCGTCACCATGCTGCTCTCGAAGCCGAAGATAATATGCCAGGGCAGGTTGCCCGCGCTCAGCGGTGTGATGGCGTGATAATCGACGAAGATGACATCAGCCGCCGCCCCCACCGCCAATTGCCCCAGCGGCAGATCGGGCCAGAAGACGCGAGCCAGCGCGGCGTTGTTGGTGATGGCCATCTGAGCCACGTCCATGCCGTTAGCCCGGCGCGGGTCGCGATGGGTCAATTTATGCAGAAAATAGGTCTCCTTCCACTCACCCCACATGGCGTTGCCCATGCCGTCATTGCCCAGGCAAACCGGAATGCCCAGTCGCATCATGCTCTCAATAGGGGCCGCGCCGACGGCGTTATTCATGTTGCTGCGCGGCTGGTGGGTGACCCACGTGCCTGTTTCGCGCAGCAGGTCCATCTCGCGGCCGTCGATGTGGACGCAATGAGCCACGATGCTTTTCGGCCCCAAAATACCCGCGGCCGCCAGCCGGTCGACCACCCGCAAGCCATACTTCTCGCGCGAGTCATACTCATCCGCCTCGTGCTCGGCTACATGGATGTGAAAGCCGGTGTCCAGCCCTTCGGCCGCGGCCACGCATTTCCGCAGCGTCTCGTCGCTCAGCGACAGCGAGGCGTGGAGGCCAAAGGTCGCAGCCAGCCGATCGCTGTTGCGCTCCTTCACACTATGCAGAAAGCGCACGTTCTCGCTGATACCCTTATGCACGCCGTCCTCGCCATTGCGATCGGTCACTTCGTAGCAAAGCACCGCGCGCACTCCAGCCGTCTCCACTGCGTCAGCGATCTGGTCGAGCGAGCTGTCGATGGCATTGGGGCTGGCGTGATGGTCGATGAGCGTCGTCGTGCCGTGCTTGATGGCGTCCACCAGCGAGACCAGCGCGCTATACGCCACGTCCACGTCGAGCAGCGCCCGGTCGAGCCGCCACCACAGCCGCTCCAGGATGTCCGGGAAGTCTTTGGGCGCGGGGCCGGGGATAGCCATGCCGCGGGCGAACGCGCCGTAGAAGTGGGTGTGGGCGCAGATGTTGCCGGGCATGACCAGCTGGCCGCGCGCGTCCAGCCGTTCGGCGTCGGGGTAGAGACCCAGCAGCCGGGCCGACGGGCCGATGTCATGGATGCGGCCGTCGCGCAGCAGCAGGGCGCTGTCTTCCAGTATCTCGTTGGGGTCAGTCCAGGTAACCAGGCGGCCATTGTGGATGAGGAGGTCGGTCATGATGCAATTCTAGCCGCGGGCGGGCAGCGCGCAAAAGAATGGGACGCTTGATTGCTCAGACCTGACAGGTGGGCGGCCAATGGTACGCTGACAACAGTGAAACTTGTGGCCGCCCACCTGTCAGGTCTTTCAGTATCGGTGTTCCATTTCCTGACAGAGTTCTATATAATCCCCGGGCGCTTACGTTGTTCTGATACGGGTAAGTAAGGATTGAACTTATAAGCGCGTCTACCAAAGAAGCGCCATGCTCTAGAAAGTAAGGCATTTGCGCCTGACACATATATCGTGGATGTATTCTGGGAAATCTGTGGATTCTTGTTCTGGAATCTGATGAGCAGAAAAGTCTGAAGGAGAATTAGGAAAATAATGGCTAAGCCACTCGAAGTTACCGATGCCACCTTCCAACAGGAAGTACTGGAGTCTGACGTTCCCGTGCTGGTCGACTTTTGGGCCGACTGGTGTGGGCCTTGCCGCTTTATCGCTCCCTTTGTGAAGGAGATCGCGTCGGAGCATGAGGGCTCGTTGAAGGTCGCCAAGATGGATGTGGACGACAACCCGGCCGGGCCCGGCCGCTATGCCATCATCGGCATTCCGACCCTGATGCTGTTCAAGGGCGGCCAGGTCGTGGAGCGCATCGTCGGCGCGCAGCCTAAGGAGCGTATCCTGGCCCAGGTGCTGCCGCACCTGGAGAAGGCCGCGGCCTAAGCGGATTCATGTCGAATAGGGGCGTCGCGCGTGGCGACGCCCTTTTTTGTTTCAGTATTCAGTGGATCAGTACAGACGACTGACCCACTGAATACTGACCTACTGAATACTGATCACTGACCACTAACAACTGGTCACCATGGAAATTGCCCTCATGATCGAAGGCCAGGACGGCCTGACCTGGCCGCGCTGGCAGCGCCTTGCCGCGGCCGCCGAAGACCTGGGCTTCGCTGGCCTTTACCGCTCTGACCATTACACCAACGCCACTCCGCCCGACAAAGCGTCGCTGGAACTGTGGGCATCGCTGACCTGGCTCGCCAGCCATACGCGCCGGATCGAGTTTGGGCCGCTGGTGTCGCCCGTTTCGTTCCGCCATCCAACCATCACAGCCCGCACGGCCGCGGCGGTAGACGACCTGTCCGGCGGGCGGCTGACGCTGGGGCTGGGGGCGGGCTGGCAGGAGCGGGAGCACACCCACTATGGCTGGGAACTGCTCGACGTGCCGGAGCGCTTCGCCCGTTTTGAAGAGGGGCTGGAGGTCGTCACCCGGCTGCTGCACAGCGACACGCCGGTCGACTTCCAGGGGGCGTACTACCGGCTGCGCGAGGCGATCCTGCTGCCGCGGCCGGCGCGCCCCGGCGGCCCGCCTATCCTCATCGGCGGCAACGGGCCGCGACGCACGCTCCCTCTGACGGCGCGTTACGCCGACGAGTGGAACGGGGTCTACGTCAACCCGGCGCGCTACGCGGAGTTGAACCGCCGGCTCGACGAGCTATTGATCGAGGCGGGGCGCGATCCGGCGTCGGTGCGGCGGTCGCTGATGGCCGGCTGCGTCTTCGGTCGCGACGCGGCCGAGTTGGCGCGCAAGCTGGCCCGGCGCGGGGGCGATGCGGCCAGGCTGCGACAGAGCGGTGTGGCGGTGGGGGCCGGCGGGGAGATCGTCGAACAACTCAACGCCTGGGCCGCCGCCGGCGTGCAGCGCATCATGCTGCAATGGCTCGACCTGGACGACCTGGA
>CAYXNH010000001.1:0-1168 GCA_964466135.1 uncultured Ardenticatenaceae bacterium | reverse complement strand
CCTTCCTGGGCCTTGCGAGCGAACTCGCCCGACTCGACGCGCTCTTTCGCGCCGACAGCCTCTTCCTTCACGCGCGTGGCCGTCGGGCTTTCCTTGGCCTGGTGGAAAACCTTCTCCACCTCGTCGGCAAAGCTCTTCATGCCGGCCCGCACTTCGGTCTCCATGCGGCGCGCCTCTTCACTGTTGAAAGCGGCTTCCAGCGCGTCGGCGAACTGGCGGCCGAGACGCTTGAATTCATCCGCAATGTCAGTGGAGGACGGCTTGGCCGCGCTGCCGGTCGGTTCCTCTTCCACGGGGATGTCGATCTTCAGGCGCTCTTCGTCCTTCAGTTGGTCAATATTGGGGTTTTGGTCACTCATCGCTTGGCGCTCCTTTCTGACAGTATACCACCAGGTATCTTTCTACTTTACGCGCGGAGCGGCCGGTGGGTTGCACCACGCGGCCGCTGGTGGCGCTCAAGTGAGCGTAACACGGATGACAAACAGGGCAACGTTATGACACAGGGCGCGCTTTACCTGACCGTCTGGTCGTCGTGGGCGTTGTCGTCATCATCGTCGTTGTCATTATCATCGTTCTCGTCATCGGCCGGTTGGATGATGTCGATCAGTTCAATCGTCTCGCCGGTATCCAGAGCAACTACCTTGATAAGGCCGATCTCCTCCGCGTAAAACTTGTGCTCCAGCACGCCCGGTTCCAGCGGCGTCCACTCCATCGTCTTCAGCACGTCGTCGAACGAGCCGTAGGGGACGGTCACCTTTTCCTCGACGCTCAAGATCTTCGCCATGTCCTCCGCGAAACCGGGATAATACTCAATGCGGTACTGCTCGCGCAGGTGCTCCTTGGGGTCGTCCCACATGGCGATGCCGGGCAGCGCGCCATCCACGCCCGCCTCCCATGAGCCTTCGTGGTCGACCAGAACGCCATCCTCGTAGTTATCGACCGCCTCGCCAAAGTACCAGACGTTGCCCTTCTTGTCCTGGGCGAACCAGTCCAGGGTATCCTCGACGATGACGCCATCCACGTACACAGTATCGCGCACGACGGTCGTCTTGACGCCCATGACTCTCTTGGTCTTGTGCAACACCGTAACTTCAATGCGCTCTAGCCCCTCGGCCGTTTGACCTTCATAGATGTAGGTCGTGCCGGGAATGAGGGGCAGGTACTTGTT